>NC_015865.1:0-335220 GCF_000221185.1 Thermococcus sp. 4557 | reverse complement strand
CTTCAATCACAGGAGTTGCCATCGAGGCTCTGAAGAAGATAAGCGCTGTCGGCAAGGACTTCGGCCTTGAGGTCGGCTTCTGCGGAAAGGGACAGACGGCCTTCGTCAGCTCAGGCGGTCCGCACATGCGCTTTGACGGAGGAATCCTCATCGGGTGAGGTGGTGAAGATGGAGGAACTCATAAGGTACGGCGAGAAGTTTTTCGACGAGCTTGAGATTGCCGTTTACCGCTCCAAGGATGTGAGCGCCAACGTCGAGCTCAACGAGATTTCAATGGCCTCCACGAGGAGCGGGGCGGTTACGATACTACGCGGGATAAAGGACAAGCGCCTCGGGCTGGCCATAATAGACAGCGACGAGCCTGCCAGAATAAGGGAGGCTATAGAGCAGGCCGCAAAGATGGCAAAGCTGAACAGCAGGGACGAGAAGTGGGTCTCCCTGCCCGAGCCGGGTAAATACCTGGAGAAGCCGAAGCCCAACTACGAGCTGAAGGATGCCTCCCCGGATCAGCTCGTTGAGATGCTCGTCCGCGGCATAAAGCTCGCCCGTGAGAAGGACGAGAACGTCATCGTGGCAGGAGGAGAGGGCGGCGTTTCGTGGGAGGAGCGCCACATCGCCAACTCCCACGGAATAGACGTCTTCCAGGAAGGCGGTGCTGCATTTTTCTTCCTCGAGCTGGTTGGAAGGAAGGAGGGCACCGTCACCCCCGGAATCTTCGACTTCGATGCCAGAAGGGACCTCAAGCTGGACGTTGACGGGGTCGTCGAGAGGGCGGTTCAGAAGGTCAAGTGGGCGTACGATGTCAAGGCAAGCAAAAACGAGGAGGTTCCGATAATACTCGGCCCCTGGGCGATAGCGGGGCTCTTCAGCTATGCCCTCTTCCCGGCCTTCAGCGGTGAGCGCTTGGTCAAGGAGACGACGCCCCTTGCAGGAAAGGTCGGGGAGAAGATAGCCAGCGACGTGCTCACGATGTACGACGACCCGTTCCACGAACTCTCCATACAGCCGGTTATAGCCGACGGAGAGGGAGTCCCGACGAGGAAGAACGTCCTCCTCGAGAACGGAACCTTCAGGGGCTTCGTCTGGGACAACTACTGGGCGAAGGTCCACGGCACCGAGAGCACCGGAAACGGAAAGCGCGACCTGAACAGCGGGGGAATAAACATAGGGTTCCACAGTATGGTTATCGAGAACGGAAAGCGCTCGCTGGAGGATATGATATCTGAAATCGAGCACGGCTACTTCGTCGACGGCTTCCAGGGCGCCCACTCAAGCAACCCCGACAATGGAAACTTCGCGGTAACTGCGAACCCGGCGTTCCTCATCGAGGACGGAGAGGTTAAGGGGGCGAGCGTCTTCCTCGTTGCGGGCAACGTCTACGAACTGCTGAAGGGGGCGAGTGAAGTTTCGAAGGAGCAGGCCGTAATGCCCTTCATGACGACCATCATAACGCCCTTCGTGAAGTTTGAGAACGTGAAGATAGCGGGGAAGTGACTATCTTCCCCCATTTTTCCACTCCGAGGCTTCCCGAACCAGTAAATCCAAATCTCTACCAGCGGAGTGAATTCCGCTCAATATGTCTTGGGCTTCTAGATATTTCATTGGCACTCTCCTGTCGAGAGGGAAGGTCAGCCTGAGCCAGTTCCTTACAAGATTAAGGTTCCAGCCCCCGTAGAGTGACCCCGCTCCGAGGTCCCCGCTGAAACCCGAGAATTTTGCACTCTCCTTGCCGAGGTTGATGTTGATGAACTCCAGGTTGCCATACTCAGAAACCCTATCGAGAAGAACCTCCACCTCAGGGCTGTCAAAGAGCCTGTAGAGTGCGTGCCTCAGCGCTTCCATCTTTGAGGCATCGCGCGATACCATCTCCGCCAGGGCTTTCCCGTTCTTCCCGGTGAGATATACCGGAAGCTTAGAGTCCCTGAACTCCAGTTCGGCCACCAGGTACTTAGTGGAGCGCTTGTACGTAAACGGTCTTAGAGAATCAAACACTCGAAGGTTCACAGTGGACACCCTGGAACGATAATATCATCTCTTTTATAACATTTATCACAGGCACGGGTCGATAGAATCATCACATCTTCCAAACCCGGAAGTCAATCGCGATGTTGAACTGCCTCGGCGCGTAGGGGCGGACTTTTCTTTCCTCCAAGAACTCAACCCCAAAGCCCAGCTCCCGAGCAACGGCTTTAATCTTTGCCTCGTGCTCGGAGAACAGGTCTTCCTCCGGACCGAAGCCGTAGTAGTGGACTACCCCACCGTCTCTAACGCTCAGCATGGCCTCCCTGAGAAAGCGATCTGCGAACTTGGGGAGGTTCATTATCACACGGTCGGCCTCAACCCTGCCGGCCACCTTCCGCACGTCCCCGAGGATAGGCACGACGTTGTCAGCCTTGTTCAGCCTGATGTTCTCCTCAAGGTAGCGAACCGCCCAGGGGTTGATGTCGCAGGCAAAGACGAGCTTTGCCTTCTTGGCCAGAAGCACCGCGTACGGCCCGACGCCGGCGAACATGTCGAAGATAACCTCCCCCGGGCGCGTCTTCTCGAAAATCCTCATCCGCTCCGTGGCCAGGCGGGGGGAGAAGTAAACCTTGGCAACATCGAGCTTCAACCTTATCCCGTTCTCGCGGTGGATGGTTTCAGTCCTTCTCTCGCCGGCTAGGTGAATCAGCTCTCTCACGCGGTACTCTCCGGAAACCTTGCCCCCTTTGGCGAAGACGGCCTTTATGTGACGGTGAACCCGGAGGATGGCCTCTCCGATCGCTTTTCCGTGGGGCATCAGCTCGTCGGGGAGCTCGATTATCGCAACCTCACCGATTATGTCGAAGGAGCTCGGGAGGAGCGGTCTAACTTCGTCCGGAACCCTGACGACCTCGCGGTAGCTGTGGGGTTTTCTCTCAAGCCTCTCGAAGTCTGCTTCAACGAGCTCAAAGCCCTCTACTGGCTCTGTGACAGGGAAGAGTATAAACTCACCCTCCCGCCTGACGGCGTATCCTTTAGCCAGGACGCCGAGTTCGATTAATTTCCTGCGGATTTTTTCGGCCTCTCGCTTGGGGACTTTGACTGCGAGCATGCTGTTCACCATAAAGGCTTTGACTCACCCACTACACAACGAGCTACTTCAAAAAGATTTTTGCTATTCAAATCAAATACCCTCAATAAAGAATTGCGGAAAAGAGGATGCTATAAAAAGCCCCTCTCAGGGTTATGTCCCCTGTTTCATAAGGGCCTGCCAGGATCACCACTCGACGGGCTGTACGGATAGTGCCTATACACGCCCACCGTTTCATAAAGGTTTTCTCTCACGACAACCACAGATTTTTGCTCTAAAGATCACCAACTGAACTTATCAACCAGTCTGCCCTGAGCATCATAGAGATAAGCTGTGTCGTGATCGTTATTCCATATCGCCCGTTTTGAGCCCCAATAAAGATCGTGAGACGTGTTGCTACCTCTGCCCGTGTGGAGGACAATCTCCTGCCCTGGCTGAAGGATCACCGAGGGAAAGTAGTACTTGTGGTTAGCTTCATCCATAATGACCCACCCCTTAAGATCCACAGCCTTTGATCCTTTGTTTTTCAGAACCACATATTCATCGTTTAGAACTTCCGTATCCCTTACGTTTGGGCCACCTGCATCATAATGGATCTTCACAATGGCTATCTCTCCAGTGGTGGCTACATGCGTAACTGTCGAAGTATCAGCATACTGGCCAATTTCACACCCCCACAGTCCAAGCTTCTTGGACTCGGCAGTGCGCTGGTACGATAAGTACTCATGCTCCTTCTGGAATTTACCTTCGGTGTAAACCCGAGCATAGCCCTTCTTCACGAGAAGGGCAGTGAAGTCCGTGCCGTTCTCAAGGTAAATGTAGGCCAATAGTCGGCCGTAATAACCCCTCTTCCCGGCATCGGGGTCAAACTGTATGTAAATGACTCTGTTGAGAAGATAGTCCCTAGTGAAAAACTTGGCCTCAACGCCCCAACTGGCTAGACACTTTAGGTCCGTGATGTGGTCGTACTCATTGGGCTTGTTCCGAGAAGCTGAAGTTTCTGGAGTGTCCACGCCGAGGAAACGGACCCTGTCAGTTGTTCCATTGGGGAATGCAATGTCGATTGTATCTCCATCTATGACCTTGATTACGTAGACCTTAATTGCGTCTGTTGGAATGTTCTTTCCAGAGCTCGTCGGGTGGGAGTTGTCTATGGATGAGGCCTCGGAAAATGTATCGGTGGGATAACTCTCCGTGAATGTCGTTGTTGGAGTTGAACCACCAATACAACCTGTAGCAATGGTTGCAGACAACACAATAACGAGTATCAAAAGAAGGGGAACCGTGCGACGAGTCATGCAAACAACCTCCGGTTTAACATTTTACAATATGATTATTATGTTATAAGAAGGTTTCGTTATATGAACAAGAACTGTTGATTCTTGCTATGGAGGCAGCAATTAAGGCTCCGAAAACTGAAATGGTGTTGATAGCTGAAGTGACCATCTTCTTCGATATGGCGGATATCATAAAGTCCTTTGGATGTCGTAAGGTCTCGTTTTATTAACAGCCTGTTGAGGTGGGCTCTCTTTGGGGATGAGCCTTCTATAACTGTGAAGCTGCTTTTAGAAAAGCGTTTGGGAGAATTCTGGTGCCCCGGCCGGGATTTGAACCCGGGGCGCGGGCTCGAAAGGCCCGCATGTTTGACCGGGCTACACCACCGGGGCTCGATATTAGGGAAGGGCGAGCGTTTAAAAATCTTTCGTCTGAGGAGAGCTTTCCCTCGGCAAACTTTTTAAACCTGCGTCCGACCCTCAACCGATGGCCATGAAGACACTCGCCGATGTTTTCAGGGAAGCACTGAGGGAGAAGGGGATCGAGAGCTTTGGGGTGCTCTCCAAGAGGTTCAGAAAGTCAAAGAACAAGCTCCAGGACGTGGCAGTGGAGATAATCAACGGAAAGGGGGCAGTATTCCGCGTTCCTGAGAAAACCCTAGTGGCCTGGGACCTGAACGGCAACCGCGTTGAGGGCGCTCATTACGCCTACGCCCCGCTGTGCATGATGGAGAAGTTCGAGCCGGTTCTGACGCCCGAAGAGCTCCGCTCAAAGCTCCCAGAGTGGCCCTACTTCATAATCGACCTCTACCACTGGGACAAGCACACGCAGAAGGAGAAAGGCAAGGTCTGCCTGCAGGTGAGTCAGAGCTACGGCCTGCTGAGGGACTACTTCACCGGAAGGGAGCTCGCCGTAACGTGGGCGAACGACGAGTTCAAGAGGATGTTCAAGGGGCCTATCGACAGGATAACCCCCTACGCCGGCCCGACGGCGGAGTTTTTGGAGAAGAACGGCATTAACGAGGTGGTTCTCCTCGACCCCTGGGCGGAGGAGGTTCTGAGCGAGAAGGATTTCGACGTCGGGGCCTTTATAATCGGCGGCATCGTGGACACGGGCGGGAACAAAAAGAAGACCACGCCCAAGATAGGCGAGGAGCTTGAGAGGGCAGGAATAAGGGTACGCAGGAGGAAGATCGTTCTCAAAGGCGACGTCGTTGGCGTCCCCGACAGGATAAACCGCATCCTCGGCATAATCCTCAAGATGATGGTGGAAGGAAAGTCCATGGATGAAGCGGTTTACGAGTTCCAGGAACCTCTCCATGCCCGCTGGCGCCTGAGGAAGGAGCTCCCCAAGCGTGCGATCAGATACAAAGTGAACGGCAAGACCTACAGGGTGGTCGAGAAGGAGCTGTTCGATGAGTACTCCAGGTGGCTCAAAATCCGCTGGGAGGACTTCGTGAAGGTGCTGAGGGAGCCTGACCTGATAGCCCTCGAGAGGAAGAGGATACACCACCTCAACAAGATCTCCAACCCAAGGGTAATAAACGGAAAGACTTACCGCGTGATTCTCCTCAAGAAGGCCGCGATGCTGTGCTATAACTGTTGAGGCTTTCTTTTATCCTGTGTAGAAATCGGAGAATGAAAAGAAAGGACTCAGAAGAACACCACAACGGCGTCCCCAACAACCGCCGTCTCGACCTCTTCGCCCTCGCTGAAGACGGCCTTCCTGAGCACGATGTCTTCCTTGCTCAGCTCGACCTTCTGGCCCTCCACCTCAAACTCGATCTTTCCGGCCTCCTTGAGGGCCTTAGCGACTTCCTTGGCATTCTCCTTTAGGTAGGCAGTGATCTTCGGCACGAGCTTTCCGTATTTTGGCCCGACGGTTCTGAAGTTGGGCTTTATCTCGGTGATGCGCTCCTCCAGGGCCGGCTCGCCCTGGATTATCTCCAGCCTCTCGATGTTCATGGTTCCCGCGATGTCCTTCTCGATGGCCTTCAGGGCCTCGTAGGAGTCGGTGGCGTAGATGGCCACGTGCTTCAGCTTGGCGTTGAGAGCTAAGCCGTGGCTGTTCTTGTAGCGCCTCATGGCGCCGACTATCTCGCGGGCGAGCTCTCCGAGCCTCTCGGCTTCCTCGCTTATCCTGCCCTCGCCGTACTTCGGCCACTCAAGGAGGTGCACGCTCTTGGCACCGACGTGGCCCTTGAACATCTCTTGGTAGAGCTCCTCGGTTATGTGCGGGGCCAGCGGCGCGAGGAGGAGCATTATGTTGTAGAGCAGCTCGTAGAGGGCGGCCTTTGCCTTCAGCTTGCTCTCCTCATCGTCGCCGTAGAGGCGGTGCTTGATCATTTCGAGGTAATCATCGGCCACCTCGTGCCAGACGAAGGTCATGAGCTCTCTGGTGAGCAGGTTGAAGCGGTAGCGCTCCATCTCCTCGGTGGCGAACTTGATGACGCGGTGCAGCCTTGAGAGTATCCACCTGTCAATCGGCTCAAGCTCCCCCGGAGCGCTGCTCGGGTCGAAATCGCTCAGATGCCTCTCGGCGAAGCGGTAGATGTTCCAGACCTTCTGGAGGAAGCGGTAGTTGTAGTCGACGGTCTCCCACTTGAACGGGTGGTCCTCTCCGGGCGGAGCGAGGGCGGTCCAGAGGCGGAGCGCATCGGCGCCGTACTTCGGAATGACCTCGTCCGGCGCTACGACGTTGCCGTAGCTCTTGCTCATCTTCCTGCCGTCAGGCCCGGCCACCATTCCGTTGATGAGGACATCGTCCCAGGGCTTCTTGCCGGTGAGGACGTGGGTTCTGAATATCGTGTAGAAGGCCCACGTCCTTATGATGTCCGTTCCCTGCGGCCTGAGCGCGGTCGGGAAGTTGTGCTTGAACCAGCGCTTGGCCTCTTCGTCGCCCTTGATGGCCTCGTGCCACCGGGTTATGATGAGCGGGGTTATGCTGGAGTCTATCCAGCAGTCGAGGACGTCCGTTACGGGCTCGAGCTCGGCACCGCAGACCGGACATTTCTCCACGGGCGGCTTGTCGAAGCGCGGATCGACCGGCAGGTCTTCCTCCTTGGCAGGAACCACGTGACCGTTCTTGCAGACCCAGAACGGGAGCGTCGTTCCAAAGACCCTCTGCCTGCTTATAACCCAGTCCCAGTCCATTGAGTCTGCCCAGTCCTTCAGGCGGAGGAACATGTCGCTCGGGTACCAGTTGATCTCCTCCGCGACCTTCACTATCTCGTCCGTGAAGTCCCTCACCTTGATGAACCACTGGGTCTTGGGGAGCAGCTCGATGGGTGCCATACATGAGCTCCTCTCGGTGTGCCTCAGCACGCGGTGGCGGACCTTCTTTCTGTCGTAGAGGAGGCCCATCTTCTCGAGGTCCTCCGCTATCTTCTCTCTCGCCTCCTCGGTCTTGAGGCCGGCGTAAGGTCCGGCGTTCTCGTTCATGGTGCCGTCCTCGTTGATCGCTATGATAACCGGCAGGTTGTAGCGCTTCTGCCAGACGACATCCTGCTCGTCGCCGTAGGTACAGTTGTAGACCGCACCGGTTCCGAATTCGGGGTCAACGTCCTCATCGGCTATAACTGGCACTTCCCTCTCGAATATCGGGAGCTTCACCTTCTTGCCCACAACGTCCTTGTAGCGCTCGTCCTCCGGGTGGACGAAGACGGCAACACAGGCGGGCATAAGCTCGGGCCTCGTGGTGGCTATGGGGACGTAGCCGCTTCCATCGGCGAGCGGGAGCTTGATGTAGTAAAGATAACCATCCTCCTCGACGTAGCCGACCTCGGCTTTAGCTAGACTCGTCCTGCAGCGCGGGCACCAGTAGACCGGGTGCTTGTCGCGGTAGAGCATACCTTTCTCGTAGAACTCAAGGAGGGACTTCTGAACGGCGGCCCTGTACCACTCATCCATCGTGTGGTACTCCAGGTCCCAGTCGGCGGAGTATCCTATCCTAATGAACTGGTTGCGCATGGCCTCGATGGCCTGCCAGGTCCACTCAACGCACTTCTTGAGGAAGAGCTCGGGCTGGTCTTTGCTTATTCCGAACTCCTTTTCCACCTTGAGCTCGGTCGGGAGACCGTGGTTGTCGAAGCCCTGCGGGAAGAGCACGTTGTAGCCGGTCATTCTCTTATAGCGCGCTATGATGTCGATCCAGGTGTGGCTGAGCACGTGACCGAGGTGGAGGGTTCCGCTAGTGAACGGGGGCGGAGTGTCAATCGCGTAGCTCGGCCTCTTCTCGTCGAGCTCGTACTTGTAGATTTTCTCATCCAGCCAGAACTTCTGCCACTTCGGTTCAATCTCGTTCGGGTCGTAGGTCTTAGGAAGCATGGGCATCACCTTTTCGGTTTTTTGAAGATGGGTTACCCTCAGAAGGGCGGCTTAAAAATCTTAGCAACGCCGGTGGTGCCGGAGTACGGGCTAACCAAGAAGCGCGGAACGCATGGGATTCAAAGGTTGAAATCAGCGTTACGGTGGACGATAGGCACCACCAGGGTATAGAAATGAGCCTGAGGTTTAAAAAGTTTGGGGTTACTTCACCGCCACAAGCCAGTACCTCCTGTCGTTGGGCCTCAGCTCGTGGAGGTCCCCGTAGATTTTGACCCGCCTGAAGTGCTTCTCGGCCAAGAGCCTCATCTCCCTTGGTGTGTAAATGTTGAGCTCGTCGTCCACCATGAAGGCCATAACGCTCCCGTCGGGCCTCACTATCTGCACGAGCCTCTTGAAGTGGAGCTTTTGTGTCGCCGGCTCCACCTCGCGCCAGTCGGTCATGATTAACCGCTCGTCGCCCTTCCGCTCGTCCCACACTATCGGGCCGTCCCTTCCGCCGTAGTACCAGCACGGGAAGTCGGCGATGAAAATTCCGCCCGGTTTCAGCGCCCGTTTTACAGAATTAAACAATTGCTGAATTGCAGAATCATCGAAGTACATAATGGACGAGAAGAACATCGTCACGGCGTCAAATTTCTCCTCAAAATCAATTTCGAGCGCGTCTCCTCGAATGAATTCTATTTTCAGTCCTTCCCCTTCGGCCTTTCTTCTCGCGACGGTCAGCATCTCCCCGTGGAGGTCGAGGCCGGTAACCTTGTATCCCCTCCTCGCGAGTTCGAGCGTTGGAATTCCTGTTCCGCAGGCAAGGTCCAAGATTTTCCGTACCTCTCGCTCGGCTTCATTCTCGAAGAGCCCCTCCACGAAGTCTATCTCTTTCCCAATTCGCTCGACCCTCCGCCTGTAAATCGCATCGTAGTACTCTGCAAGAACTGTGTAGAGTTCGTGCATGATACCACCAGAAATATGGATATATTTTCAAACAAAAGATTTTCGGCGCTCAGAACTCAACGGGCCACATGTTGGTGTACAGCAGAAACCCCGTATCCCCGTCGGTGCTCTCCTTAACCTTCCTAACCGGCACCCTCTTTGTGGAATCCTCCCCCTCTCCCGCCCCCAAGGTCTTAACGTAAAGGATCACCCTCTTCAGCGGTTCTTTGACCTCCGTTTCTATCCTCACCTCTCGTTCCCGCATTTCACCACCTCTGGTCAGCACGGTCACGACGAGGTTCTCTTCTCCCTCGATTTCCCACGAATAGCTCCTGCCCACCGGTATTCTGGCTTTGATTACAAGCACGTTGCGCCTGGCCTTCCCACGTCCGAAGATGCCCATGCTGAACGACACCCCAAGCGCGAGCAGGAGAAGCGGAGGGGCCAGGTAGTACAGCTCCCCAAAATCCACCCCTCTCCCTGTGAGGTAATCAATCGCCCACAGGAACACCAGGGCGGATGTTACCGTTGCCACGGCCATCACCAGGAGAGAGGGGTAAACGACGCCCGCAACGTCCCCATCGGGAATTTCCCACTCACTCATAATCCTCTCCTTCTCAATCAGCTCCCCGATGTAGTCATCAACTATCGAGGCAATGACGAGGACGGGGATGTAGAAGAACGCCCGTGAAGTTGGGAGCAGCACGTTTTTCTCCAACGCATCCATCAGAGGTGGGTACAGGGTCGGGAAAGCTATTTCGACCAGGGGGGAGACCCTCATTATCAGGTACAGCATGTTCGCGAAGTAGGCGAGGGATATCAGCCATCCGGGAGACTCACCGTTGAGAACTATAAACCCCACCAACGCGGCCACGCCGAGGCGGATCAGCGTTTCTGGAGCTGCGATTCCGAGTCCACCAAGAAACGCCGTCAGGGGGGCTATCGAGGCCAGCATGTCGGAAACTATGAGTATCATTGGCACCAAAACTGCCAGCCTCAGTGCGGTCAGGACGTGATCAGTTCTCATCTTATCAGCCTCACTGTTTTTGTAACGACGGAGGTCACGTCTTCCCTGGTCGGGTCCCAGAGGATTGAGTACACCCCCGCCCTTAGAAGGTCGTGCCGGAGGGCCCGCTTCTCCAGCAGTATCAGCGAGCTGACGTCCCTCTCCAAAAGCGAGTACGTGGATACATCGAACACGAGCATTGGAAGCCGTTTATCCCGGTATATCGGACGAAGCCTTCTTATGCCCTCCCTAATCTCAGCCAGTCTTTCGGGGAGCAGGTTTGAGACGTAAATCACAAGGGGTGTGTAGCGGATAAGCACGTGCTTGAGGCCTTCCACGGCGCGAACGAAGTCCTCCTTTTCAACCTCAACCTCTTCAAGCTCCAGGAGCGTTTTAACCAGGATATACAGCTGCTTTGACCCGGTGGCGGGAAGGATGAGCTTTCCGTGGCCCACTACGTAGAGGCCAACGTTGTAGTTCCTCTTTGTGAAGTAGTACGCCAGGGAAGAGACGAGCTGGATGCTGTATTCCAGGGGGTTTTCCACGGAGGAGCCAACTTTGGAGCCCGTTGCGTCTATGATGAAAAGCACCGTTTTTTTGCCCTCCTTCTCGAACTCGTTTACCAGAACCTCACCCTTCCTGGCGGACGCCTTCCAGTTTATGAAGCGGACGGGGTCGCCCGCGCGGTACTCCCTTATCTCCCTGAAGTCCGTGGAGGCCACGCCCCTGATGGAGACGCTCGTCACGGGGATGGGAATCTGGGACTTTGTAACGGGCGTTCTGGTCCTCTTCGGAAGGCTTACGCGCGGCAGCACCGATAGGTAGGTTTCTTCACCAAAAACGCCCCACCTGCTCGGTTTGAGCCCAAAGACGTGGTAGCCCAGCACCTCACTGCGGCCGATGCGGTACCTGCCCCTCTTCGCGGGTTTGATGACGTACTCGTACTCCACCACCAGTTCCCTGGGCCCCTTGAAAAACGCCCGGACGTTGCTCCCATCCACCAGCGAGAACTCCTCCGGGAGGGCGTCCCTTATCACCACGAAGCCGAGGCCGTGCCTGACCTTGAGACGCACGCTGACCCTCAGTTCTTCCCCCACCCGAAGGTTCGTTTTGACGAGCTTCCTCTCAACCGATATCCCCTCCGGGGGATCCACCAAAAGCCCCACCGCCAGCACCGTCATGGGAATTATCGCCAGGTACGCCAGTCCCGGCATGGAGAAGATTATCCCGGCTGCGATGAACCAGAGGGCGGTGGAGATGAAGGAGCGGGCTGCGGTCATTACTCCTCACGCTCGAACTCTTTGGGAACCGGAACCCTCTTAACCGCCGCCTCGACGACCTCCCGACCGCTCACTCCCTCAAAGGCGTACTCAGCCCCGAGAACGATTCTGTGGGCCAGTGCATCTATGACGTATCTCTTGACATCATCTGGAACAACGAAATCCCTGCCGTTCATCATGGCGTTCGCCTTGGAAACCTTCAGCAGCGCCAGAGCGCCTCTGGGACTCGGGCCCGCCTCAACCCTTTCGTCCTTTCTGACCTCCCTGACGATTCCCGCGATGTATTTGAGAACCTCGTCGTGTATGAACACCTCGTGCTCAACGAACGCCTGCATCTCCAGGAACGTGCCCCTGTCCATGACCGGCTCCATGTCAGCGGTTGGGTCGTCCTTGCCCCATGATATCCTTGCCTTGAGGATTCCAACTTCGTCATCCAGGCTCTTAGGATAACCCACGCTCATTCTGAGGAGGAATCTGTCGAGCTGGGCCTCCGGGAGGGGATAGGTTCCCTCGTACTCGATGGGATTCTGGGTGGCTATCACGAAGAAAGGCATCTCAAGCTTCATGGTGTCGCCCTCTATGGTCACTTGGCGTTCCTCCATCGCCTCGAGTAGCGCGGACTGGGTCTTTGGTGGAGCGCGGTTGATCTCGTCCGCCAGGAGAACGTGGGTGAAGATTGGGCCTTTAATGAGCTCAAACGTTCCAAGGTTCTGCCTCCAGACTTTGGTCCCTATGATATCGCTCGGCAGCAGGTCGGGCGTGAACTGAACCCTGCGGTACTCCAGGCCGAGGGCGCGGCCGAAGGCCTTAGCAAGTAGGGTTTTCCCCAGACCCGGATGGTCTTCAAAGAGTACGTTTCCATTTACGAGGGCTGCCGCCAGCGTTTTCCTCACAACCTCCTCGTTGCCGATGTAAACCTTCGAAACAACCGAGACGACTTCATCACAGAGGGTTGCGTAGGACTCCGCGTTCATCTTTTACCCCCCATATACTCTTCAATCTTTTCGATGGCAGATTTAACAAGCTGAAGGCGCCTTTGGAGGCGCTCCCTCTCCCTCTTCCTGACCAGCCAGCTTGGGGTGAACACCGAGTAGCACTCCTCCTCGTACTCCACGATGGGCTCGGTGAGTTCTCTAACTGCTTCAATGTTTCCCAGGGCTTTTATACCGTAGTAGGTCAGGAACGTCACGAGCGGACCCTTCTTTTTACGGAGAACGAAGTCCTCCACCGCCCCCTTCACACGCTCGAACTCCTCGTCCCCGGCTATGGATATCTCCATACTGTGCTTTTTCCATTCTCCCACTAGATAGTTCTCGAGGTTCGCCGCAGAGAGGTGGTTCTGCACGGCCATCGCTGCCAGCAGGGTTGCGAAGCCTATCGTCCCCCACTCCAGGTAAAACACGTACCTTGGGTAGTTCTCAAGCATGTAGGGCCTGAGCCCGGCGTACAGCCCCAGGAGTACAAAGAGCAGTATGATTCCGGCGGCGTTTCTCTCCACGAAACGGCTTCCTATCAGGCCGGAGCGTTCAACGGCAACGAGTGCGTACACGACCACCGATGCCGCCGCGGCATAGAGGAACGCGGGGGCTATAATGTACCCCCTGACCAGCTGACCGCTGAAGGTGTAGAGGGCGTAGAAGGCGATGGCCACCCCAAAGCCCCGGGTTAGAAGCCCCAGGATCTCCGGGAGCTCCGGCGCAACGCTGGCCATGGTAATCCCCGCGGCGAGAAGGGCCAGGGGGAGCTGAAATTCCCAGCTGGTGTACGGTTCGGAGGGGAGGAGATAGAACGCGAGTGCAAAACCCGCCCCCTTAAAGAGTTTGGAGGCAACTTCCCCGTAATCGGGGAGCAGAAGCGAGAGCCGGGAGAGGAGGAAAAACAGCAGGAGCACCTCGATGCTTGCCACAAAGTCCCCCAGGTATCCGCTCAGGAGGGGATATCCCGAAAGGGCATAGACGAGCACCATGAGGATGGGATAGAGAATCAGAGAGGTATCAATCTTTCTCATAGCAGTCACCTCCCACCAGTCGGGACAGAGACCGGTAGAACTCCATGAACTCCCTCATTCCAACAGGGTAGAGGCTGTACCTGGCGACCTCGAAAAGGTACGTGACGGTCTTCAAGTCGTTCCAGTCGTATTCGCCCCGCAGTCTGTGGGCGAGTTCCTCCGGGGCGAGGTCCCTGCCTCCCAGTCCCTTTCTCCTGGCGAGTTCGAGGAAGCATCTGTCGTAGAGCCTCATTATCTCCTCCCTGTAGTCCACAACCCACACTTTGAGCCATCCCTTAACTCTCTCCCCCTTTGCGAGAAGTTCGTGAACCCCCCGGGGCAACACCAGTTCGAATCTATTCCCAGTTCCAGCGGGCTTGCCGTCGACGAAAAGCTCAACGGGAACATCGCTCGTGACGGTGATTTTCTCGCCCTCGCCGTAAACCGGCGGCCTTCTGTCGGGATGAAGGATTGGGGAGTAGCGCCTTTTTTTCAGCCCCCTGAGTGCGGAGGTAATTCCAATCTTAAGCGCCGCGATATCCTCCCGCCTCCGGTAGACGAGCACTCCGACGGGCAGCATGATGAGTCCCGTGAGGATAAGGGTGTAAGGCGGCCGTCCGGCCACGGAAACCTCGAACTCAGCGGTAGATGGAAGGTAAAACTTGTCCCCTTCAAAGACCGCACTGGCCCTATGCCCCCCGCTTTCACTCGGCCGAACCGTGAAGCGGGCAGTGCCGTTCATGTCCGTCCTGGCGCTGTGGTTGCCGAAGAGGTTGAGGGTGACAATCCTTCCAGGGACAGGATTGCCGAACGCATCCACGAGCCTGACCGCGATCGTGGCGTTCTCCCCCTCCCGCATCTCGCCGAATTCCACGGTTATGTTGGTGGGGGAGGCAATTGTCACGGGGATGTTCTCCAGAAGAACGTCTTCGTAGGCAAAGAAAACGTTGTAAATCCCCGGGGAAACGTTTACTGGAACTGTAAAGTTAAAGCGTCCCCCTTTCAGGACACTGGTGAAACGGCCCATGGGGGTCGAAAGGGACACGCTGCCGGAGTCGACGCCCAGAATCGAGCCGTTGATCGTGACGTTCCAGCCTATTATCCACCTATCAGGAACGGTTGCATTGAGCTCGACCGCGGTGATGTTTACCGTCGCCTCCGCACCCAGATAGTACCTGCTTCCCCCGTACGATATTAGAACATGATGTTCCCCAGGCGTTTCCAGAAGCAGGGGGACCGTGAAGACGCCTGCGGAATCTGTGGTAACGTTGATGTGAAAGGTTCCATCCAGGCTGACCCCAATCGTGGCGTTGGGAACGCCGTTCCCTGCGGAATCAACGAGCTTTCCCCCGAGTTCGAACTTCCCGGTCTTCGTCACTATCTGCCCCTCAACCTGAATAGCTGTTCTGTCCCTGACGATTACCCCAGGGTCGCTGTTGGACGGGAGGTAGTAATCGTTTCCCTCGAAGTGGGCCACTATCTGATAGTTTCCAGGGGGAAGGTCATAAGGAGCGGAGCACTCAATGCTGAAGCGTCCGTTTACAGAGGCGCCCCTACCGACCACCACACCTGGGGAGGCCTTGCTCTCGTTGAGGGTCACGTACACCGGGCCGTCAACGGGCCCTCCGTTCTCGTCGGTTACGGTTCCGTTCACCCAGAAGGGCTGGTTCTTTAGTATCTCAACCGGATAATCCGTTATCCTTGTCCGGGTGCGCCCGAGAACTCGCAGTGGGACCTGAAGGACGACCGCTGTGTCGCCTGAGGTTCCGGTTATTTTGACGGTGTAGTCACCTGGCCTCGAGGGTGCCGTTAAGAGGAGGTCGGATTCAAAGTCGGGGATTCCCGACTCCTTCAGGAGCCTGTACCTGCCTGGATACTCGACGTTCAGGTCAACCCTCCCAAAGTACCCGTCTCCCGTGACGTATATCTTTAACCTGCCGAGCTCCCCCGTCACGAGGGTGAGGTTTTCAGGTTCTGCCGTCAGTGAGAACTTCCCGCCCCGAACTATAACGGTGAACGTTTTCGATTTCGTCCCGCTCACGGTACCGCAGTACGAGAGGGTGACTTTGACCGTTGGATGATACGTGCCCGGCTCTGGAATTCCACTCATGCGGAATGGTTTCGTGATGTTCGGCGCAATCGTGGAGCTGACCGAATACAATCCATCCATGCTAATTTTGACGCTAAGTTCCGGTTTGCAACCGTTTACTTCTCCAAGGCCACGAGGAATCACGGTGACGTAGACCTGAAAAGACCTGTTGACATCGGTGACAACGGGGTCCGGCTTGATCAGGATGTCGAAATCCGGACCGGGAAGGCTCTGGTTCTCCGGTTTCTGCGATTCGCCCACCCCCGCGGTTTCGTTGCCCTGTCCCAAGAGGCCGCCCGCGGGTGCAGTGGCATCAAACGTAACCCATCCAATACCCTCAAAGGGCACCTCCGCCCACGCGTGGGCCTGTATCGGATGCACAGCCTGCTCGGCGGGGGTTTCTTTTATCAGATATCCCGTAACCAGCCTCGCGGGGATTCCGTTCAGTCTGGCCAGAACCACGAAGGCCGTGTTGAAGTCAATGCAGACCCCTCTCTTCGAATGAAACAGAAACCATTCGAGGGGGTCGATACCTTCGGGGGCGGGGGGCGCGTTCATGTCAAATTCGTAGTGCGTGCGAAGATAGCTCTCTATCGCCCTCGCCTTCAGGTAGTCACCTTCGATTCCCTCGGTTATGTTGCGGGCTAGCTCCAAGACCCTCTCACTCACGTTCGGAGTCTGGAGGTACTGAGTAGAAACAGTGGTTTTCGCTCCCTCCAGGGCGGTATCCGGGAATATATAATGCACGGTCTTGAAGGAATAGTTCCAGACGACCCCGGAGGTTCCGAACAGGTGGCTTTCAGGGTAGTATCTCAGATCACCCGGCGCGCTTACTTCTTCAGTATAAAGGGCGGTCAGAAGGTTGCCCGTGATTATCGGGGACGCCAGAACCACCGTGATGTTGTCAGACACCTTCGTGTGCTCTACGGTGGGGAGCGGCAGCACGCCCCGGTTTTCAGTCACGGGGGTCTCGTTCAGGCGATACCACGTTCCGTTCAGGTACGTGGCATAGACACCGCCCCTGAGGTACGCGGTGTGGGCTGCCCCGCTCACGGTCATGACGATTCTCTTGGTGTCTCCCCTGCAGAAGCTGTTCCTGCGGAGATCTATGGACTCGGGCTCTGTGAGAATACCCGTGCCGCTGGAGTTGAAAGGATAGCTCATGTTGTTGTACTCATTACTAAGATTGAAGGAGACGTTTCTCGGGGATGCCCCACGGGAACTGCCGTTCAGCCATGGGTAGAACCGGGAGAGGTCAAGGGTACCGTTTTTCATCGCCGATTTCTCTGTGGACTGCTCGGGAGTGCTCACCCCCAAAAGGTTCTCAACGCCGGCGATTCCGGAGCCATTGCCTGCAGAGATCCTTTCAGGGGTGCCGTAAAGCCTTGTAGGTATCTGGTTTATCGATGCTATCAGGAGCAGGGTGAGCAGGAGGATCAGCGCGGAGGATATGTATTTTCTCAACGGAGACACCATTCTTTGTTGTGTCCCGTATCCTACATAGTCCACAGAATTATTTAACCGTTGCCCTCGTGTTTCCACAGCACGCACTGTCAAAGGCCGTTTAAAACACGCCTGAACCCTGCAATTAAAATATCATTCTCCTCCGGCTTTCTAACCGAAAAGCGAACGAACTCGGGCAGGCCGAAGCTCTCACAGCTCCTGACGAGGATTCCACGTTCTTTAAGTCTCTCCACGGCTTCCCCTGCATCACCAACGCGCTTGATGAAGAAGTTGGCGTCGCTTTTCACGTCGAGGGCCTGTTCCAGCCTTTTCTTCTCACGCCAGATTTGGGGCATCGTTTTCCTCAGGTGTTCGAAGCCGTCCTTGATTAGGAATTCAAGGAAGGCCAGACCCACTGAACCTATGCTCCACGGCATTCTAACACTCCTAAACGCCTCTGGAAAGCCCAGGACGTAGCCGACCCTTATTCCCGGCAGACCGTAGCTCTTGGTGAAGGTTCTAAGCCTGACGATGTTTCCTCCTTCCGGGCTTTCAGGTCTCTCCACAAAGTCTATGAAAGCCTCATCGAGGACAAGGAGGGCTTTTCCCTCCTCAACCGCATCGAGGAGGGGTTTGAGCTCCTTAATTCTATAAAACCTCCCGTCGGGGTTGTTGGGGTTGCAGAAGAAAACCACCGAGTCTCTCCCAACAAGCTCCGCGAGCTTTTCAGGCTCGTTCGGGCCTTTAATGACCTCCGCTCCAAAAATCCTCGCAGCCCTCTCGTACTCGCCGTATGTATGGCGGGGGATTACCACCTTCCTCCCACGGAGCGCGAGTATTCCGAGGAGGTAGAGCGCCTCGGTGATTCCAGCCGTTACCGTCAGGGGTTCACCGACTAGCTCGGCCAGTTCCTTCTCAAGCCTCTCATAGTAGGAGTAGCGGGTGCTTATCTCCTTTGCCCTCCGGAACATCTCCTCGAGCCACTCGGGCGGATAGGGATTCAGCGAGGCCGAGAAGTCGAGCAGACCTTCTTCCCTGCTCCCGCCGTGGTAAGTTGAGAACTTCACGGGTTCAAGCATGGAAACACCTCCGTTGCAAGGAGTAGAGAGACGATAATCACCCATTCGGCAACGACTAACCAGTAAACCTTCAGGGCCTTCCGTATATCGTTGTTCTCCGGAGCTCTGCCGGGAAAATGATACACGCCGGGCTTCTCTAGCCAGACGCCGAGGAGGGCGCTCATGGCAGCCATCGGCTTGTCGGAGTTGAGCTTGAACCTCGCGAGGCGGTAATACTTCAAAACCCTCCGTCCGCCGAACGGGAGGTAGAGGAGAACCGTCAAGCGGGCCGGGACGAAGTTGAGGAGGTCGTCGAACCTCGCCGAGAACTTGCCGAAGAACTCGTAGCGCTCGTTCCGGTAACCGAGCATCGCGTCGAGCGTGTTAGCGGCACGGTAGAGCAGAGCTCCCGGGAGGCCAAAGAGGAGGAAGTAGAAAAGGGGAGCCACAACAGAGTCGTTCAGGTTCTCGGCGAGGCTCTCTATCGCTGCCGAGTTGAGGTGCGCCTCGTCAAGGCTCTTTGTATCCCTGCTCACTATCATCGAGACGGCATTCCTCTTTTCCTCGATGTTCTCAGTTACGGTTCTCGAAACGTGCTCGTGGAGGCTCTTTATCGCAAAGGAGCTCTTGAGGAGGTAAACGGCCAAAGCATAGTTGAGCGGGAAGGGTAGGTAGAACGGAAGGAGCGAGAGGGCAATGGCAAAGAGGAGGGCGACCAGAGCGGCCAGTGTTCCGGCTAAGAAGTCGGGAAGAGGACCTTTTCGCTCCCAGCGTCCGTCAAAAAACCCCACTAACCGTCCGAACCAGACGACGGGGTGGACTAACGCCGGCGGCTCGCCGAGGAGCAGGTCCCAGAGGAGCGCAAGGAGAAAAACGATTAGGACCTCCATTCTCCCATGGCCTCCCTGATTTTAGCGTACTCGGCGAGTATCTCCTCACTCGGTTCCCTCAGGCCCCGGCGCACGTACCAGGCCGGGTGTTTTAAGTACTCAACCTCGAATCCAAGCTCTTTGAGGGTCTTCTCGGCGGTTCTGCCAATGGCGAAGATGGCCCCTGGCTTAATCGCCTCGATCTCCATTGCGAGCAGTTCATAGGCCCCCTCAGGGACTCCACGGAGCCTGTTTTGCGGAGGGTTACACTTGAGGACGTTGGTTATGTAGAGGAAGTCGGGGTTAATGCCGAGGCTGAAGAGGGTCTTCCTCAGGAGCATTCCCGATGCGTCGCGGTAGAAGCATATCCCCGTCTTCCCGCAGCCCCTCCTTCCCGGTGCCTCCCCTACGAGCACCACTCCCGAACCGACCCAGCCGTTGGCGAAGGGAAGGCCATCAAACTCCCCGATCCGGAGCTGATAGTCCAGATTCTCGGTGCCGCAAAAGTACTCCGCCTCCATCAGAAACTCCCAGTAGAGAGCCTCCAGTCTCATTAAAGGGCCCATATCATCTGAATTTACCACCAGAAAACGCTCCTGGGGGTTGTATATCGTTCTCGCATAGACCCCGTAGGTCCTCTCATCCAGACTTAGAAAGTCCCTCCAGTCGCGAAGGGCTAACGGGGCGACCTTGAGGTTGGTCGGGTTTATGTAAAGCTCGCCCACCCTTTTGAGGTTCTCCAGCCTTAAGAGCATAATGGATAAAAAGTCCAGAGGGTTTATAGGTTTGGTGGTTGAAGACTGAAACGGTGGAAAAGGGTATGGTGGAGTTCTTTCAGATTCTCGAATCAAAGGGGATAACACTCGACGCGATGCTCGACACCGCGCTGGAACTTTACATCGGTGACGAACGAGAAGAAGTTCGGGAGAAACTTAGGGAGCTGATGCTCCACTATCTTGGTGACATCAACGTCCAGGCACTCCTAACGGCGGCGTTCCTGCTTGAGGAGAACTTCAAGGTTGAGGGCGATCCGGTCAATTTAGTGGCCGACGAGCTGATTGGGATTTCCATAGCCGAGCTAATCGGCGGCAAGATGGCTCTCTTCAACTTCTTCTACTACGACACGCGGAAACCGGGGATTTTGGCGGAGCTCCCACCGTTCCTCGACGACGCGGTCGGCGGCTTCATAGCGGGCTGTATGACGAGACTCTTCGAATCAGAGGGGGAGCAGCCATGAAGAACCTCGTTCCCTTTTTCACCAGACTGCCGGTTAGGGGAGACTTCGAGAAGGCCCGGGGAGAGCTCTGGGCACTCCCACTGGTTGCCCTCCTAAGCTCGGCCCTTCCAACCGCGGTTCTCTACCTTAACCTTCCCCTCGGGAACGTTTTGGCCCTTCTTGCTCTATACTTCACGATAGGGCTCCTCCACCTCGACGGCCTGGCGGACTGGGCGGACGGGATAATGGCCAAGGGCGACCGCGAGAGGAAGATTAAGGCAATGAAGGATCTGAACACCGGGATAGCGGGAGTTTTTGCGGTCGTGATGGTTCTTTTCCTCCAGGTCTATTCCCTCCAGCTCGTTCCTTTCTATGCCCTCTTCCTGGCGGAGCTGAACTCCAAGTTCGCCATGCTCCTCGCTCTAGCGACGAAGAAGCCCCTCGGTCAGGGACTCGGAGCGTACTTCATGGAGCGGGTGAATCGAAAGCAACTGGTTCTTGGAACGGCCCTTTACTTCCTCTTGCTCATCCCAATAGCTTACACCGAACCACGCTCCTTAGCGTCCCTCACTGGCCCCTTGACTGGGGCTTACGTTATTCACATCTCGCTGAAGAACTTTGGCGGGCTTAACGGTGACTGCATTGGGGCTGTGGCGGAGATAACGCGGGCTGGAGCGCTCCTGGGAATTGTGGTGGTCTGGCAGATGAGTTAAGAGGGGGTTCCGATGATAGTCATCATGGCCGGTGGGCGTTCGAGCAGAATGGGACGAGAAAAACCAGTTTTAATGGTCGGCGGAGTGCCAATGATCCTCCGCATCTACCATGAGGCGGAAAATGTCGGTGAAACAACCGTTGCCCTCTCCCGGAACACGCCGAAGACTAAGGAGCTGTGCCTCCGCGAGGGAATTCCCTTCGTAGAAACACCGGGAAAGGGTTATGTTGAAGACGTTGGGTGGCTCCTCCACGAGTTCGGGCCCTTCGTCAGCGTCTCCGCAGACCTGCCCTTCGTGAAGGCGGGCGACATAGCGCAGATCTCAGGGGCCTTCGATGGAAGGACGAGCCTGACCGGGGTTCTGTCCATCGAAAAAATCCCGCGCGACCTGAATCCTGTGGTGTATAAGGGATATGCAATAGTCGGTTTGAACGCCGTTGGGGTAGAGGGAGAGCGCTTCTTCGAGCTGAGCAACCCGCTCTTGGCTCTGAACGTGAACACGCGGGAGGAGATTGAGCTGGCCGAGAGAATGGCACGGATTTTAAGGCCCAAGAAACGAAAAGAGATTTAAGGAAAGGGGAGTAGTTCCAACGGTGATAGCATGAAAACTGGTGGAGACGGGCCGGGAATAGGCTCGTCGATAGTTGGTATTCTGGCGTTCCTAGCGATCATGATAATCGTCGTCCTGGTTATACTGGGCATTCTGGTGTTCTCCGCAGCACTGCTGGTCGTCATAGTGCCCCTGATAATCATTATGGCGGTCGTGGGATGGATAAAGGGAAAACGCAGAAAGGAGCCAAAGGAGCTTGAAGAGCCGTGGCAGTATGAGGAATGGGAAGGACGCTGGTGACCCGAAGGGCATATAAACCCCTGGATAAAAACTCCAGCGGTGGTTGGAATGGAGAGCCTCTTCCTCCTCGTTTTGGGAAATACTGAGATAAGCACCGTTCCGGGGATAAGCGTTGCCGGAGCGACGCCAGAACTGACGAAGCTCACGCCGGTGGCCGATGCCGAATACCTCTTCCACGAGAAGCCCCTGACGATTGACGTAATCCCCGTAACACCGGAAGGGCATCCCACGCCGGCTATAATCACGAAAGCAGCCAAAGAGCTCGCAGACTTTCCCATCCTAATCGTCAGGGGAGGAACGTATTTAGCTCCACTCCTCCCTCACGTCCACATCAGCGACGCCGTTGGGAAGGACTTCAGAAAAGAACCTGCACTGCCGGAGTTCGGGGAGATAATCAAGCGCGCCAAGCTCTTCGGCGAGGAGCTGAACAAAACCCCAATAAAGGAACTCGTAATCGGGGAGTCCACGCCAGGAGGAACGACGACAGCTCAAGCGGTTCTCTGGGCGCTCGGCTACGACGCCAAGACCAGCTCCGCATCTCCGGACAACCCGCAGAGTTTGAAGGAGAAGGTAATCGGTGAAGCCTTCAGTAGGGCCGGAATCGAAAGGGGTCAGCTGAGGGACAACCCCCTCGAAGCCCTCAGGCAGTTCGGCGACCCGATGATGGCGACGGTAATCGGTATCGCGCTCGGCTTTAGGAGGGACATCGTTTTAGCAGGTGGAACTCAGATGCTGGCCGTTTCAGCGCTCTTGAAGGCCCTCGGCGAGGACTTGAGCAGGTTCATGATTGCCACAACCAAGTGGGTCGTGAATGACAAGAGCGCGACCTTCATCGAGACTGCAAAGGAAATCGGGATTATAAGCTACGCCGCCGATTTGGACTTCTCGAAGAGCGAGTTTAAAGGACTGAGGGACTATGAGCGCGGTTACGTTAAGGAGGGAGTAGGGGCTGGAGGAGCCACGTGGCTGGCAATAAAGGCCGGATTCTCGCCGGAGGACGTTAGCGAAAAAGTGGAGGAGCTGTACAGAAGGCTCATGGAGATGAAGTGAGCTCCCTGAGGAGTTCCGCTTCTATTCCCGCTTTTACGGCCTTCTCGTACATCTTTTTGTCGTCGGTTATCAGTTTGGCGTTTACCTTCTTCGCGCAGGCGAGGAAGAGAACGTCGAAACCGCTGGCCCCGGTTTCTCTGCCCAGTTTCATCGCGTCTTCCATGAGGTAAACGTCGGAGTAGAAGATTGAGTAAGTTTCGAGGAACTCAACGCCAACGTCGACTATTCTTTCACTTTTTGAGAGCCTCCACAACACAGTTGAAGTTTCTACGAGCGCTATGACGGGTTCATGAAGTATGAACTCTCCGTTCTGAGCTTTCTTCAGCAGTTCCTTGGCTTTCAGATGAACGGAAAGTTGCCTGTAGTAAATCTCATCGTGTTTTCGGCGCAACGGCGGTAGAAATCCCTTAACGAGGACGCTTGTGTCCAGCACTACGTCAGTACTCGAACTCATAGTCTCTCTCCCTCATCTGGCGGATTATCTCCGTTATATCCTCTACGTCCTCTTCGACCTTCAGCTCCTCCTGAACAACTTTTTCTACCTCCTCAAGGGTAACCCTGCCCTTCCGAATCTCCTTCAGCTTCATTTTCAACAGGAGGTTCTGTGCGTCAAGGAACAGCCTCTCGACCTGGCTCTCAACGTCCTCCATTCTCTCACCGCTCCTAATAGGAAGCGAGACTATTTAACGCTTCTCGTCCTCTCCCACTTCCTCAGACTCTCAGCGAGGGCTTCCCTTACCGCTTTTCCTATGCCCATTCCAAGCTCCGTCGCCGTTCCCGCCCACTCCTTCTCCCCTTCAAAAGCGAAGACGCCGATGCCGTCGCTCGTCGTTCCGGTGGCGTTGTATCCGAGGCTCAGCAGGGTGTACGTCTTCGCCTCGGTGGCAGTCATTATTGCGTTCGCCATCGCGCCGACGGTCAGGCCTTCCCGGATGACGAGGGCGATGTTTATCGTCCCCGGCTTCCAGGGAGGCGGCACATCGCCGGCTATCGCAGGGTTTGTTATCCCGGCCGTGACATAGGCCGTAACACTCCCGCTCCTTGCAACAGAGAGAACCTTACCCACCTCCGCGGCCGTCATAAAGCCAACGAAGTTCTTTAGGCCGCTCTCCCGCTCGAAGGCGAGGCAGTCGGCTTTGTAGTCGCCGGAGTAGTTCTTGTGAACCATCATGAAAAAGAAACCATTTGCTTTCGTTAGGCCCCCTCTGTGGGGTGCGTTGCTTAATGCCAGCAGCGGCTCGTCGAATGGCTGGATGAAGTGTTTGAACTCCATGACTTCCTCCTCAGCCTCTCAAGATATAACCCTTCCCGTTAAACGCTTCCGTTTGCTGAAAGGTTATTAAGTTCAGGAACAAGCTTAATCGGGTGGTAATATGGGAGCGGAGGAACACAAGAGAAAGGCTCCAAAGAAGTTTAAGTTCGCGGTCATAACGGTCAGCGACACCGCGAGCAGGGGTGAGAAGGAGGACAAGAGCGGGAAGTTCCTCGTGGAGGAGCTGGAGAAGGCTGGACATGAGAAGGTTTACTACGCGGTCGTTCCCGACGAGAAGATGGCGATAATCGGTGCCGTTGTCGAGGCCTTCAGAGCGGGGGCGGAGGTCCTGGTAACCTCCGGCGGAACCGGAATAACAAGCAGGGACGTGACGATAGAGAGCATCAGGCCCCTCCTCGATAAGGAACTGACGGGCTTCGGCGAGGTTTTTAGACTCCTCAGCTACGAGGAGATAGGCACAGCCGCGGTCATGACGAGGGCAACCGCGGGAATAATCAGGAGCTCCGGCAGAACCATGGCCGTCTTCTGCCTGCCCGGCAGTCTCGGCGCGGCAAGGACTGGGATCAAAATCATCCTCAAAGAGGCCGGCCACGTACTCAAGCACGGGAGGGAGTAAGGTTAATATTCGATCATACAAAGATAATGGGTGGTGATGAAGATGGAAAATCTCAACGAGCCAGGGAAACAACCAATGCAAACGGAGGCCAAAAAACTTGAGAGGCTAAGGCACTTTAGGGGTGCACTTGGAACGTTTGAGGAGAAAACGATAAAATGGGCCATTGCGGAGGCTGAAGAGCTTTGAAAGACGTCATCTTCATCGACACTTCTGTCATCGTCGAGTACATCCTCAACGGGAAAGATGCTGACGCGGCCGAGATGATTCTTTTGAGCGGAGATACCAAGGTTACCTCAATGCTCGTATACAGGGAATCTCTTGGAGCCCTCGCAATGGCATTCGGACGTGAAAAGTTTGGAATAAAGGGCAAGCACAGTCTACGAAAGTTCATTAGAAAAAATGGATGGAAACCCTTTGAGCCAGTTCTGAACGTGCTCGATGGCCTTCTCAGCGAAGTGGGCATTGTGATACTCCAAGACGTTCAGCAGACAAGGGAACTTAGGGTCATCATGGAAAAATACAATCTTCTGCCCTCCGATGCCCAAATAACTCTGACCTGTAAAAGCTATGGCATCCAGAGGATAGCTACATTTGATTCAGACTTCAAGCGTGTTGAGTTTCTAGAAACAGTGGGGGTATGAAAATGAAGGAGTTCAAGACTCTCACTCCCTACAGAGAGGCATTAAAGCTCCTCCTCGACGACCTGAGCGAGATTTATGAAACCGAGAAGGTTCCCCTCTCCGAGGCCCTCGGACGGGTTCTGGCTGAAGACGTCGTTTCCCCCATAGACAGCCCGCCCTTCGACCGCTCGGCCGTCGACGGCTATGCCCTCCGGGCGGAGGACACGTTCCCGGCAAGGGAGTACAGCCCGGTTGAACTCAGCGTCGTGGACGAGATAGTCGCGGGGGAGGAGAGCGGGGCGAAAGTTGAGCCCGGAACGGCTGTGAAGCTCATGACCGGCTCGAAGATGCCTGAGGGGGCCAACGCGGTTCTTATGCAGGAGATGGCGGAGCGCGATGGGAACGTCATAAGGGTTCTCAGACCTGTCGCTCCGGGACAGAACGTGGCCTTCGCCGGCGAGGACGTGAGGAAGGGGGAGGTTGTCCTCCAAAAGGGACAGGTTTTAAGGCCCCAGGACCTGGCGCTCCTCAAGAGCATCGGCTTCAGGAGCGTGAAGGTCAAGAGAAAGCCCCGCGTCGGGATAATAATTACGGGCGACGAGCTCATCGAGGAGTTCGATGAAGACGCACTGAAGGCTGGGAAGATTGTTGAGAGCAACTCGGTCATGCTCACAGGACTGGTGCGGCAGTACTTCGGCGAGCCGGTTTTCTACGGCGTCGTCCCGGACGATGAAGATGCCATCAGATCTGCGATAGAACGGGCAAGGGGAGAGTGCGACCTCGTCCTCGTCACGGGCGGCTCCGCCTTCGGGGATAAGGACTTCGCCCACCGCTTCGTCAAGCTGCTCTTCCACGGCACGACGATAAAGCCCGGGAGGCCGGTGGGCTACGGCGAGAGGGTCTTCATCATGAGCGGTTATCCGGTAGCCGTCTTCGCCCAGTTCCATCTCTACGTCAAGCACGCCCTCGCGAAGCTGGTTGGGGCCAGGAACTATGAGGTCAGGATCCGGGCGAGGCTCACCGAGCGCGTTTCGAGCCAGCTCGGGCGCTACGAGTTCGTGAAGGTGTGGTACGAGAACGGGGAAGCCAGACCCATCAAGAAGAAGGGCAGCGGGATAATAAGCTCGCTCGTGGAGAGCAACGGGTATATCGAAATCCCCGAGGACAGCGAGGGGTATCTCGAGGGGGAGACCATCGAAGTGGTGCTGTACTGAAAGCCCTCACTCCCCAATCAGCTCCTTTTTATCCGGCTTTTTTATTATGGGCTTAACCTCATCGGGGAGGCCGTTTGGATCAACGAGGTTCTCCACTATCTCAATGGCCTCGCTGCGCTCCCTTTTCCGTTCCGCAATAACATCACTCAGAAAATTCGATTTTCCCCACGGGAGAACGTCCCTGATTTTTTCTTCCTCTTCGTCCCCGGGGTTTTTCTTCTGATCTGCCACACATATCCCCCGTAGAACTACCACAAGAACCTAATAAACCTTACTCCACGGGATGTTACGATGCTATGGCCCGCCCGTAACTCCCGCCCTCATCGATGCCAGACGGCGGGCTCAGGCGGGCTAACCCAGGCGGGCCGTCTGTGCCCGGTCTGGGTTTCCCGCGGCCATCGTGCTCCGTAACGCGGAAGGCCCTCCCGCGGGGACCTCGCTGTAAGACCGGGCTGTAGCCCCCGCATCGCACCCACCATCACTGTTCTGGAGGGTCCTCGCGCGGGGGCATTGATAAGTTGAAAAAGAGGGTATATAAAGCTGCCTCACTCTATCAGCTTCCGCAGCTGGAAGTAAAGCCTCGGTTCTAGGCTTTCCTTCTCCAGGACAACCACCAGGGTGCCGTTGTTCACGATGGTGAAGTCCCTCAGTTTGGAGATGAACTTCATGAGGCTCTCCCAAGAGTTGTACACTGTAAGGTACTCAAAGCAGTCGATCACTATGACGCCGTGCTTCCCTGACCTCGCGAAGGTCTCAAGGTACTGGTAGGAGATCTCGGTCATCCTCGCGAGGTTGGTGGGATTTATTGTGTTCTTGAAGGTGCCCTGGAATGGGATGGTGGTCACGAAGTAGCACTCCCACCCCTCCGGTATATCCGAGACGTCCCTGACGAAGGCGAGCACGGGCATCTCGCGGAGTTTCTCCTTGAGCTTCTTGTATTCGTTGATCCCCACAAGGAGGGTGCCGGGTTTAAGGTCGGGCTGCTGGGGAACCGTTTCTTTTGAGGGCAGGAACGTCTTGGATGATGTCAGCTTGACCATTGCCCATACCATGAAGACTATCAGTATGGACGAGAACGTGAAGCCTATCGCTTCGTACCAGGTGTAAAGGCCGAAGAGGGCCGCAGGGATGAGGTGAATCCCAAACAGAATTATGCTGATGGAGAGGTATTTGATGGCGCTCTTGTAAATCTCCTCAACTTCCATCAGCAGCAGTCCGCCCGCCACCACGAAGACCCCACTTATCCCAAGCGCCGCTGCGGTCGTGGCCGTCCAGAAGGCGTCCCCTGTGTATGCGTACACACCGAGGATGTACACCATAAACGCGACGGGCATGGCGGAAAGGACAGCGAGGGTTTTGTGTCTGGCGTTTATGGACTCCTCCTCAAGGAACTTCACGGAGCCGTAGAAAATGAAGCCCGCGAACGTCGAGAGGCACAGGAGTCCAGCCAGCTGGATGGTAACGCTCTGCTGCACGGTAAAGAGGATCGTTAAGAAATCGAATACCCACGCTATCGAGAACGCCAGGGCAGATTTTCTCCTGTTGCGCAGGTATATCTTGAATATCCATGTTACGGCCACGGCGTCCGCGATCAGCACCAGTGCGGCCTCTACGAGCAGGAGTGTATGGATGCCATCCAACAACCTCACCCCATCTATCTGCTGGGCTCACCGAACCCGTCCCATCTAAACGGTCTCTCAGGTGGAACGCGGAGTGCTGTCTCATCCTCAAATTTGACAACTAAAACTTCAGGTCTGGCGATTATAAATGCTACCCTTCCCCTCTCCCCGTACCGGACTATCCTGTGCGTTCCGTCCACCACTTTCATGGGAAACACTATGGTTGTGGGGTAGTTGGGGTAGTACCAGAACTCCCCGCGTCGGAAGATTCCAACGAGGTCACCAAAGAGGTAGTAGCCGTAGAGGGGAATGAGTTTTGTGCCGTCGAAGGTGTTCGAGAGGTACTCGAAGAAATCCCTGTTTATCCCAACTCCGCTTATTATCGCGGTCTCAATGGACTCGCTGTATGGCTCAAAGAGGGACATCAACGGCGGGGCCGAGCGAACAGTATTTATCCTGTCCGCTTCCATGACGCGCTTTGTGTACCTTACCAGGGGATCCAGGATCTTCAGCACGGCCTCCTGCCCCTTCTCGCGGAGGACCTTTTTCAGACCATCGGTTTCCATGCCTATGAAGTAGAGGACTCCTCCGTAGCTCCAGACGAGCTGGCTTATCTCATCCTGGTACCAGCCGTAGGGGCCGTGGGAGATGGCGCGCATCTGGTGGTCACCACGGTAAACGTCCGCCAGCCCGTAGATCTCATCCAGGGCCGCACGCAGGTACGCGTGAAGGGCATCCGTGTAGCGGGCGTCCCAGTGCCCGATGGCCCTCTCACGGGTGGTCCCGGAGGACTGGTAGAAGCGTATCCTGCCGCTGTATCCCTCGGGAACGAATTCAAGCCAGTTGGCGCGGAGGTAGTCCTCATCCACCGCGAGGCCCAGATTGAATATCCTCTCAAAGGCCTCCGCTATGGTTCCCTGGAATATCTCATCGAGGTCTGGCTTCAGCCTTTCAGCAACGTTCCTCCAGTAGGCAGTTCTCTCAAAATGAAACTCAAATATCTCCCTCAGGTATTCCCTCATCCAAGTTTCCTTAACACCTAGTGGGTGTTCCTGTAGGTTCTCCAACAGGATTTCATAGTTCATGCTGAATGTTTTAACCAAACAGTATAAAAGCTTTTTCAAATCCAATGCCGTCTCAATGTAATTAAATAAATGCCAAACATTAAATAGGAAAAAGTGCACGTGTAATTGGGTGGATGTTAAATGGGATTAATAGTTGGCAGGGTTGACAGGAGTGGGGTAGAGGACCTCAGGTACACCCTGGAGAAGGCCCTGGAAACGACGAAATTTTGGAAAGAAAAGTTCTTGGGGGTGAACGCGGAGGAAATAACGCCCGAAGACCTGGCGGAATTGACGGACCGGGTGACCATCGAACCCCACGACCTTTACCGAACCTCCGAGATATGGCCCGACTACATTCAGGATCCCAAGATTTTCTACACCGTGATGAGAACCAGCGGAACCACTGGCCGTCCCAAGAGGGTGCCCTACACCCGGGACGACCGTATGAGGAGCGGGCGCCAGCTCGAGCCGTGGATAAGGGAGTACATGGATAGGGGCGACAGAATCGCGTCGTTCTTCCCTCCGCTCCCCTCGTCATCCGGCATGTTTGCTTTTGGCGGGTTCGAGGCCATCAATGCAAAAACCGCCTACTACCAGGTGCCCATCCAGTACCTCCTGGACAGGGAGATGCTCCTGCGCGAGCTTCAGGACATAAAGCCAACCTCCCTCTTCTGCCTCACAGCGACGGCATACAACCTTGGCCTTACCCTGCCCGAGTCCATAAAGAAGGACATACAGACCATAGTCGTTGGCGGCGAAACCCTGACCCCCGAGCTCGCAAGGGCAACTCTGGAACTGTTTGAGAACGCGGTGATAATAGACAACTTCGGTTCAACGGAGGATGCGGTAACCGGCTACCGCGTCATCACAAAGAAGAAGGCCACGAAGTTCAGCTTCGGGGAATCCATAGTGGTCCTCAAGGACAACGGGGACAGCTACGATGACTACAAGCGCATCTACATAACCAAGGTGATGCGGGACGGTGAACTCACCGGACTGCCGCTCTTCAACTATGACATCGGCGACCTGGCGAGGATAGAGAACGGCGAGGTCAGGAACATCATCCGTATCAAGGACGTCGTGACCCTCGCTGGAGCGAAGCTCCACATCGATCAGGTGATGGAAATAGTGTACGACCATCCGGACCTCCTCGACTTCGTGATAATCTACCACCCGCTCTCACCGGAGAACCCGAAACCAAAGGCCACGATACGCATCGCATATGGGGAGAAGAAGCCCGCGGGGATAGAGGACGAAGTCAGAGAACTGCTCTACGAGGCCAACAATCCCGTTCGGTACGAGGTGGAAGAGTCCCGGCAGGCGGAACTGGAGATAGTGGCGGTTCCGCTGGAGAAGCTCAGGGCGGACCTCCCGAGGAGGCTCGGAAAAACCAAGAGAATATACATAGTTGGAAAAGACCTCTGAGCGCCCCCTTCCACTATTTTATTCCATCGTTGTCACAATGCCGAAAATTTATTTAAGCCTGTTCTCAAATCTTCAGCGGTGATAGCGATGAATGGAAAAATTATTCACGACGGTATCCATGGCAGCATGAAGCTCACGGGACTCATCCTTGACCTCGTTAAAACCCCCGAGTTCCAGCGCCTTAGGAATATAAGACAGCTCGGCCTCGCGTACCTCGTTTACCCAGGTGCCAACCACAGCAGGTTCGAGCACTCCCTCGGCGCGTGGAGCATAGCCCGAAGACTCGCCGCGGAAGTTAGCCTAAGCGAGGATGAAAGCATGCTCCTCCAGGTCGGGGCCCTGCTTCACGACATCGGGCACGGGCCCTTCAGCCACACATTTGAGAGCATATACAAGCACTACGTTAAAGAGCACGACCACATGCGACTCGGACAGGATATAGTTCTCGGCAAGGTTAACATAACCGAGAGCGAGAACGGCGGCCGGATTCCCGAGATAATCGAGGATTACGGCTACGACTTCGAACCTGCGGACGTGGCTAACCTCATCCTCGGCAAACACGAAAAGCGCTATCTCGGCCAGATGCTGCACGGAGATGTTGACGTTGATCAGCTCGACTACCTTGTCAGGGACGCGCACTACACCGGCGTCGCCCACGGCATAATCGACCTGGAGAGGCTCATGAAGGTTCTCCGGATCCACGAGGGCGAGCTCGTTGTCGATGAGAAGGGCATCGAGGCTGTTGAGGGCATGATGGTCGCCCGCTCCCTCATGTACTCCCGCGTTTACTTCCACCACACCGTGAAGATAGCTGAAGGTATGCTCACCAGAGCTCTGGAGTTCGCCCTGGAGGAGGGCCACCTCTGGGACTTCTGGAGGATGACCGACTGCCGCGTTCTTGTGGAGCTGGAGGATCTCGAGGGCTTCCCCGCGGAGATGGTGCGGCGCGTGAAGTACAGGGAGCTTTACAAGGCCGCGGTTCTGGCAAACGCCGACGAACTGAGTACCGAGGAAAAGAGGGAGCTGCTGACAGCGTACAGGAACGTCAAAAGGAGGCAGGAGATAGAAAGGGCACTCGCCGATGCGGTTGGCGCGAGGGAGGGCGAGGTCATCCTGGAGTTCAGCATAGCTGACCTCATGCTCAGTGAACCGAGGCTTAAGGCAACGGAGATAAACGTCCTCCTGGACGACGGAAGCATCCAGCCACTGACCCGGGTTACGCCCCTGGCCAACGCCCTGAAGAGGCGCCAGACGCCGCGCTGGGCCGTCCTCATAGCATCACCGGGGGAGTACGTGCCCAAACTGCGGGAGACCTGGAGAAAGGTGCTGTTCAGCTGAAGGGACACCGGAACGCGATCAGCCGAAGAGCTGCTTCTTTATTTCCTTCTTCAGCTCCTCTATGAGGTCTATGAGCTCGTCGGCGTCCCTCACCTCGTCGAGGCTTTCCTTCGGAATAAGGGGAACCTCCCCAACGACCTCGGTCCGGGTCTTCTCGAGTATGAAAACACCGTCGCTGTTTATTATCCTGCCAACCTCCGCCACCATCTCGGCGCGCTTGACTGTGGAGCGGGTCTTGCGCTCGTCTATGCCAGTCAGGATCCTGAACTCGTCCTCCCTCGAGACGGCGTTGAATGGGGCCTTCTTGACCTTGACAACGCCGAGGCCCAGCTCCTTGAGGCGGTCGAATATCTCCCTCTCAAGCGGTGTCTCCGGGGTAACGTCGAGGTTGGCCTCAACTGTTGAGTGGAGAACGTCGATGGGCTCCGCAAGGGGCTCGTCAAAGAGCTCCTCAAGGCGGATGGCGACCTCAAGCGAGACCGCCTGCTCACCGCGCTCGTAGTTGGTGAGGCTCTTTCTGGAGACGCCGAGGAGCTGCGCCAGCTCGTTTATTGAGTACCCGTACTTCTCCCTCAGCTTCCTCAATAGGCCGCCGTTTATCCTCACATAAAAGCCGCCGCGCTCGGCGAATATGGCCGGCATCTCGTTCTCGACAAGAACATCGTAGAGGGTCTCGGGTCTGAGGGCGTATATTCCAAACCTCTCGTAAACGACACCCTCCTCAAGCTCGGCGTTTTTCGTCTTTAGGCCGACGATCAGGGGCGAAGCCTTGAAGAAGCGGGCCAGCCTCTTTAAATCCTCCGCCTGCTCCCCGGTGACGGCATCTATGTTGGTGGCCACCTTTATGAAGAGCAGGAGGAATAACCTGCTCGCCACTATGTCAAAGCACGAGCCCTTAAACTCCATACGCGCCGTTTTGTACCCCGTGCCCCTGAGTATCGCCTCAACCGTCCGTATGAGCCTTTCCCTGTCCATCACCCTTAAATACGCAAACGGCTTATATAAAGTTAAGGTGTCGCTATGAGGCCGATCATACTCAGGGGGAGTCTCGTGTCGATAGGCATGCTTCTGAAGGACGACCTGCGGCAGGTCTGGCTCTGGTACAACGACCGCGACGTCAGGAAGTACCTCTCGTTCCCGGAGGAGATATTTTTCTACGAGGACGAACTGGAGTGGTACGAGGCTCTGAGGCGGGAGAAGAAGCACGAAAAGGTATTCGCGATCATGGAGAACTCCTCGCGCTCCCTCGTGGGACTTGTGGGGCTGCACAGGATAGACCACCACAACGGCAGGGCGGAGCTGGGATACTTCCTGGCCAAGAGGCACTGGGGCCATGGCTATGCCAGCGAGGCCGTAAAGCTCGCCCTTGAATACGCCTTCGACTGGCTCAACCTGCGGAAGGTCTACGCCCACGTCTTCGAGACAAACATCGCATCGATAAGGGTCCTCGAGAAGAACGGCTTCACCCTCGCCGGCCGCTGGAGGAAGCACCAGTACGTCCCGGGAGAAGGCTTCGTTGATGTGCTGATGTACGAGCGGTTCAGGGAACAGGGTTCAATAGATGAAAGTCCAACGAACAGTAAAACCTAGGGAGGAGAACCCGTTTGATTCGGGTTTGATATTTTTCTTCTCCGGACTGCTTTAGCTGATCAATCTCCCTTGCTCCTCAGCTCCGCAGGCTCGAACATCAGGACGTACGAAGGTTCGAGGGCCTTGGGACAGTGCTCCATCCCCCGGCACGATCGTCATCTCGCCCTCGCTGAGAAAACCGCACCTATTTAACCCTAACAGTTCGGTAAGGATATAAGGACGCCCCACCCACCATCCTGAGGGTGAAACTGGTGGTAACGGAAGGTCCAACCAGACTCCTCGTTGTGCTGCTAGCTGGAATGCTCGTCCTCTCCGTGGGATGTCTCAACGGCGGCGGAGCCACGCAGACGACCTCAGAACAGTCCAACGAAAGCACCACTTTCCATACCCGCGAGACCACCGATTCTCCCCGGAGCACTCCGACGTCAACGAACTCCACTTCAACAACAGAAACACCAAGCACTGAAGTACCCGAGGGGGACAACGAAACGACCTCCCCCGCTGCGGAAACCCCCAATGTGGTCACGGTCACGTTCATCGTCTCGGTTCCCGACTACACGCCGGAAAATGACGCGGTGTATATCGCAGGTGACTTCAACGGCTGGAATCCGGGTGACGAAAACTACAGGCTCAGAAAGCGCGACGACGGGAAGTGGGAGATAACGCTGGCGTTCAGGAGAGGAACCAAGATCGAGTTCAAGTTCACCCGCGGCTCGTGGGAGACCGTTGAGAAGGGCAGAAACGGCGAGGAGCTTCCGAACAGGGCCATGGTGCTGGAGGAAAGCGGGAGGTACGAGTTCACGGTTTACCACTGGCGCGATTACGTGGAGGAAGCCGGAGTCGGCACGCACACGATAGTCGGGAACGTGACGACTTTCAAGATGTTCATGCCCCAGCTCAACAGGACGAGGAGGATATGGGTCTATCTGCCTCCAGACTACGGAAAGAGCGACAGGAGATACCCCGTCCTCTACATGCACGACGGCCAGAACCTCTTTGACCGGGCGACCTCCTTTGCCGGCGAATGGAGGGTGGACGAGACCCTGGAGAAACTCTTCCGGGAGAGAAACTTCTCGATCATAGTTGTCGGCATAGACAATGGCGGCGAGAGGAGGATAGACGAGTACTCGCCGTGGAGGAACGAGGCCTACGGAGGGGGCGGGGAAGGAGACGCCTACGTCCGCTTCATCGTCGAAACGCTTAAGCCCTACATCGACTCCCATTACAGAACCCTCCCGAACGAGACAGGGATAATGGGCTCCTCCCTCGGAGGACTCATCTCGATATACGCCGGCTTCAAATACCCTGAGACCTTCCGCTACGTTGGAGCCATGAGTTCAGCCTTCTGGTTCAACCCGGAGATCTATGACTTCGTGAGGAACGCCCCGAAGGGCCCGGAGAAAATCTACATCGACTGGGGAACCCTCGAGGGGGGCGACCCGAGCGAGATGATAGAGACCAACAGAAAGATGGTGGAGGCACTGAAGGAAAGGGGCTACGTGGAGGGCGAAAACCTTCTCGTCATCGAGGACGAGGGAGCCACACACAACGAGTACTACTGGTCGAGGCGCTTCCCGGATGCGGTGCTCTGGCTCTTCGGCGGTTGATTTTTAAACCCCATTCCCTTTTCTTCAACCATGCTCCTTCACATCGGAATCGACGACACCGACTCACCCAACGGCATGTGCACCACGTACCTCGGTGCCCTCCTATACCGCGAGCTTTCCCGCCTAGCGGAGCCCATAGACCTTCCCCGCTTGATCAGGCTCAACCCAAATATCCCGTACAAGACCCGCGGCAATGGGGCAGTGGCGATAACCTTTGAAGTCGATGAGAAAGTTATCCCCGAAATCAAAGATACCGTCCTTTTCTACGTAAACCAGCTTTCTGACTTCACTCACGAGAACACTAACCCCGGCGTTGTCTTCTTCGAAGGGGATATTCCAGAAGAGCTCCGCGAGTTCTCGTTGAGGGCTTTGAGGGAGCACGTTACGATCGAGGAGGCTGAAAGGGTCGCAAAGGAAGTTGGGGCAGAGTACTTCAAGTTCAAGGTCGGGAGGGGCATAATAGGCTCCCTCGCGGCGATAGGCTATCCCCTTGAACGCTTCACCTACGAACTGCTGGCTTACAGGGAGCCAGACAATTGGGGAACTCCGAGAAAGGTCGATTCGAAGAGTGTTTTCACCGCCGACCGCTGGAGCTATCCCTTCACCTACGACAATGTTGACCCCCACAAGAGGAGCGTCCTCATAACACCCCACGGCAAGGATCCCGTTCTGGTTGGCATCAGGGGGATTGACAGAGGGAAAGTTCTCCAGACCTTCGAGCGGGTCGAGTTTGGGGAGCCGGTTGCGTTTTACCAGCTATTCAAAACGAACCAGAACACCGACGACCATCTTACATACAAAAAAATCGGTGAGCTGAAGCTATACGACAGCGCGGTGGTTAGGGGAACGGTGGTTAAGCCCTACTGGGAGCGCGGGAGGCACGTGTTCTTTGAGCTTGAGGACGAGACAGGGAAGATACGCGTTGCTGCCTTCGAGCCGACCAAGAAGTTCAGGAACTACGTGAGGAAGCTCCTGCCCGGCGATGAAATCATCGCGGCCGGGGGAGTTAAGGAGCACGATGGCGTTCTGACGCTCAACCTCGAAAAGTTCTACCCGGTAAAGCTCGTCCCCAAAATCGAGTACCAGAAGCCTAAGTGTCCGCGCTGTGGTGGAACGATGAAGAGCAAGGGCGACTACCTGAAATGCAAGCGCTGTGGTTATAGAATGCCGAAGAAGCTCATCCCGGTTGAAGTCCCGCGCGAGCTGGAGAGGAAAATCTACGAAGTGCCGCCCGACGCGAGAAAGCACCTGTCGAGGCCGCTGGTGCTGCCGGGTGGGGAAGAGAGGGTTTTAGAACTCCTGTAAACGAAAGGCTTAAAGTGATAATTACCATTATCATAACGGTGATTATCACATGACCAAGTTCGTAAATAGGAATGAGGAGCTTAAGGCACTGAGAGAACGGCTCTCAAGCGAGAATTTCGAGCTAATCGTCATCTATGGAAGAAGGCGCGTTGGGAAGACCCGTCTTGTCCTCGAAGCAGTGAAAGACGTTCCCCACGTTTACTACTTGGCCATTGAAGGAGATAACCTGAGGCACTTTCAGGAGACCGCAGAGAGGGTTTTTCCAGAGGCGAGATACGCCCGTGGAAGCTGGGAGGCCCTCCTCCACACCCTAAGAGGGAAGGTCATCGTCATTGACGAGTTTCCGAACTTGATAAAAGAAGACCCTAGAGTTCTAAGCGAGTTTCAGAGAGTTATTGATACAGATCTTTCGAATTCAAACACGAAGCTAATTCTCCTTGGCTCTTCGGTGAGCATAATGACCGAGAAGGTTCTCAGCTACAAGAGTCCCCTCTATGGCAGGAGAACTGGTTCAATGAAGCTCAAACCCCTAAAGTTCTTTCACCTAAGAGAATTCTTCCCGAATGCCAGTTGGAAGGAGCTTGTAGAGGTCTACGGCATGACGGACGGGATTCCCTTCTACATAGCTCAGGTCAGGCTTCCCTTCTGGGAGTGGCTTGAGGGGGAGCTGAAGAACCCAGTGAGCTTCTTCCGCGACGAGGTGGATTTCCTGCTGAGGTACGAGTTCACGGAGACGAGGACGTACAGGAGGATACTTGAGGCAATAGCCCTCGGCAAAACGACGCCGAAGGAGATAAGGGACTTCACGGGGATGAAGCACTCGGAGATAACCCCATACCTCAGGAACTTAATCGAGACCGGGTTAGTAGTGAGGGAAGTTCCCATCACGGAAAAACCAAACTCCAAGCTGGGCCGCTACTACGTTGCGGACAACTTTCTCGCCTTCTGGTTCCGCTTTGTTTACCCGAACCTCTCACTCATGGAGGAGGGCATATTTGACGTGAATGAGATACGAGGGGCATATAACCACTACCTTGGCCCAATTTTTGAGAAAATTGCAAGACAGTTCCTAATTGAGCTGAACCGGGCGGAAAAGCTGCCCTTCAAGTTCACAAAGGTTGGAAAATGGTGGAGGAAGGGAGAGGAAATTGACCTCGTGGCTTTGAACGAGCGGGAAAGAAAGGCGCTCTTTGTTGAGGCAAAATGGAAAGAGCTGAGCAAAAGAGAGGCGAGGGGCATTTTAAAAGATCTGGAGAGGAAAGCAGAGCTCGTTGGTTTAAAGGACTACGAGAAGAGCTACGGTCTTGTGGCAAAGAAGGTAAACGGGAAGGAAGCTTTGAGTGCCGAAGGCTGGCTGGTATGGGATTTAGAGGACTTCGAAAGGCTTATTTCTTTTGAGGGTGAAGTTTGAGGGGTGGGAGTGTGCGGTACGGTGAATAGGTTCGCCGGATCCATATACGGAGGAGTAGGGGACGAGCCCGTCGGAATAATCGCTAAGCATCGGGCAATTCTTGAGTGGGTGGAGAGGGAATTCCTCGGGAGGAAGGCCGTCGAGGCAAGAAAGAGGAAGTACATGCCGGGCCATCATTAAATCGCTGGCAGTCATCTGCATAATCAGCGGAGGTGGTAGAGGAACCCCGGAACCTCCGGGCCATTCAGGACTCTAACGTCCCTCGGATACCTCCCCCTTCTCTCCCCCGATTTCACCTCGACCTTCAGGTTTCCAGCGATTGCATCAACCTCGTAGGAGTTCCTGTAGTAGTAAACCTCCCCGAACTTCCTGTACAGGTGCTCCTGGACGAGCCACTCGTAGAGAACCGCTTTATCAACCCTCCTTCTCGTCCATAGCTCCATGGCCCTCACGATGAGCGGGTCGCGGAGAATCAGCTTCCTTTCCTTCCGAGGGTAGACCTTCCCGTCGCCGCCGAGGTAGAGAACCTGCAGAAGGACGTGGAAGGCCTCGAAGAGCTCAACGTAATCCCTCGTGGTGTGGGGGGAGATTCCAACTACCTTCGCTATCGCGTTGAAGGATGTGGGTGAGGGAGCCTTATCAAGTATCGCACCCATAACGTCCCTCGCAAGGTCGGTCGAGCGGTCTAAAGCTTTCAAGTCGGCCTTCAGGAAGCCCACGAGCTCCTCGACTTTCAGCGTTCCGTTCAGGTATGCCAAGTATCCTCCGGTCTCAATGTAGTTCTCGAAGACCTCTTCCCCCTTTGAGGGGAAGAACTCGTCGTAGAAAAGGTTGTAGTATTCGTGAAAACTCAGCGGCATGACCTCAATCGTTCTTCCGTTCCCCCTTCTGCCGCCGAAGGTCTCAAAATGCCTGCCTACCGTCAGGGAAATCGAGCCGGTCACCGTGATGACGTCGCTCCTCAACTCGCCTCTGTCTATGAGGAACTTCAAGGCACGCCACCAGTCATCCACGAGGCTGACCTCGTCGAGGAATATAAAGGCCGTTTTAACGCTTTTTCGTCTCTTCAGCCTTAGATAGTCTTTTAGAACCTCCAAAAGCTCTTTGTAGCCCTCAAGCACGTCACAGCTGAAGTAAAAGACGGCGTAGGGAGTGTGGACTTTTTTGAGGAGTTCCCTAATGAGGAGCTTTATTCCCATGGTCTTCCCGACCCTTCTCGGGCCGACAACGAAGTTGACAGAAAAAGGCTCCAATGAGAGCCCGTCGAGCCATTTCGGCCTGATTCTGTAGGTGAGCTTTTCAAAGAGCTCCCAGTCCCTGTCGGGTTCACCAATCCACCATGGGTTCTGTACCTCAAGCATGTGCATTTATAGTGCAAAGATATTTATAAAGATTTTGCACTCTTACTGCAAAGAGATTTAAAAATAGTTTGCAGTAGGAGCACAAACTATTCCCTCATAAATCAAAACAGAACCCTCAAAGCAGCCTTCCCATGAACTCCTCCCACAGCCTTCTGAAGTCCTCGTGTTTCTCCCCGCTCGGTTCGAAGACCCTCTCCACCATAGGTTTCTCCCACGCGCTCAGAACGTCCCTTCCCTCCGCAACCGCCCGTGCTATCATGAAGGTTCCCTGCGCGGAGCCGTTGAGCTCCACCGGTCGGACTATTCTCTTCCCGCTGAAGTCGGCTATCAGCTGCAGGAGCGGGTCGATCTGCGAAGCACCCCCGTCGGAGGTCAGGGAGCCAATCTCAACCCGGGTTCCCGATTCCATGGCGGCTATAACCTCCGCGACCCTCATCGCTATCCCCGCTATGAGCGCCTTGATGATGTCTTCCTTCCTTACGCTGAACGACAGGTTGAGGAGCGCTCCCCTGAAGTCAGGCCTCAGATAGGGCGTCGAGAGGCCGGCGAAGGCAGGTATGAAAAGCACCCTTGGAAGGGCGGGGTCTTTAAACGCACCGCTGATCTCGGAGTAGTCCTCGACGAGCCCCACTTTCAGCAGCCAGTCAACGGCCGAACCGGAGGCGTTTATTATTCCCTCAAGGAGGTAGAGCGTCTTTTCCCGGGTTTTAAGGGCGACCATTGGGTAGAGGCCAGGCGATGCGGGTTTGGGTTTCTCTCCAACGTTCAGATCGACGAAGGTCCCTGTTCCGTGGGTCATCTTCGCGCTCCCCGGCTCAACGCCCGCACGGTAAAGGGCCGCCTGCTGATCCGCCACCATCGTGAGGAGGGGCACACCGTAGTCCGTTTCCCCCACTGGGAGGTCGTTCGGCTGGAGGGCGGGAAGGATTTTCTTGGGAATTCCCACGATGCCCATGATGTTGTCGCTCCACTTGAGGTAGAATGGGTCAAAGAGGCCTGTCGCGGATGCGTTCGTGTAGTCCGTCACGTGCTTCCCCGTCAGGTTCCACGCTATCCAGCTGTCCATCGTGCCGAACTTCGCTTCACCGCGTTCCAGGGCTCTCCGAACCTCGAGGACGTTGTCCATTAGCCAGCGTAGGTGCATCGAGGAGTGGGAAGTGCCGAAGCCCACATGGGCCAGGGTGATTATATAGGCTCCCTTTGGTAGGCTGGCTATTCCGGGAACGATGCGGGAGAGTCCGTAGAAGACCTTTCCGATAGCCCTACCAAAGCGAACGAGGAAGTTGCGGGAAAAGGCCTCCACGATATCTCTGGTCCTCGTGTCCTGCCAGGTTATCATGTTGTGGAGCGCTCCTTCGTCGTCCCACACGACGGTGGAGCTCCGCTGGTTGGTGATGGCCATTCCCCCTGGCATCCCAAGGGAAGAAGTAACCCCGTCTATGAGCCGCCTGACCGTTTCAATGAGCTCTTCGGGGTCGAGTTCGGCCCAGCCAGGTTCTGGATAAACGGGCCGCGTTCTCATGCTCTTCTCCAGGAGCTTCTCCCCCTCCTCAGAAAAAGCGTAGGCCTTAACGTTCGTCGTCCCAACGTCGAGGATGAGGTAGTAATTCATCCAACCGCCTCCATATCCCTCTCCGCTATCACATCAACACCGGTTCCAGCAACATCCTTCACGATAACCTGACCGCGCCTCACCGGGGCCTCCACAACGAGCCCTTTGAGGGCATCTATAACGTCTCGAATTCTGTCCTTGGGCACGGGTTCTGCCGTTCTCACCGGAAGGCGTGGATAGCGGGCGTTGAGTATCCTAACGGTCGTCGTGACAACCCGCCTCGGGTTCCTCACTTCCTCCTCCCCGAACCTCTTTCCCTCAAGGCAGGCGAAGCCCGAGACGTGGACCTCGTTCCCCTCGACCGTGATCCTCAGCCTGCACCCCTTGGGGCACCGAATGCAGAGAACCTCATACTCTCGCGACATCCACATACACCTCTTCCGCCCCGCTGATAGCTTCCCGGGGGATCTCAATCCGCTCAAGCGTTGAGGGCCTCACATACTGCCGGAACTCCTTCTTCAGGATCTCTCCATTCCCGCCCCTGACGATTATCCACGCGCGGCCTTCGACAGCAGGCCTGAGAAAAGCAACCACCGGTCTCTCGTCCTCCCATTCCAGCCGGTGGGGTGTCAGCGTCCGGACGTTGCTCCCGGGCTTGAAAGGTACTGGATTATCAAGCCGTCCCCCGCCCGCCAGGTACTTCTCAACGCCGTCTGCCGCGATGTAAGCGCTCTCAACGGCGTCGTCAACGTAGTCAAATATCTGGACGAGGTTGCCGGCGGCAAAGACTCCCTGCACGGTCGTCTCGAAGAACTCGTTCACGACCGGACCTCTGGTTCTCGGGTCTATCTCGGCCCCAATTGCCCTCATCTTCTTGGCATAGGGTACGAGGCCAATGGAGAATATCACCGTGTCGCAGGGGTAGAACTCCTCGGTGCCGGGTATGGGCCTCCAGTTCTCGTCCACTTTCACAAGGATAGCTCCCTCAACGCGCTCCTTCCCAACTATCTCCTTCACCACAGTCCTGGGCCTGAAAGGTATGTTGAAGTCGAGGATGCACTGCTGGACGTTTCTCGGGAGCCCAACGAAGAACTCCTCCGGAAAGACGACGGTTATAGACTCAACCCCCTCCAGGTAAAGATGCCTGGCGACGATCATGCCAACGTCCCCGCCGCCGACCATGAGGACCTTCTTCCCGGGCAGGATTCCGTAGAGGTTCACAAGCCTCTGCACCATTCCGGCCGTGTAAATACCAGCGGGCCTCGTCCCACCGACCTTTATCTCGAAGGGGTGCCTCTCCCTGCAGCCTATGGCGTACACTATCGAGCGGGCCTTTATGCGCTCGACACCTCGCGGGCTCACCGTCACAAGCTCCTTGACGTCTCCCCCGGCGTTTACGGATTTGACGTACGTGTTCAGGTGGACCTCAAGGTCAAGTTTGCTAACTTCATCCATAAAGTGGCCCGCAAACTCCGGTCCGGAGAGGGCCTTTCCAAATATTTTGGTCCCGAAGCCGTCGTGGATGCACTGGTCGAGGATACCTCCAAGTTCTTCCTTTCGTTCGATGAGCGCGACATCGTAGCCCTTACCGGCGAGCTTAACCGCCGCGGCCATCCCGCTCGGCCCTCCGCCGATCACAACGACGTCCTTCACGGTTCCTCACCCCTAACGGTGCCGTTGAAGAGCCTTCCACTGTTCTCCTTGACGACCTGGGAAATCGGAACTCCCAGCTCCCTTGACAGTATCTCCGCCGCTCTCAGCGTGCAGTAACCGCCCTGGCACGTTCCCATTCCGAGCCTCGTACGTCTCTTGATGGCGTCAAGGGTTCTCGCGCCCCGGCGTATCGCCTCCACTATTTCAGCCTCTGAGACCATCTCGCAGGTGCACACGATGTTGCCCCAGCGCGGATCTTCCTTTATCCTCCTATCGAGTTCCTCAAGGCTCATCTCGCTCGCACGAGGGATCGGTTCCCTGTGCGGGTTGAAGTCGGGCTTCGGCTCCAGAATGAGTCCCATCGAGCGCAGCTGCTCGACGGCGTACTCCGCTATCGCAGGTGCTGACGCGAGTCCGGGAGACTGTATCCCAGCGACGTGGAGGAGGTTCTTCACCCACTTGGCGGGCCTTATTATGAAGTCCTCAGTGAAGGTCGGCGCCCTGACCCCGGCAAAGTAGCGAATTATCCTGTGCCTCGGAAAGTCCGGGTATATCTCCCTGTAGCGCTCGAGTATCTCTTCGATCTCCTCGGGATGGACTGACGTGTCGGTTTTATCTGGCACCTCCACTGCAGTCGGCCCCCAGAGGATGTTTCCGTGAACGGTGGGGTTTATGCCACCGCCCTTGGTGTGGGCCGGCGCAGGAAACCTGAGCTCGGTGACGCAGTGGTTCACCCATCCCTCAAGCTCTTTGTCGAAGAGAAGGATCACGCCCTTCCTCGGGTGTATGGTGTACTCCCTCGAGCCTGCAAGCTCGGCTATCTCATCAGCGAAAACGCCGGCGGCGTTCACGACGTACCTAGCTAGAAAAGTCCCCCTGTTCGTAACGACGCCCTTAATGGTCTCCCCCTCCCTGATGAAGCCCACCACCTCTGTCTCGAGGTGTATTTCAACCCCGTTGGCAATCGCGTTTTCCGCCAGGGCCACGACGAGGTCATAGGGGTCAAGTATTCCCGTTGACGGCACGTAAACCGCGGCCCAGGCCTCCCTCGTGGCCTTGGGTTCCAGTTTCCATATCTCCTCGCCTCTGATTATGCGTATTCCTTTAACGCCGTTCAGCATGCCCTTGAGCTTCACGAGGTACGGGAAGATGTAGGCCGAGACGAATTTGTAGAACGGCCCCGGGAGGTATCTCCTGTACTTCTGGAGTGTCCGCGGGGTTATCAGCCAGAGGCTTTCGACACGCTTGAACTTGACCCCCAAATCCCTTGCAAGCTCGTCATACATCGCGTTTCCCCTGACGTTGAGTTTGGCCTTCAGCGTGCCGCGCTTCGGGGCCACTCCGGGGTGTATCATCCCGTTGTTCGCCTTTGATGCCCCCACAGAAACGTCGGTGGCCTTTTCGAGGAGGGCGACCTTCAGACGGTACTTTGAGAGCTCCCTCGCTATCGCCGTCCCGGTAACACCGCCCCCGATTATGACGACGTCGTACTCGCCGATAATTCTACCCTTGTTTTCCTCGTAGAGTTTCCTCCTCCGCTCTTCCTTACGCCTGAGCTCCTCCTCCGGGTAGTCCTTCCATTTTATCCTGTTCACCACGCCCTCAACGCCCTTAATGCTCCCCACTGCAAGCCCGATCTCGACCCATTCCTCGTAAGCCTCCACTTCCCCGTCGAGAAAGACCACGCCGTCCCTGATCTCGAAGGTGATTCTGTAAGGAAACCTCCCAAGGACCTTCCGAACCTTTGATTCGAGGCTCATTCTTCCATCATCTCCAGCAGGAACTCGACTATATCGAGAACCTCCAGACCATCACCGTTGAGAGCCAGCTCACAGCTCGGGCAGGCCGTCACGACTCTGGCCGCGCCGTCCCTGAGCTGCTCCCTCCTCTCCGCGGCAATTTCCTCGGCGAGCTCCGGCTTCAGTCTTGAGACGGCACTCCCACCGTGACCGCAGCAGAAGAGCTCCCTGCGCGGCTCTCTGATTTCAAGCCCTTCCACATTCTCCAGCAGGCTCTTGAGGAGCCCTCTCCGCCCGAGATGCATCGCGAGCTTGCAGGGGTTGTGGTAGGTCACGGCTTCAGCCCCTTTCAGCTTCAGACCGCCGATGACCTCGCCAAGGAGCTCCGTTATGTGTAGAACCCGAGGTTTGAGCTTTATCCCGTATTTGGGGTAGAGGACGCGGAAGGTGTAGGCACAAGAGGGGCACGAGGTGACTATCAGCTCTGCACCGGTTGCGTTGAGCCTCTCCGCGGTTCTCTCGGCGACCTTCTTAAACAGCTCCGTATTGCCAAGGTTGTACGCCGGGAGGCCGCAGCAGGTCTCGCTTATGGTGAAGGCTTCATAACCGAGCTTATCGAGGAGGGTCAGGGTCTTTTCGGCCAGTTCCGGCCTCTCGTTCCTCACGGTGCAGCCCCTGAAGTAGAGGACTTTCCCTGAACCGTCAGCACCCGAATCAGCGTTCCCGTAGACGTCCCCCGACGTTTCGAGGTTTTCAAAAACTTTCCTGAACTCTTCGAACACCACACCCCTACTCACGGCCTCTTCCTTCACCGGCCGGATGAGGTCGGCGACCGAGAATTCAAACGGACAGTAGAGGGTGCACAGGTCGCAGCCGAGGCAGGTGTACAGGGGCTCCAGGTTGTCGAGGTTCAGTTCGAGCCGTCCCTCGCGTATCATGAGCGCGATCCGCGCCTTTCCCGCGGGGGAGGTCGTTTCGCGCCCTTCAACTATCGAAACTGGACAGGCGTGGCGGCACATGTTGGGACAGAGGGCGCACTTGGTCAGGTCATCCGCCGAGAGCTTCCCCTGAACAACCTTGAAGATCATCCTCCCGCCTGTAAGAAGGTTCGAGAGGCCGATTTCGTCCTTGAGCCAGTCCCACTTTCCGGGCATTCACATCACCATATTGCCGGGGTTCATAACATCCTTCTCATCTATCGCGAGCTTAACCTTCCTCAGCACCTCGTAGGCATCTCCCAGCTCCTCCGCGAGCCATCCTCGCCTGTGACGGCCTATCCCGTGGTGGTGGCTTATAGTGCCCCCGCTATCGAGCGTGGCCCTCATTGCGGCATCCCAGACCGCGTTGTAGAACTCCCCCGCGCTTCTGCCCCTCGGGGGAACGCCCGCAAAGGTGAAGTAGAAGCAGACCCCCTGGTCGTAAAAGTGCGAAGCGTGGGCGGAAGCCATCAGCGTGCCCTTCACGGACTTCATGGCCCTGATGACGTTCTCATAAAGTTCCGCAGCCCTGCCCCAGTTTACCGCAACCTCTATCGTGTCTATGACCACTCCGATCGGCGCGAACTCGGATATCTCCTTCACGTTGAACCTCGTTTCCAGCCAGTGCCTCACGGGTTCCTCCCCGGCAGGCACCCCTTTGAACTCCCCCTCGACGATTTCCTTCTCGGTCCTTGCCAGCCTGGAGTCCCCCTCGACTATGATGATCGTCCCTATCTTTCCGTACAGCTCTTCGAATTTGTAGAAGTGCCTCTTCGTTTCGACCCGGTCGTATATCCTCACCACTGCCGGCCTCGCACCGCGGTGGAGTATCCGCCTGACGGAGTCCAGAGCCTCCTCAAGGCTCTCCGATGCAAAGGAGAGCAGAAAGCGCTCCTCAGGGTAGGGACGAACTTTGAGCCACACCCTCGTCACGATGCCGAATATTCCCTCGCTCCCAACGAAGAGCTTCCGCAGGTCCGGGCCCGTTGCCGTCCTTGGGTGTGGTTTGAGCTCGATGAGCTTTCCCGGCGGAATTACCGCCCTCAGGCCAAGCACCATATCCTCGATGCCGCCGTATCTGGTCGAGAACTGGCCTATAGCCTTGGTGGCAACCCAGCCGCCCACTGTTGAGGGATAGAGCGACTGCGGAAAGTGGCCGAGTGTGTAGCCCCGTCTGTTGAGGTACTCCTCGATGTAATAGCCGTTGACTCCAGCCCCAGCCTCGACCATAAGGTCATCCCCATAAAGCCTCAGGCCCCTAAGACGCTTCAGGTCAACCACTATGCCCCCGTACTCAGGCACTGTTCCCCCCAGAACTCCAGAGCCGCCGCCGTATGGGTAGAGAGGAACGCCCTTTTCGTGAGCCACTCTAACTGCTTTCACAACGTCTTCCTCGCTCTCCGGAAACACCACCGCATCGGGAAGCGCTGGAACTTTACCCTTCAGCAGCCAGTGGAAGGTTATGAGCCAGTAGTCGTGGCTGTACGAAAAGAGGTCAGCCGGCTTGGTCGAAACCTTGTCCCCGAGAAGATTTTTAAGTTCGGCGATGGCTTCACCAACGCTGCCCCTTTTGGGGCGCTTAAGGACTTCATCAAACGTCAGCGTCAAGATTCCACCCCTGATGCACATACTGCATGCACAAATAAAAGCATTTTGCAGCACTTGAGGAGCACAGCACAGACAAGAAGGAAGGTCAGAGAGATTGGAAAGAAAAGAGCATCAGCCCCTCATCACCTTCCACACCAGCAGCGGGAAGACGAGCGTAGCATCTGCCCAAATCTCTACGTAATCGGCCTTCGCCCTTATCTTGCCCCAGCTTACACCCTCGCTCGGCGGCGCACCGCTCAGTGAGCCGTCCCACGGAATTGCCGTCGTGACGTAAATCGCGTAGTCGGTCCCTCCGCGGAAGAGGTTGGCGTTTATTATCGCGTGCTTCGGCAGAGAGCCGCCGAGGATTATCGAGGCGGTCTCCTTGGCGGTAACCGCTAAGTTGTTGAGCTTCACGATGTCGTTGGCTATGTCAATTATCAGCTCTCTATCTCCGCGCTCCTCCTTGAAGAAGTAGAGCATGTCACCTATCGAGCCGTCGGTGATGGCCGGGCAGAAAATCGGGACGTTCCGCTTGTAGGCCCAGTAAATAACCGAGCGCTCCTTCTCCTTCCCCAGCTTCTCGTCCATGTAGCGGCCCATCTCGTAGATGAACTCGCTCGCCGTTAGGGGCTTTCCAGCTTCGCGCTCCATCTCAAGAACCCGCTCGAAGAAGGGAATCATGTACTTCTCGAACTCTATGTAGCGGTCGTTGGGCACGAAGATGTTGCCAATCCTGTTTATGCCCTTCTCGCGCATCAGGGCGTCGTTCACCTGCCAGTCGCCCAGGATAAAGGGCTTGAGGGCTTTTATGAAGTCCTCCTCGATTCCTCCCGCGGTTGTCACTATGACGTCAACCTTGCCTTCCTTTACAAGCCACGCGACCAGCTCGCGCAGGCCCGAGGAGATAATGTTGGAGGTGTAGCCGAGGAAAACGCGGACTTCCTCGCCGCTGGCGCGCTTCTCCTCGACCTTCCGCCAGATTTCTATTGCCTTCCCTAGGTGCGTTGCCTGGAAGCCTATGCGCTCGTAGTAGTCGAGAACTTCCTCAAGGCTTGAGACCTCGTCCAGCCAGGGGCCTTCAATTGGAGTTCCCTCAACCTCTTCGCTCTCCTTCAGCACAATGTTCTTTGGCTCCGTCATGGTTGGCACTTCGAAGGTGGACGTATAAAGTTTTGGGAAAGCGTTTTATTCTTCAGCCCCAACTCTCCCACATGCAGGTGAAGATAGACCTGAACGGCCTCGGCGTCATCGTCACAGCATCATCCCGCGGCATAGGCTTCAACGTTGCAAAGGAGCTGCTGAAGAGGAACGCGAGGGTCGTTATAAGCTCCCGGAGTGAGGAGAACCTGAAGAAGGCTCTGGATGAGCTTTCAAGCTATGGTGAGGTTTATTCAGTTAGAACCAACCTTTTTGACCAGCGCGACATTGAAAACCTCGTGAAGGAGAGCTGGGAGCTCCTTGGAGGGGTTGATGCCCTCGTCTGGAACGCGGGGAACGTCCGCTGTGAACCCTGCCTCCTGCACGAGGCGAGCTACATCGACTGGATAGAGGCTTCCGCCCTCCACACGGTCGCCCCGGGATATCTAACGACGCTCCTCGTCCAGGCGTGGCTTGAGAGGAAGATGAAGGGTGTCCTCATCTATCTCAACTCCGTCTCGATAAAGGAGCCAATGCCGCCGCTGATTCTGGCGGACGTCACGAGGGCCGGCCTGGTTCAGCTGGCGAAGAGCGTTTCGAGAACCTACGGGAAGAGGGGGATAAGGGCATACAGCGTTCTGCTCGGCAGCTTCGACACGCCCGGCGCGAGGGAGAACCTTAAGGCAGTTGCCAAGGCGAGGGGAGAACCCTTCGAGGAGACCTGGAAGCGGGAGGTGCTTGGCAGAACGCCCCTTCACAGAACCGGGAGGTGGAGCGAACTCGGCTCTCTGGTGGCCTTCCTCCTGAGCGAAGAGGCGGAGTACATGCTCGGCTCGACAGTTGTCATAGATGGCGCGATGACGAGGGGTGTTAACCTCTGAAAGAACAATAAACCAGTAAAAACAAAAACTGGAAAAACCTTCAAATCACCAATCCGCCTCGTGAATCAGCTCTCCCTCCGCGAAGACGTGCGTCGGGTAGTTTTCAAGGTTGAACGGGTCCCCGTTCCAGACAACGAGCGAGGCCCACTTGCCCTTCTCTATGCTTCCAAGCCTGTCGTCAACGCCGAGGATTTTCGCGTTGTTGTGGGTTATGACCTTTATCGCCTCTGCCTTGCTCATGCCGAGCCTTATGAAGTGCCGGAGCTGTAAGTAGAGATTCGCCTGGAGCGTAACGGGGTGGTCGCTCATGAGGCCGAAGAGGGGCCTGACCTCAAGCAGATAGCGGGCGTTCTTCCAGTCCTCGTGCTTCAGCTCGACCTTGTAGGGGTGGCTGTCGAAGGGACCATAAATCACAGGAACGCCCTCGGCTTTAATCTTCTCGAAGGTCTCCCTGCTGTGGACATCTCCTGCGTGCTCGATGGTTATCCTGAGTCCGAACTTCCGCTTTATCATAAGCAAAGCCGCTATGTCGTCCTCCTTGTGGACGTGGACGCGGAGCGGGAGTTCTCCCTTGAGAACCGGAATCAGGGCTTCAACGGTGGGTTCGACTTCCTCAGGTTCCTTCTTGCCCTTCTCGATGAGCTTTATTGTCTTCTGGGTCTTGATGAGCCAGTTGAGAAGGATTCCTATGGCACCCATCCTAGTACTCGGCCTGGTTCCCTTCCAGCTCGTGGTCGAGCGCGGGTTGTAGCCGAAGGCCGCCTTAACGCCCGCGTACTGGATGAAGGCGTCCTCTATGTCGCGCCCGTAGTTCTTTATGAAAACTGCTTTTCCGCCGATGATGTTCCCGCTCCCCGGCAGGACGGAGGAGTAGAGCACGCCGAACTCGATGGAGTGCCTGAATGCCTTGTCGTCCATGTAGATGGAGTAGAGCGCATCGACGAGCGGCAGAACCGCGTCCATCTCCTCGTTGGCCTCGCCCTCCTGGTAGGGTTCCCCATACCTGTCCATTCCTATGTGGCTGTGGCCGTCTATGAAGGCGGGAGTAACAACACCTTCGGCTATTATCTCCGCTCCCTTTGGCTTATCCTTCGTTACGTCCACGATGTCCTTATCAAAAACGACGTAGACGTCCTTCAGAATGTTCCCCAGACCGTCGTAGAGAAGGGTTGCCTTTACGGCTTTCATATCCATCACCGTTAAGAAGTGTGCACTAACGTTTAAATGCTTGCTGATTGAGAAGTGCAACCGACAGTTATCAACAGGGTCGATCACATAAATAGAGAATTGCAGGATTAGGCAATTATGCAAAAATTAAATCAGAAAGTGGGGGCGTAGCCCATCTCCTCCGCTATTTTCCTGAGCCTCTCGATCCTCGCCTCGGTGGGCGGGTGAGTGGAGAACAGGCTCGCTATGCTCGTCCCCTTGAACGGGTTCACTATGAACATGTGGGCCGTCGCCGGGTTTCCTTCCCTCATCGGCCGATAGCTGACGGCGCGCTCTATCTTCATCAGCGCGCTCGCGAGCGCCCAGGGCTTGCCGCTTATCTTCGCTCCGCCCTCGTCAGCGAGGAACTCCCTCGACCGGCTCACGGCGGCCTGGATGAGCATCGCCGCTATCGGGGCGAGGACGGCTATGAGTATCGCAGTGAGCACGTTGCCCGCGTCGTCCTCGTCCCTTCCGAAGCCGCCGAAGATGGCTATCCAGCGGGCCCAGTAGGCGAGCTGGACGATGGCACCGGCGAGTGCTGCCGCGAAGGTTCCGATGAGCATGTCCCGGTTCTTTATATGAGTAAGCTCGTGGCCGATTACTCCCTCAAGCTCGTCCCTGTCGAGGATTCTGAGCAGGCCAGTGGTCACGGCGACGACCGCGTGCTTAGGGTCTCTCCCAGTGGCGAACGCGTTGGGCGTCTCGCTGGGGATTATGGCAACCCTCGGCATCGGCAGGCCCGCGTTCTCGGCGAGCTTTTTGACTATAGCGTAGAGCTCAGGGGCCTCAAACTCGTCAACTATCCTCGCGCGGTACCAGCTAAGCACTATTTTATCGCTGTACCAGTAGGTGATGAAGTTGAACGCCAGCGAGAACAGGAACATCATGAAAGCCGCACTGGGGCCCCCAAAAGCGTAGCCGATGGCCATCAGTAACCCGGTCAGGGCGGCCATCAGCAGACCAGTTCTGAGCCACAAACCAAGCCCCATTCTCTCACCTCCGGTGAACTCTCACTCCCATAAGGAGAGGCGAATCTACAAATAAAACCTTTTGGTACAAGATTGAGTATAAGGAAAGAGAATAGAGGGCATCACATGCCCATGTCCATGCCGCCCATTCCGCCCATACCGGGCATTCCGCCGCCCTGGCCGCCCTCGGGCTTGCTGACCTTGGCGGCGATGACGTCGTCGATCCTGAGGATCATTATGGCAGCCTCACTGGCGCTCTTGATGGCCTGCTTCTTGACGCGGAGCGGCTCGATGATACCATTGGCGAGCATGTCAGCCGGCTCTCCCTCAAAGACGTCGATGCCTATGGCCTTACCCTTGTTCTTGTGCTCGCTGATGACTTTAACGAGCATCTCGACGGTGTCGAGACCAGCGTTCTCGGCGAGGGTCTTCGGGATTATCTTGAGGGCCTCGGCGAAGTTCTCGATGGCGAGGGCCTCCTTGCCGCCGACTTCCTTAGCGTACTCGTCTAGCCTGATGCTCAGCTCGATCTCCGGAGCACCACCGGCCGGAAGAACGTAGCCGTCCTCCATGACGTCCTTGACGACCTTGATGGCGTCCTCAAGGGCGCGCTCAACCTCGTCGATGACGTGCTCGGTGCCGCCCCTGATGAGTATGGTGACGGCCTTCGGGTTCTTGCAGCCCTCGACGAAAATCATGCTCTCGCCGGCTATCTTGCGCTCCTCAACGAGGTCGGCGTGGCCGAGGTCCTCGGCGGTGAGGTCCTTAACGTTGGTAACGACCTTGGCGCCGGTGGCCTTGGCGAGCTTCTCCATGTCGCTCTTCTTGACGCGCCTGACGGCGAGGATGCCGTACTTGGCAAGGTAGTGCTGGGCAAGGTCATCGATGCCCTTCTGGACGAAGAGAACGTTCGCACCGGTGGCGGCGATCTTGTCCACCATCTCCTTGAGCATCTTCTCCTCCTGCTCGAGGAAGCTCATGAGCTGGTCCGGGCTGGTGATGTTTATCTTGGCGTCGGTCTCGGTCTTCTTGACCTCAAGGGCCTCGTTGATGAGGGCGATCTTGGCACCCTCGACCCTCTTCGGCATCCTGGGGTGGACGCGCTCCTTGTCGATAACAACGCCGCGAACGAGCTCGCTCTCCTCAACGCTCTCGCCGGCCTTCTTCTCGATCTTGATGTTGTCGATGTCCACGGTGAACTTCCCGTCCTTCTTCTCGGCGACCTGCCTGACGGCGTCAACGGCGAGCTTCGCAAAGAGCTCCTTGTGGCTCTCGGCGTTCTTGCCGGTGATTGAGGTCATGGCTATCTTCATGAGGGTCTCCTCGTCGTCAGGGGTGACCTCTATGGCGATGTCCTCGAGTATCTCCTGGGCCTTCTCGGCGGCCATGGTGTAACCCTTAACGATGATGCTGGGGTGAATGTTCTGGTCAAGAAGCTCCTCGGCCTTCCTGAGAAGCTCACCAGCGATGACGACGGCGGTGGTGGTTCCATCGCCAGCCTCCTTGTCCTGAGTCTTCGCAACCTCAACCATCATCTTCGCAGCCGGGTGCTGGAGGTCTATCCTGTCAAGAATAGTGGCTCCATCGTTGGTGACAACGACGTCACCGAGGCTGTCGACGAGCATCTTGTCCATACCCTTCGGACCGAGGGTGGTCCTGACGGTCTCCGCGATTATCCTAGCAGCCAGAATGTTGAGCCTCTGAGCATCCCTACCAACGTACCTCTGGGTTCCCTCAGGCAGAATAACAACCGGCTGTCCGCTAAGCTGTGCCATTTGACATTCCTCCTATCAAATTCCTTTTTGCAGAAACGCTTCGTCAGCACTGCATATAAGTTTTTGGGTCAAAAATTTCAATTAACACAGAAAATTTTGAAGAAATGACAAAAATGTGTCCTTGAAATGGGGGAAAGGCCTAAAACCTCCGCGCACAACTGAGGGCGGGTGGACGAGGTGAGGATGATAAAGCAGGGCGCGGAGGCCAAGATATACATCTCAGGATTCGGCGAGTATTTCGGGGCGGAACTCCTTCCCGGTGAAACGGTGATCATCAAGCACAGAATTCCAAAGCGCTACCGGATAAAGGAGATAGACGAACGGCTGAGAAAGGAGAGAACGGTTAGGGAAGCCAGGGTTCTCCACCGGGCGAAGGAGTTCGGTGTGAACTGCCCCCACGTCTATGAGGTTGATACAAGGGACATGAAGATAGCCATGGAGTTCATCGATGGTGAGAGACTGAAGGAGCTTCTGGAGAGGCTGCCGATGGAGGAGAGGCTTCCCCTCTGCCGCGAGATTGGGAGGCAGATTGGAAAGCTTCACGAGGCGGGGGTAGTGCACGGCGACCTTACCACCAGCAACATGATACTCAGAGGCGGAAAGGTTTACCTGATAGACTTTGGTTTGGCGGACTTCGACCCCACCCTGGAGGCCCAGGGCGTTGACCTGCACCTACTCAGGCGCGCCATGGAGAGCACGCACTACACGTGGTTCGAGAAAGGGTTTGAGGCGGTTTTGGAAGGCTACGCCGAGGTCAGGGGCGAGGAGAGGGCGGAAGAAATCAGGGTGAAGATAGAAGAAATCGAGAGCAGGGGAAGGTACCGGGAGCGGAGCTGGGTCGGGTAGGACAAAGTGCAGAACTCACTCCTGCCTGAATGCCCATAGAACCCTCTCGAATATCTCCCTCTCCTTTCCGCGCTTCTTTCTCGAAAGGCTTTCAACGATGAGCTCCGGCGTGCTCCTGCCGAGCTTTCCGAAGACGGGCTGCCGGTCGACAATGAGGTTGAGCTTCTCGTCCAGGCCTTTGGCCTCTATTCCATCGACCCTGGCGAAGGGAAGCTCCTTCCTGAGGTCCTCTCCCAGGTGCGACACTATGACAACGTAGAAGCCCTTTTCATGGGCTATCTTCAAAAGTTCGCCAATTATCTTGACAGCTGCGCCGGGCTCGGTTATGGCCTCGAACTCGTCTATAAGGATGAGCTTTCTACCCTCTCCGCGAAGGGCCCTGACAAAGGAGCGCAGGGCCGTCTCAAAGGCACCGGCACCGTAGGCACTCCTCTTCCTCCTGAAGAAGAACAGCTCATCAAGAGGCTCGATCCAGGCCTTTTCGGCAGGAACAGGGAATCCCATGTGGGCGAGAACGGTTATCTGCGTCATCAGTTCCAAGAGGCTGGTCTTTCCACCGCTGTTGGCACCGGTGAGGATGACCACACTCTCGCCGTGTATATCTTCGGCTCCCGGTACTGGGAACCCATCGGGCCTTTTCCCGACTGCATAGCTGACCGGCTGGGGGTTTTCAATGACGAGATGCCGCCCGTTGACGAATGCTATTCCGCCCTTCCAGAGCTCCGGGAAGGAAAAGCCCTCGGTGAAGTTCCTCACGGCCAGCAGGAAGTCAAGCTCGTGGACGCGGCCGAGTTCCTCCTTGAGCTTGGGGAGGAGGGGCATGATTCTCTCAAGCACTTCCCTGCTTCTGAGGTACAGCTCGACCTTAAGCTCCCTTTCGAGCTCCTCGCGGAGCATCTCTATCCTCTCCGGGGGCACGGTCACCGGATACAGCTCCTCCCGGGAGAAGAGCTCAACGGTGATGCCAAGCTTTTCGCTCAGCTCGTTTTCGGCCGCGTTTATTAAATCCAGAATCTCGCCCTCGACCTCGCCGAAGTGCCTGAATATCGCCTCATAATTCCCGGCCTTGAGCTCCCCGAGGAAGTCGAGCAACTCTTTCCCACTCAACGTCAGGCTGAACTTTTCAAGTTTCTCTGCTATTTCCTCGTTAAGCTCGTGCTCTTTCTCTGCAACCAGCTCCTCAAGACCGTCGAGGAGCTTCTGCTTTTTCATGACCTCTCCGAGTTCGTTCAGCCCATGGAGTATCTCCGAGGCGACGCTGCCCTCTCCGGTTAGCTCGCCGATTTTAGATAGGGCCTCAAGCGTTTCCCGATTCTCCCATAGGGGCATGATGTAGAGCTCCGGGGCTATCTGGGACGGCGTTAGCTCGACGTCAATCCCGTAGCCGACGGTGCTGAGCACCAGGGCGTAGCCCTCCCCCTCTTCCAAACTTGTCGAGACCTCGCAGAGCCCCAGGCTCTGGGCCCTTTCGAGCTCGCTTTCGTCAACTATGAGAATCCTGTCGTGGAGGTAGTCGCGGCGGAACTTTATCGGCTTGACTTTAGCTATCTGCTCCCTCAGCTCGGGCCGGATTTTGGGGAGGTTTTTCCGAAAATAGTCCTGCCTGCGGAGAATCTCCTTCTCCTCGGAGGTAGGTTCGAATCCCTCGAGAAAGGCCGAACTCCCTGGAAGGACTAACCGTCTCTTTATCTCCTCCCGGATTGAGCGGTATATCGCTTTAGCCTCGGGGTTCAGCTTGAGCGTCATCGCTAAGGAAATGGGCAAAGGACTAAAAAAGTTACCTGAAGCTCGAAAACGGCAAAATTTATAAATTTGTGAAGTAATATTACAACAATGTCTGTAGGTGAGAATAGCGATGATCGATAGGCTCCTGAGCCCGAGCTATCACATAAGGGTCCTCAAACTCGACAAGTTCAAACCGGAAGATATAGTTGATGGGTTCCGCCGGAAAGGGGCATACGTCTCGGAGTTTCAGAGGGACATCGATATCGAACTCGCCATAGAGTCGTTCATAGCCTCGAGCTACGGGGACTACGTTTACGTGCTGAAGTTTCCGAAGAGGCGGCTGTTCCTGGCAAGGCACACCAAAAGGCTCCATGAAAAGAAATGGTCGGATACAGGGTGTTACATCGCCCGCGATGAGAACGGGCTCAAGCGCTTCCTTCTGAGGGAGGTCTCCAGGAAATCGATGGTGGTTATAGAGGTGCCCCGCATCATCATCTGGGGTGCCGTGTGGTGGCTCGTCTGGAACTACTTCGAGGAATACCCGCTCGGAACGTTCCTGCTGTTCTTCCTCGGTTTCCTCCTCGATGACCTCTCGAAGGTGCTGGAGTACTTCGTCCTGGGCTACTGCAGGGACTAACCTGCCCCCTTTACCTTCTCGACCACGTGAATGCCCTCGATCCTCGTGAACGGGTACTGGCCGTTCTCGTCCTTCTCAACGGCCTTGACCATGTCCCATATCGTCAGCAGGGCGACGGTAACACCGGTGAGGGCCTCCATCTCAACCCCCGTCTTGTAGGTGGCGCGAACCTCGCAGGTCGCCTCTATGTAGTCATCGCCGAACTCGAAGGATATATCAACCCCCGTGAGGGGTATCGGGTGGCAGAGCGGAATCAGCTCGGGCGTTTTCTTAACGGCCAGGATTCCCGCTATCTGGGCGGTGGCTATAACGTTGCCCTTCTTCGTCTTCCCGGATTTTATCAGCTCGATGGTTTCGGGCTTCAGCTTTATCCTGCCCCTGGCGGTGGCCTTCCTAAAAACTTCCGTCTTATGGCCAACCTCCACCATCTTAACACCCTTTTCATCAACGTGCGTCAGCTCACCCATGTGAATCCCCATTCCATGAAGGACGATAAAGTTTAAAACCATGACCCCCACTTACACTTGGGATTATCAGGATCTTACTCCTAAAAGGGGTGCTCAATATGCCCACTCAGGCGATACTGGTTGAGAACCTTACCAAATCGTACGGGAAGTTCCGGGCGGTTGATGGTCTAAGTTTTGAGGTTCAACGAGGGGAGGTGTTCGGCTTTTTAGGGCCGAACGGTGCCGGAAAAACGACCACAATACTCAGCATGCTGGGCATGAAAATCCCAGATACAGGAAGGGTGGAGATACTGGGAATCGACATGTCCAAGAATCCCATCGGGATAAAAGAGCGCATAGGATACCTCCCGGAGAACGCAACGGTGTACGGTGAACTCACCGCGTGGAAAAACCTAGAGTTCTTCGCCAACTTTTACAGGATGTCGAACGCGGAGAAGGAGAAACGGATAACCGAGCTCCTGAAAATGGTCGGTCTCTGGGATGTCCGCTACAGAAAGGCGAAGACCTTCTCCAAGGGCATGAAACAGAGACTCCTGATAGCCCAGACCTTCATAAACGACCCCGAACTGCTCATCCTCGACGAGCCGACGAGCGGCCTCGACCCGGAGGGGGCTCACCTCGTCAAGAGGCTCATCAGGGAGGCAAAAGCCGAGGGCAGGACCGTCTTCTTTTCATCCCACGTGCTCAGCGAGGTCGAGGAGCTCAGCGACAGGGTCGGTATAATAGTGAAGGGGAAGCTGAAGGCCGTCGGAACCCTCGGGGAGATAAAGAGGCAGTTCATGGAGCTTGAGGGCTACGAGATAAAGGTTGAGACCAAGGAGCCGCTGCCGGAGATAGAGCATCCCGAGATCACGAGGGTGGAGGTGATTCAGCCGAACAGGGCGATAATATTCGCCAGAACCGACATAAGGGAAGACCTCTCCAGATACCTCTCCGAAAAAGGCCTCACGATCCTGAAGCTTGATATTGAAGAACCCAGCCTGGAGGACGTTTTCCTCCGGACCATCTACGGGAGGGATGGGGAATGAGAAAACTCCTGGTGGTTCTGCTTTCGTTCGTCCTTCTGTCCTCACTCGTTGCGGCTCAGCCTTACGTGACCGTGTTCGAGGACAGGATCTCCGCGGGACAGATGATCTCGGTTGGGAACTACACGATAACGGTGGTCCAGGCCGCCGACGGGAGCTACTACCTGATGCTGAGGAACGGGAGCAGGATACTGGAGCTGAAACCCTTCGCATTTGGAACCGAAATAGAGCGCGACGGCATCAAGATACTCATCGGGAGCTACACCGCACAGGGCGGCTTCATAATCGTATCAGTTAAGCCCGACTTCGTTACATCTCTAAAGCCCAAGGTAGGTGCCAAGGCAGTCTTTGATGGGAACGTTGTCCTCGTTACCGCGGTGGGCAACAAGACCGTCGACGTCTCCGTAAACGGCGTTGCGAGAACCCTGGAAGTGAACGGAAGCGCCGTCGTCGACCTTATAGCCCTGGAGTACGACGGAAAGGAGATAAAGGTGTACGCCGCGGAACCCGCCTCGGAAACGGTCAGCATGGAGTACTCGGTGTTTTACCCCTACGGAAAGATAAGGGTCTCCGGGCCCGTTGATGTACCGATAACGATAACGAGCTCCTCAAACTCGGAGCTCCGCCTGAGCCTCAAGGTTACCTCGATGCCGGAAGGGTGGAGGGCGAGCTTCCTGTACGGGGGAGTCGAGGTCGAGGAGATAACGCTTCCCCCGAAGGGTTCGGTACCGGTCAGCCTTCACATCGAGCCTGCAGGCAGTGGAACCCTCAGATTTTGCATTGGGGATTTCCCGGGAAGCGTCCAGATAGAGACCGCCGGCGTTGACATCTCGGTTCCATATCTAAGCTTGGACGTGGAGGCGGGGCAGAAACTCACGATTCCGATAACATTCACGGGGAGCGGCACCGTGGAGTTCCAGCAGATGGCCCTCCCGGCAGGGTGGACGATGTATCTGACGGACGGTCAGTACAGACTCAGGAGCTTTACCGTTTCGGGAACCTTCAGCGCCACCCTGCTCATCGAGATACCGAGGAACGCGACCCTCGGCGACCACAGGCTGAGCTTCACCATAAACGGAAGGGAATACGGCCTGACGGTTCACGTATACAAGACGTACCTCGGCCAGCCCGCAAAACTGACGGTGATCCTGACCGACGAGAGCGGAAACCCCCTGAAGGGATGGGTGAGCATCGGCGGAAAGAACGTTACAACATCCTCCACAGGCAGCATGATGATTGAGCTCCCCGCAGGGGACTACAGGCTCATTGCCGGCGCCCCGGGAGCCGTTTCGAAGGTCGAAAATGTCAAGCTCGGCGATGGCGAGGAGAAAACCCTCAATATAGCCCTAACAAAGGCGCCCTACTACTTCGAGGCCAAGCTCCAGAACGACGTTCTTACCGTGACAGCAGGGGCGAGTGCCAGTACGGAGATCACGATAACCAACCTCGGCTCCAAAGAGGACGAGTACCGTGTCACGCTGGAGGGCCTCGAACCCGAATGGAGCTACGTGATCAGCCAGGACCCCAGCGGCGCAACCCCCATCGGAACCCTGAAGGCAGAACCCGGCGGAAGCACCAGCGCGTACCTCGTTGTTATCGCCCCGTTCAACGTAGTATCCGGCGAAATAAACGCCAAACTCATCATCACCGGGAAGGGAACCCGGGTTGAAATTCCAGTTGTGATCAAAGTCGAGAACCCCGCCGCACTCTCCCTCAACGCTGATTACCCCACGCTCACGGTCAAGGCAGGAGGCTCAACGGCCACCACGGTGTGGATTGACAGCATGGGGACCACGGTCACCAACATCAAGATAACCGCCCAGGCGCCCAGCGGCTGGGAAGTTGAGGCGGTTCCCGACACGATACCCCGCCTCGGTCCCATCCGGGAAAGCAACATGGTGATCAGCGAAGGACCCAGCCAGTTTGAGCTGAGGATCAAGGTCCCCAAATCCGCCCCCGCAGGAACGTACACCATAACCGTAACCGCCACCGGCGACCAAGCAAAGGCAGAAACCGTGATAACGGTCAGGGTTACGCAGGGCTCAAGCAGCGCTTATCTCGGAATCCTCCTGCTCGTGGTCGTCTTCGGAATCGTGATATGGCTGATGAGGAGGGTTGGTAGGAGATGAACCCCGCCTGGAACATAGCCCTCAAGGAGCTCTACACCTCGGTGAAGAGCAAGAGGTTCATCGTCATCATGGGCCTCTACCTCCTCATTTTTGGCCTCGCGGTTTACGGCATAAAGGACTACCTGATCCAGATGGGCGTTCCAGGCGTCGAATCCAACGAGCTCGGCCTGTGGGGGGCCAAGGGGGAGGTTTACATGACCCCCCTCGCGATGCTTTTCATGGTAAACATGATGATAATCACCGTCATCGGGGCTGTTCTCGGCGCCGCCCTCGGATCAGACGCAATAAACAGGGAGATTGAAACCGGAACGGCCAAGGTTCTCCTCGGCCATCCAGTTTACAGGGACGAGGTCATCAACGGCAAGTTCCTTGGAATGGGAACCCTGATAGTACTGACCAACCTGGTGGTCTACGTTGCCATCATCGCCGTGATGCTCATACTGGGAATACCCATTGACGGGGACTCGCTCCTCAGGGGATCCCTGGCGATTCTGGCAACGATGCTTTACACGCTGGTATTCCTGTCAATTGGAGTGCTGTTCTCAACGCTCTTCAAAAAGCCCGAGACCTCGATGCTTGCCGCTGTCGGTCTGGCGATTTTCCTGACGGTTTTCTACGGCATCGTGGTGGAGATTGTGGCGCCCAAGTTCGCGGGGCCCGAGCCGCCGTGGGGAACGAGTGCCCACGAGGTCTGGCGGGAAACGGTGATCACATGGATGACGAGACTCCACTTCCTGAACCCAGCACACCACTACACCCAGCTTGTCCAGTACATCTTCGGCGGCGACAGATTCCTCAACTACTACCTCCCCCTGGGGGACTCCTTCACCTACGGCTTCAACAACCTGGCGATACTGCTGGTCATGCTCTTCCTGCCCTTCGCTTTCGCCTACGTCAGGTTCATGACCAGTGACATCAATTGACTTTTGCTTTTTTATTTTGTAAATTGAAAGAACCGGGAAAATTGAGAAAATCGAAATCAGCCCTTGGCGACGCCCATCGGGCGCATTCTCGCCACGAGGTTCGCTATGCCAGCCTGGTGGACGACGTTGACGACGTTGTCAACGCTCTTGTAGGCTCCCGGAGCCTCCTCGGCAACGACACGGAGCGAGGCCGCACGGACGTAGATTCCCCTCTGGAGGAGCTCATTTCTAAGCCTATCGCCGCGGTACTGCCTGGTTGCGGCGTGCCTGCTCATCAGCCTCCCCGCACCGTGGCAGGAGCTGCCGAAGGTCTCCTTCATTGAACCCTCCGCACCGGCCAGGACGTAGCTCGCCGTTCCCATCGAGCCCGGAATCAGAACCGGCTGGCCGACGTCACGGTAGGCCCTCGGCACGTCCGGATGGCCTGCTGGGAACGCCCTCGTCGCTCCCTTCCTGTGGACGACCACCTTGACCTTCTTCCCATCAACCTCGTGCTCCTCGACCTTGGCTATGTTGTGGGCGACGTCGTAGACGATGCTCATCTCCATGTCTTCGGCCTTCCTCTTGAAGACCTCTTCAAAGGACTCCCTGACCCAGTGGGTTATCATCTGCCTGTTAGCCCAGGCAAAGTTGGCGGCCGCTTTCATCGCGCTGAAGTACCTCTGTCCCTCCTCTGTCTGGAAGGGAACACTCACGAGCTCACGGTCGGGCCACGGCACCCCGTACTTCCTGTTGGCCTTCTCCATTATCCTGAGGTAGTCGCTCGCCACCTGGTGGCCGAGTCCCCTGCTTCCGGTGTGAACCATGACGACGACCTGCCCTTCGTAGAGGCCATACGCTTCCGCTATCTTCTCATCAAAGACCTTATCGACGACCTGGACCTCAAGGAAGTGGTTTCCGGAGCCGAGGGAGCCGAGCTGCGGGGCACCCCTCTGCTTCGCCTTCTGGCTGACCGCGTTTGGGTCGGCGCCCTCCATTCTCCCGCCTTCTTCGAGGTGTTCTAAATCCTCCTTCCAGCCGTAGCCGTTATCGACGGCCCACTTGGCACCGTCGGCGAGAACATCGTCAAGCTGAGTCCAGTGGAGTCTCACACGGCCCTTGCTTCCCAGCCCGCTCGGCACGTTCTTGAAGAGCGTGTCAACGAGCTCCTTTATCCTCGGCCTCACTTCCTTCTCGGTGAGGTTCGTGCGGATAAGGCGAACGCCGCAGTTGTGAACTACGACGCCGTTGGCTATGAAGTTATGAGCTCTGTGGTAGACACCGATGTCGTAGAACTTCTCATAACCCGGCCTGACACTCTCGACCTTGAGGACCTTCTCAGCGACGAAGCCTCCCTCGTAGCCCCTCTCGCGCGCGAACTCCTCGAAGGTCGGGAAATCCTTGGGAACGCGCGGTTCTTTATCGCCCTCGTAAATTGCCCTCTCGACGAAGCGTTTGTTGACAACGTCCTTGACAGCCTCGTGGGCCTTCGTCACGCTTCCAGTTTCCGCGTAAACTTTCCTTGCTACCTCGGCCGCTCTCTTCCTCTCGGCCCTAACGCGCTCCTTAAACTTCAGGTAGGCGTATGCAACTAAGCCTTTGGCCTTCTTCTCGAGGTCGTACTCGTAGTTTATCCTCCCGAGGAAGTTCCTGATGCTCTCCTCGCCAACGAGGGCTAGTCTGTAGGTTACGCCCTTCCTCGACTTGACCATGTAAACCGTCGTCTTGACACCGAACTCTGCGAGGAGTTCGGTTACCTCATTCATGAACTCCCTGAGGTTTTCCTCAAGCTTTTCTGCTTTCGACTGGGTGAGGTTTATCGGTAGAGGGGTGTTGCCCTTGAACTCGACGATGCTTCCATCAGCCGCGAAGAGTCCGACAAGGAAGTTCCTTTTCACCCAGAGCGGAGCGCTCTTAATCCACTCGGGGACGCTGTAAGCCTTATCCGCCTTCTTACCCCTCGGCATTCCGAGCTTCTCCATGAGCAGGGCAAAGCTCCTTGAGGTGACCCTCAGCTCGGCCGAGACGCTCCTGCCCTCATACTCACCGCTCACCGTCTCGATGCGGTAGTCCCTCTCGCGCACGTAGAGGTTGGCGTTTACGCCGAGCCTCTCAAGGTCCTTCTTCAGCTCCCTCAGCGTTCCTTCCTTCCCGTAGAAGCTCAGGTAGAGCCTGCCGTCCATCTCGCCGAGGTGGCCGTCGCCGAAAGCGAAGCCGAGGATTCTCGCGAGGGTTCCTATCCTCGGGTCCTCCCAGCGGAGCGGTAGTAGATTTTTCTCGCGCAGGAACTTCACTATTTGCCCGTCCTCGTCCTCAAAATCCTCCTCGCTCAGGAGAACACCTCTTCTCTCCTCGAACTCAACACCTTCGAACGGGTAAACGAGAACTTCGTCGCCCTCCCTGACGTTGCCGAGATAGACGTATCCCTGTGGAGTTAAAACCGGGTGGTCCTCGCTGCCCTCGATGACCTTCCCTGACTCGGTGACGATTCTCACCGCGAGCTCGTTCTCTTCAACGTCCCTCTCGGCAACGAAGGCGACCTCTGAGAAATCGTTGTGTCCCTCATCAACGTCGTAGACCCTCAGCCCCTGGAGCTTGAACTTCCCGGGCATCTCCTCGACTTTAACCCAGTATCCATGCTCCGTGAGGACTTTTGAGCCAGGAGCAAGGCAGTTAATGTCGTATCCGACCCCTCCGGGGCTTATCACACCCTCCTTCACGTCGAAGGCCGCTACTCCTCCAATCGGGAAGCCATAGCCCTGATGGCCGTCGGGCATGACGATGGAGTACTTGTAGATGCCGGGGAGCATTGCGACGTTCGCGGCCTGCTCCAGCGTCCTGTCCCCGCGCATCTTCTCGATGAGCTGGTCGTCAGCGTAAACCCTGCCCGGAACTCTCATGCGCTTGTCGAACTTGGGAATCTCCCACCGGATTTTGTCAATCCTCTTCAGCGGAACCATCCTCTCACCCCCTCCTTAGGTGGGCCTAAAATTATTTTAAGCTTTCGAGGAACGGAAATGTTACTCAATCCTTAACCGCCTCTCCTTCGGCACGTAGTTGATGAGCCTGCCCTCCTTGGCCTTGGCCGAGCCGAGGTAGTAGGAGCGCCACTTGACTATCACCCACCCATGGAGCTCCTTATCACCGATCTCCACGCTCTCGCCGGACAGATACCGCTTCGCCCTCTCGTCGTCCAGCTCAACGACGTTCTTCGTGGCATTTGGGCCAACGAGGAAGGAACCCTCGATGCTCAGCCTTATCCCGTCGCTCTCCACCCTGCCGAAGTACACCCCGTTTCTATCGGGGCCCCTGAGTTCAATGGGGCAGGGCTTCCATGCGTAGACCTTGTGATACCTCCCTCGTATCTCATAGACAAGCTCCGGTGCATACCCATAGTTTTCGATGAGAAGCCTTTTGACGAGTTCGGCGTCATTCGTCTGCCCTATCTCCGCCCTCGGATTGTCACTCATGCCCCTCCCTCCGGCTTGACTATCTTCGCGATGAAGAAGGCCTCGGTGTCGTTGTCGTTGGGGTGTATGCGGAGGGCCTTTCTCAGCTCCTCGGAGTAGGTTCTCCCCTCCCACTCAAGGACCGGCTCGCTGGTTTTCACCGGCAAATCTATCGGCTCGAGCCTCGCGTCGGTTTTCCTGAGCAGGTAATCGACGACCTCCTCGTTCTCCATGGGGTCTATGGTGCAGGTGGAGTAAACCAGCGTTCCGCCGGGCTTGAGCGCCCTGTAAGCCGCCATGATGAGCCTCTTCTGGATGTTCATGTATCTGACAACCTCCTTCATGCGCCACTCCGTCAGGAACCTCCATTTCTTCCGTATCATTCCGACCGAAGAGCACGGGGCGTCCAGCAGGACCCTGTCAAAGAGATTCTCAAAGCGGGCAAAGTAAACGCCGTCCTTCACACTCACGCGGGTGTTCAAAACCCCCATCCTGTTGAGGTTCGCTATGAGGACGTTCGCCCTGCTTATTTTGGGGTCGTTGGCAATTATGCAGCCTTCGTTTTCCATATACTGGGCCATCTGACCCGTCTTCGAGCCCGGGGCCGCGGCCATGTCGAGAACCAGCTCGCCCGGTTTGGGGTTGAGGACAACAGGGGGTATCATGGAGCTCGCTTCCTGGCCGAAGATCAGGCCAAGACTGTGCTCTGGTACCTTCGCGAGGTTGTCAACGTTGATGAAGAAGCCCTCGCGGACCCAGGGAACCGGTTCAAGCTCGAACTCCTCCTCAAGCCTCTCAACGACCACATCAAGCGGAGCCTTGAGGGTGTTCACCCTTATGCTCTGCCGCAGGGGTCGGATTATGAACTCCCAGAACTCGTCCGTGTCTTCGAGCATCGAATAGCGCTCGTAAAAGGCCGGATTGGTCTCCTTAACTCTGTCCCTCGCGCTCATGGAACCACCTCAGATATCCGGAACCAGCTGCGCCATCCATCTCCCATCTGGCAGCTGCTCTATCTTCATCTCGTGGTAGGTTATCGCCTTCACCTCTTCCTTCGGTTCGTGCTTCTCGTAATCGAGAACCTCGCCGCAGGCCTTCGCCCTGAGCCGGTAGCCTTCTCCAGCATTCTCTATCTCAACGTCAACGTCTCCAAAGACCAGACCCTCCATGTCGTGGAGCACGAGAAGCTCCTCAAGGAAGTTGTAGAGGAGCGCCATCAGGTCCTCACCATCGGCCTCGACCTCACGGCATTCTCTGCTCTCGACCTTTCTCACATCAACCATCACGTCAAAGAGCGCCAGCGCGACGGCCTCGAAGGCTTCCTCAAGGCTCTCACCGTAGCCGCGGATGCCCACGTCCGCCGTGTGCTCGTAGTGCTCCCAAGTTCTCATATCGTTCACCTCCATTCCCATGAGCAGCCTTTCCCTCTCGTCTCTCATCTCCCTGATTAGCTCGGAAGCTGGCTTTCCTCCAACCTTCACCGGCTCAAAATCATATCCCACTTTCACCATACTCTCTCATTATTAAGGTTGCCGGGGTGCTTAATAAATCCACCCATCGAAACGAAACCGTTAATTAGACCGCAGTCCAACCCTTCAGAGGTGGAGAACATGAGGGAGATAACGGCGCGAAGGATTATCGAGATGAAGGGGAAGGAAAAGATCGCGATGATAACCGCCTACGATTACCCGTCCGCACTGATAGCAGACAGGGCAGGGATGGACATCATCTTCATCGGCGATTCCCTCGGAATGGTCGTTTACGGCGAGGGGAACACGCTGAACGTTTCTATGGAGCAGATGGTCTTCCACACCAGGGCGGTCTCGAAGGCAGTCAAGAGGGCGCTCGTTCTGGCGGACATGCCCTTTGCGAGCTACGAGATAGACACCGACGAGGGCCTGAGGAACGCGGTTAGACTGGTACAGGCCGGTGCGGATGCCGTCAAGATTGAGGGCGGCTACGACCACAGGAAGCTCGTCAGAAAGCTCGTGCGCATGGGGATACCCGTCATGGGGCACACCGGGCTTACCCCGCAACGCTATCTGAGGTTCGGAGGATACAGGCTGATGGGAGAGACCGAGGAGGAGATTGAGGAGATACTCCGCGACGCCAAGGCGCTGGAGAGGGCTGGGGCTTTCGCGGTTGTCCTCGAGTTCACCCTGGCGGACGTGGCGAAACTCGTGACCGAGGAGATATCAATCCCCACGATCGGCATTGGCGCCGGACCGTGGGTAGACGGCCAGGTTCTCGTCTGGCATGACCTTCTCGGCATCTACGAAGAGACCCCACCCTTCGTCAAGAAGTACGCCGACATCGGCGGGATGATGCGCCTTGCTATTGAGAACTACCTGGAGGAGGTTAAGGGCGGCGCGTTTCCGGGCAGGGAGCACTACTGGGAGTTCCTCGATAAGGACGACTTCAGGAAAAAGGCCGCACGTGCCCTTGAGAAACTGAGAGAGGAGGATTGAATGCTGGATGGAAAACGGGTAAGCGTTGTGATTCCAGCGTACAACGAAGAAAAGCGCCTTCCCAGCGTTTTAGATAGGATGCCAGACTTTATCGACGAGGTAGTGGTCGTGGACGACGGCTCAAGCGATGGGACTTACAATGTAGCACGGGCGTTTTCCGAGAAGGACCCCAGGATAAAGGCGATCAGACTCGAGAGGAACTGCGGCAAGGGCTGCGCAATGAGAAGGGGCGTTGAGGAGGCCTCGGGGGACGTGATAGTTTTCATCGACGCCGACGGACAGCACAGGCCGGAGGAGATAATAAAGCTCGTCGAGCCCATAGTCCGCGGTGAGGCCGATCTGGTGATAGGGGCAAGGAAGGTCGAGGAGGCTGGAAAAAGGCCGCTGCACAGGAGAATCAGCAACATCCTGACGACACGGCTTATACGCCTCAAACTGGGGCGCTATGTCTACGACACCCAGAGCGGGTTCAGGGCCTACAGACGGGAGTTCCTTCCGGAAATAGAGAGCGACCGCTACGAGGTCGAGACGGAGATGCTCCTGAAGGCCGCAAAGATGGGTGCCATGATAAAGGAAGTTCCTGTGGGCATGATATACGACCCCTCGAGGGAGGGCCGCTTCGGGGTCAGGGACGTGTTCCGCTTCATCAGGGCGTACCTTCGGTTTTGATTGCACTTTTAACCTTTATCGCCTCCAGGGTTCCGGCGGTTATGAGAGCGAAACCAACGACGTGATAGAAGGTCAGCGTCTCCCCCAGCAGTACACTGACGCCTATCGCAACCGCAGGGGCCGGGGTTATTATGGCCGTTGCCTTGGAGAGGTTGATGCGCTTTATCGATCCGTACCACACGAGCTGGCCAGCCGCTATCACCAGACCCTCGGCGATTACAAAGTCTGAGAACTCAAGTCCAGACGCAGCCGCCAGGGGCAGGAGAAGGAGGAAGCCGAAGGTGTTGCGCAGGGCCGCTATGGTCTGAGGGCTGTAGGGAAGCCTCTTGGCTATAACGTGGCCCAGCTGCCAGAAGAGGGGCACGAGGAGAAGCAGAAGGTCGCCCAGCCTGAGCTCAACCGAATGTCCAGGAACCATGATAAGAACCAGGCCCGCCAGGATAACGAAGGAATACGCCACAAGGCGCTTCGTTATCCTCTCCCCCAGGAGGAGCCACGCGAGAAGGAACGACCACAGCACCTCGCTCCTCGTTATGAGGGCGGCGTTTATTGCGGTGCTCATCCGGGCGCCAAAGGAGTACGCAAGATAGGCGAGCGCAGTTCCGAAGAACCCCACCAGAAACGCCGGTTTTATTCCCGAGGGATTTTCACGGATCTCATCCAGCCCCCCACTCCAGCCGACCGCTATCCAGAGAACGAGAGACGCAACCATGGCAGAGAGAGCGGCGAAGCTGATCGGACTGGTTGGGTTGGATTTTATAACAACCGGCTCAAGTCCGTATATCACCATCCCCGAGAGCGCCAGGGCGGTCCCCAGAGCTTCGCGCCGCATACCCAAGTTTTGGTTCTCCGGCTTTATAAACCTCACAGTGGCACCTGAAGCCGACCGCTGGTGGCAATACTCCAGCTGTGGTGCTCCAACATCCTGGATTTTGTCCAAGTACGTGATAAAACAGCAAAAGTTGGGGGGATTAGTAACAAAACTAGTCAAAATTAAGACTTTGAGTCACAATATTTAAATAGGGCCGCAGCTATTTATAAATGTGGGGGAATGAGGATGGCCGCGATAACCGTGAGGCCCCCGACCCTGAAAAAAATGGAAGCCCTCGGTTTCTCCCTCATGATCGTGGCAGCTGTGCTTATGGTCGCCGCGGTGTGGGGGGGCTCTCACGGGTTTCAGGGGGACGTCATGCTGAATCCGGGGGAGTATTATCTCTACACGCTCAGTGGCCACCAGTGGAGCACCATATACTTTTCGATAAAATCCACACAACCGGTGACGATCTGCATTACCGATGAAACAGGCGTTGAAATGCTTAAATCCGGAGAAAGTCCTCTGTGCTTCTTCAGAGCGGAGGACACAACCAGCATCGAGAAGATCTGGAGATTCCCTGAGAAGGGCCCGCTCTACCTGGTGCTGGTCCCGGCCCCCGGCACTCAACAGACCAGGGTCTCAATTACGGTAAAGAGCGGCCTGGTTCTGTGGTGACCCTCTGGATGATCGGGCTCTGTCAGGGCTTGACCGTTATGATCTCGCCGGCTGCAACGTATAATAGGAGCCGTTTTATTGAGGACGCTATTTTGGCAAGGCGTTCACTCAAGAACTGGCCGGAGAAACGGGAAGGAGCATTGTGGAGCCGGGAGCGGGATTTGAACCCGCGACCTGCGGATTACGAGTCCGCCGCCCTGCCGAGCTAGGCTACCCCGGCACCCGATGTTAAAGACCAGCGGGGAGTTTATAAGCTTTTCTCAGGGGGCACCGAGGAGCCCCCCGAAGATGGCCAGGGCCCTGGCGGGATCGGCCGCGACTATCAGGACTATGACCGCGAGGAGGAAGTTGAAGACCGTGACCCTCTGGAGCGAGGAAACCTCCCACCGGTATATGACCTCTGATATCCTTGCGCTCCATTCCCAGGAGACCTTTGACACTGCAACGCCGAGGAGGAAGCCCGCAAGGACATCGTAGACCCAATGGTGCCCCAGGAACACCGTTGCGAAAGGAATGAGGGCGTTCACGAGGATTACGGCCCTCGCCCCGAGGCGCTTCCTGTATTTCCACAGGGTTATTATGTTTATCATAATGAACGTGTTGTGAAGGGAAGGAAGGACGAACTCCTGCCTCGTGAGCAGGGTGTTATCCGATATGTAACCCGGCAGGTTGTAGACTATATGCGGGGCGTAGATGTGGGCTATCAGGTATATCGAGCCCGCGACGGCATACGCCATCAGGTACCTGGCAAGTAGCCGGTCGGACGCCTCCAAATCCCTCAGATACAGAAGGAGATATGCGACGATAAGGGCTATGGAACCGGCAAAGCCGAGATAGTACACGACGGTGAAGAGTGCATAGAGGGGTGGGAGGCTCTTTGTGAACTCCACCAGGCCGACGACCAGATCCCGCGACGTGAGGGGGAGCCGGAGAAACTGTGGTGTTAGGTCCAGGCTCCAGCGCCCGATGATACCGTACAGAACGCCGAAGGCAACCCATCCAAAGTAGCTGAGGAAGAACGCGTTCAGCCTTACGAGCACCTCTGGGTCTTCAAGGCGCCGCTGGAGCATGTTCATAACTTCTACCCCCAAGTAGTCAAGCCTTTAACTCCACCTTCTTGAACACTCCAAGTTTGACTCCAAGCCTTAAAAACCTTACACTCCAACCTGTGATGGTGAAAAGGTATGGAGATTCCGAACTACAGGAACCTGGAGATAAATGCGGTACTTTTTGACCTGAACGGCACCCTGGCGGAGGGCGGAAGGATCGACGACGAAGTTAAACACCTCCTCGAAAGGCTCGCGGACAAGTACACGGTCGTAGTTCTGAGCGCGGATACCTTTGGGACGCTGGAGGAGGAGTTTGAAGGGCTTCCCGTGAGGATAGAGAGGGTTTCGAGCGGTGCCGAGAAGGCAGAAATCGCGAGGGGCTACGAACCCTACATAGCGGTTGGCAACGGAAACAACGACGTGGCCATGCTTGAGAGCGCGGAGCTGGCTTTCTGCGTGATAGGGCCGGAGGGAGCGACAACCGACGCCCTTCTCGCCAGCGATGTGGTGGTAAGGGACGTTAAGGACGCCATAGGCATGCTCCTCGACGAAAAAAAGCTCATAGCTACGCTCAGAGGGTGAGCTATGGACTACAGAACGCTTAAGGGAGTCGGAACTGCTGAGCTGGTGATTAAAAAGTCGGTCTTCATAGGCTACGCCTCGCCGGCGAAGACGGAGGAAGAGGCCAAGGAGTTCATCGCAAAAATCAAGGCCCATCACAGCGACGCGACGCACAACGTTTCGGCTTACCTCATCAACGACGGAAAGAGCTTCGCGGTTCGCTACGATGACGACGGGGAGCCAAAGGGCAGTGCGGGAAAGCCAGTACTCAAGGTTATCCAGAACAGGGGATTAAGCAACGTTGTCGTCGTTGTTACCCGCTACTTCGGCGGCATAAAGCTCGGCTACGGCGGTCTGGTTAAGGCCTACAGCGACGCCGCCAGTCTGGCCATTGAAAATGCAGGAATTATTGAAGTCTACGAGACGGAGCACTTCCAGGTCACCTTCCCCTACGGCCTCTTTCACCTCGTCAGGGAGACCGTTGAGAATTCCGGAGGAAAAGTCGTTGGAGAGGACTACGGCGAGCTAGTGATGTTCACCGTCGAAACGAGGAAAGGCGAAGCCGAGGGGCTGATGGGGCTCTTGACGGAGAGGACGAGGGGAAGGGTCCGGCTCAGGAGGCTCTTCATGAGTTCGTTTGATGGGAGCCTCTGAGTTTTTACATACCATGTAAATTACACGGGGTGTAAATTACATCCCATGTAAAAATCCAAGTCAGTCATCCCTGCTCCCAGAGGGAGACCCTCCCAGAACCCTCTCCCAGACCCTTATCGCGGCCCATTTGTCAAGAAACTCGTTGAAGGTCCCGCACTTCGGGGAGAGCGTGCAAACGGGACAGCCGTCCTGGCAGGGACAGGAGCGGAGATGCTCAAGGCTTTTCTCCATCAGCCTCTCGACGTTCTCGTAGATTATCGGTGCGAGGCCTGCTCCCCCTTCGTTGCCGTCGTAGATGAACACGACCGGCCTTCCGACGTGGGGTAAGCCCGGGAAGCTCGCGTAGCTGTAGCCGCCGAGCTCCCTCGAATCCACGTAGGTGAAGATGGGGGCTATCTTTATGAGATTGTGCTCTATCGCGTGGAGCGCCGAGCCGATTCCGTCCTTGCTGTCGACCATCTTCTTCACCGCGAAGGCCAGCTCTTCATCGCTGATTCCGAGCCTCTGGAGGGCGTCACCGATGGCCTTCCTTATGACGTGGGTGGTCGTCCCGAGGTAGAGCGGGAAGAGCTTCCTCCGGTCGAGGTTGGTGTAAAGGGTAAAGGCAGGGTCCTCAAAGCCCTTCTCGGCGGCCACATCGAAGAACTCCCTGAACTCCTCGCTCGTGACTTCCCTTATCGAATCTGGGAAAACGAGCCATATTCCATCGGTCTCAAACTCCCTGATGTAGGGTTCCTCGAACTCGACCTTCGCGAACTTCTCCCAGTTGAGGATCGAGAAGTCCTCCTCGGCCTCGATCCTCTCGCCTGTCATCGGGGAGTGTATCTCGCCGCGCAGGATGCCGTCCTCCTTCAACCTGATCAGCTCACCGACGTAGTTCCCAGTATCGGCCCCTTTGACGGCGAATCCGGTGTAGACGTGCCTGACCCTCAGCCGACCGAGGCCTATCTCGACTCCCCTGTAGGTTTTCTCCTCCCTGCTCTCCAGTATCTCGACTTCCTCCCTCTTGGCCACGAAGGTTTCCACGTCCCAGAAGCGGTTAAGTTGCCTTGCGAAGACGAAGTGGAACTTTCCGAGGGAGAGCCTGTCCCTGGCCATGTAGAGCTCTCCCCGTGAGAAGTAAGCCATCCCCGGGAGGAGCGAGCGGTGGTACTCGTCGGCATCGACCTCCTCGATGATGTAGCCCTTGAGCTTGAGCCAGTTGATGAAGTTGAGCAACTCCCTGAGCGAGGACTTCTCCATCAGCTTGCCCCGTATCCAGGGCTCGTCCTTGACGAGGAAGAACGTCTCATCGCTCGCCGTCCTCAGTGACGAGTAGCTGAAGGCCGGCTTCCTCAGGCGAATCTCGAGCTTGCAGGTGAGCGGATTGTTCTTCAGGTCTGCCTTCCTCTCGATGACGAGCCTCTCGGCTATCTTCCTCTCGAATTCGTCAAGCTCGTCCCAGTCTACTATTCCCAGCTCGGTGAGGAGGTAGTGGATGTGCTTCTCGGCTATGCGGTCGTTCTCCAGGTTAACGGGCATGTACTCGATTATTCCCCGCTCGAGCCTCTCAACGAGCTCGTCGAAGTGCTCCCTGTAATAGTAGTCGAGGCCGTTCTTTCTGAGGACTATGGCGTTGAGGGCCTCCCTGTCGGCCTTCCTTCCGGCCCGGCCGAAGCGCTGGATGAGGGAGAAAAGCCCGTCGGGAGGGATGCCGTAGTTGATGACGGCATCGAGGTCGCCGATGTCTATGCCGAGCTCGAGGGCGTTGGTTGTAAGCAGGACAAGCAGTTTGCCCTCCTTGAAGTCCCGCTCTATCTCCCAGCGGACGTTCTTGGGCAGGGTCCCCTTGTAGGTGCTCGTTCTGTGAAAGACCGGCGAGCTGAGAAGGAAGCGAAGGAGCTTTTCGGTCCCCCTTCTGCTGTCGAAGAAGACCAGCGTCTTGATGTTCTCACCGACGAGTCTCTCGATGGCACTCCTTATCAGCTGCCTCTCGTCGAGGTTCCTCGGCTCGAAGAGGACCAGGTACCTCCGTGGGAACGGATTCGTGGCACCGCTTACCGGCTCGAATTCCTTCCTGAAGAGCTTCTCCGCGAACTCCTTTGGGTTCCTCAGCGTTGCCGAGAGCGCTATGATCTGGGGCTTCGCCCCGAGGCGCCTGAGCCTGAAGTCTAGGCGGCGGAAGAGATAGGCCGCGTTGCTCCCGAAGACGCCCCTGTAAACGTGGAGCTCGTCAACGACCAGGTAGCGGAGGTTCCTGAGGAGCCACTCGTAGTCCCGCCATCTCCGCAGAATGTTGTAGTGGAGCATGTCCGGGGTCGTGAAGATAACCCTCGGCTTCTCGCGGAGGAGCTCCCTCCTCTCCTCCCAGGGGACGTCTCCGGTCAGGATTCTCGCGCTCACGTGCTTTCCGGTGAGGCGGTAGAAGACAAGGTTTTGGAGCGAGAACTTTTCGAGCTGGTTGTTTATGAGGGCCCTCGTGGGGTATATGAGCAGGTACGTCGCGCGGGGGTTGGAGAGGTAGGAGTCAAAGATGGCCAGCCTGAAGATCTCGCTCTTGCCGCTGGCCGTTGGCGTCGTCACGACGACGTTTTTTCCCGAGTAGAGCCTCTCGAGGGCCTCGACCTGATGACGGTATAAGGTGAAGCCGAGTTCTTCGAGGAGGGCGTTTACCTCGGGGTTGCTGAACCGAAAATCCCCGAACTCGCCCTCCGCGGGAGGAAAAACGTGAACCCTCGCTATCTCGGACTTGAGGGGCTTGAGCGTCTCGAAGAGGGACATGGAGATAAATTGGAAAGAACGGCTAAAAAAGTAGCGGGCATGTCCACCGTTATGAAACTCCTACCCACTGGATAAGATGGGGCGAACGACAGGAGGGTCACCATCCCGCAACCCTTTAAAACCCTCTCCCTCAGCCTAACCCGGTGGTGAGTGATGAGGATAGCGGTCATCGATTACGACAGGTGTAATCCGGACAAATGCGGCAACTTCCTGTGCGAGCGCGTCTGCCCGGTCAATCGAATGGGCGGGGAGGCGATAATCATAGACGAGGAGAGCTACCGTCCGGTGATCCAGGAGGCGAGCTGTACCGGCTGCGGAATCTGTGTCCACAAGTGTCCGTTCAACGCGATAACCATTGTGAACCTCCCGGAGGAGCTTGAGGAGGGCTGCGTCCACCGCTACGGTGTAAACGCCTTCGTCCTCTACAGGCTCCCGGTCGTCAAGGACGGCATGGTGGTCGGTATCCTCGGACCGAACGGAACCGGTAAGACCACCGCGGTTAAGATACTCGCCGGCCAGCTCCTGCCGAACCTGTGCGGCGACAACGAGGACTGGGACAACGTTATCAGGGCATTCCGCGGCAACGAGCTCCAGAACTACTTCGAAAAGCTCAAGAACCGGCAGATTAAACCTGTGGTCAAGCCCCAGTACGTGGACTTAATCCCCAAGGCCGTTAAGGGCAAGGTTCGGGACCTGCTCAAGAGGGCCGACGAGGCGGGCAAGTTCGAGGAGGTCGTAAGGGAGCTCGAGCTGGAGAACGTCCTCGACAGGGACATAAAACACCTCTCCGGCGGTGAGCTTCAGCGCGTGGCCATAGCCGCGGCGATACTCAGGGACGCGCACTTCTACTTCTTCGATGAGCCGTCCAGCTACCTCGATATAAAGCAGAGGCTCAAAGTGGCCAGGATAATCAGGAAGCTGGCCGATTCGGGCAAGGCGGTTCTCACCGTTGAGCACGACCTGGCGGTCCTGGATTACCTCAGCGACGTCATCCACGTCGTCTACGGTAAGCCCGGCGCCTACGGTATATTCTCCCAGCCGAAGGGTACGCGCAACGGAATAAACGAGTTCCTGCGCGGCTACCTGAAGGACGAAAACGTCCGCTTCAGGCCCCAGGAGATAAGGTTCACCAAATCCAGCGAGAGGAAGAGCCAGGAGGGCGAGATACTGGTTGAGTACCCGAGGCTGGTGAAGGACTACGGCGGCTTCAGGCTCGAGGCCGAGCCCGGAACGCTCTACATGGGCGAAGTCGTGAGCATCGTCGGCCCCAACGGAATCGGTAAGACCACCTTCGTGAAGATGCTCGCGGGCGTCGAGAAGCCCACAGAGGGGGAGGTCGACTGGGAGCTGAAGGTCTCCTACAAGCCGCAGTACATCAAGGTCGACTACGAGGGAACCGTTTACGATCTCCTGAGCAAGATAAACGCCGGGAAGCTCCTCAACAGCTTCTACAAGACCGAGCTCCTGAACCCGCTCGGCGTTCCGGACCTCTACGACAAGCAGGTGAACGAGCTGTCGGGCGGTGAGCTTCAGAGGGTTGCAATAACCGCGGCCCTCATCCGCGACGCGGACCTGTACCTGCTCGACGAGCCCTCCGCCTACCTCGACGTCGAACAGAGGCTGGCGGTTTCGAGGGCGATAAGGCACCTGATGGAGAAAGAGGGCAAGACCGCCCTCGTCGTCGAGCACGACGTTCTCATGATAGACTACATCAGCGACAGGCTTATGGTCTTCGAGGGCGAACCTGGAAAGCACGGTAAGGCACTGCCGCCCACCGGGATGCGCGAGGGAATGAACCGCTTCCTCGCGGGGGTCGGCATAACCTTCAGACGCGACCCGGACACAGGCAGGCCCAGGGCCAACAAGGAGAACAGCGTCAAGGACAGGGAGCAGAAGGAGATGGGCGAGTACTACTACGTCGCCCCGTGATTCTTTTTTCTGTTTATTCTCCTCCACACCCCCCACAGCCAAAACCACCGGCTTTTGTACCTCTGTAAACTTAAATAAACGTTGGCTAACGTTGTTTAACGATAAACTATGAAAAAGCCCGTAAAGAGGGACTATGCTGAACAAACATGAATCTAAGACTACGATTTCGTGAAAAAAGCTTAAATACGACAGTCTTCAAAAAGAAAAGCGAGGTGAAGCCCCATGGTGTGGAAAAAAGCTATTGCATTGCTCTTTGGTTTGATGATGGTGGCGACGACCGCCTCCTTCGGCCACGTGTCGGCCGCAGATACCAGCGTGACAGTCATACTAGTCAGTGACAACGAGGCTGACTGCACACTGGCCCAGTACCTCGCCAACATAACCGGCGCGGTGGTTGTGACGACTCCCTGGGGGGTCTATGACCCGAACGTCACGGCGAGCGTGATGAGCTACGGCCCGGATAATGTTATAATAATAGGCGGACCCGATGCCGTCGTCGATAGGTACCTGGATGACCTCGGAGAGCTCAACATCACCGTCGAGCGCTGGTGGGGCAGGAACAGGTACGAGACCAACCTGGCGGTCATGGGAAACGCAACCGCCAAGCTCAGGATAAAGTTTGAGAACAACGTGATAGTGGTTCCCGGCAACGACACCGCCGCGATCAAGGTCGCCCTCAGGAAGGCCGTGAAGGTTCACGGGGTGATAATCTTCGCCAACGACACCACCAACATAACCAGGGTCATGATGAAGATAGAGGCCCACCCCAAGAACATGACCATCATAAGGAGCCACGTCATGAGGGAGATGGCAGAGAGGCTCAGGGAGAGGTTCGAGAACCGCGTCGGGGCCAACGTCACAGAGGTCGATGTAAATATAACCCCTGAGATGGCGATGGAGGCCATCAACATGAGCGAGGAGCGCATTGCCTCCGCCGAGGAGCTGCTCGCGAACGTTACCCTGCCGCCCCAGATAGACCGGGTCGCTGAGAAGATGCTGGACCTCTCCAAGAGGGAGCTTGAGAGAGCAAGGGAAGCCTATGACGACGGTGAGTACGGAAAGGCCTACGGGCAGGCGACGGCCGCAAAGGCGCACGCTGAGTTCGTCATAAGGATGGCCTCGAAGGAGTGGCAGAACAGGGTGAGGATCGACACCGCTGTGATGGCGAGGGTGTTCCTGCACCGCGTGGAGATACAGCTCAGGATCATGGAGAAGTCGGGAATGAACGTCACCAAGATAGAGACCCTCGTTGACCAGCTCAGAACCGCCATCGAGAACAAGGAATACGATGTTATCGATGCCCTGATGGCACAGATCAGGCAGGAGCTGCTCCAGATGTACGCCCACGGAAAAGGCAAGTTCAGGGAGCACATCCTTTTCCCGGACCGTGCCGGACGCTGGCAGCCGTGAGGGCTGCCTTCCCGTTCTTTCATATTCTCACTGCTTCACCCGACAATCCGCGTGTTCTGAAACCACGCATCCCCGGGCAAAGTCTTTAAGCATTCACCTGTTATGTCGTACAGACACAGCGGAATTCAGGGGGATCAAGATGCTGCCTGCGGGTAAAATTCCACCGGAAAAGCTCAGAGAGCTTGTTTTTAACCGCCTCGGGGCCGAGGGAGAGAGGGTGATAATCGGGGCCGACCTCGGGGTGGATGCGGCCGCGATAGACTTCGGAGAGACGGTTCTAGTTGCATCGACCGACCCCATAACCGGTGCCGGGGAGGGTATAGGCTTCTACGCGGTTCACGTCAACGCCAACGACGTGGCCACCTTCGGGGCCAGGCCGAAGTGGTTCCTCGTTTCAATCCTCCTCCCAGAGAACTCCGACGAGTCCATACTCTCTGGAATAATGGGGGAGCTCCACAGGAGCGCCGCAAAACTCGGCGTCGCCATAGTGGGCGGCCACACGGAGGTGACGCCGGACCTCGACAGGCCGATAGTCGTCGGAACGATGCTCGGGGAGGTGCCGAGGGAAAAGCTCGTGACGTCGAACGGCTCGAAGCCCGGGGACGCGATAATACTCACCAAGTGGGCCGGCCTCGAGGGAACGTCGATAATAGCGAGCGAGAGGGCGGGGGAGCTTGAGAGGGCCTTCGGAAGGGAGTTCGTCGAGAGGGCAAAGGGGTTCATCGAGATGATAAGCGTCGTGGAGGATGCCCTCACGGCCAACGAGGTCGGCGTTCACGCCATGCACGACCCGACGGAGGGGGGAATAGCGAACGGCCTTCACGAGATGGCGGATGCCGCGGGGATAGGCTTCCGTGTTTACGCGGAGCGGATTCCGATAAGGGAGGAAACACTGAAAATCTGCGAGTTCTACGGCCTAAACCCCCTCGCCCTGATAAGCTCCGGGGCCCTGATGATAGCCGCCCCGAGGGATGGCGTGGATGAGATCCTGAACGCCCTTGGAGAGAAGGGCATAAACGCCTCAGTCATAGGGGAGTTCGTGGAAGACCCCGGCGTCAGGGTCATCGTTGAGAACGGCGAAGAGAGGCCCCTCGAGAGACCCGAGAGCGACGAGCTCTGGAAGGTGGTCTGAGCCCATCAAATCTCAACCGATATCCTCAGCTTTTCCTCTTCCTCGAGCTTTTTGAGCACACCCAGGGCGGTCTCGGGGCTGAGCGACATCCTCTTGATGTGCTCGTAGGCCCTCCGTATCTCCTCCCGCTCGTACCCCTGGGCGCGCTTCTCGAGGTACAGCAGGACGGAGAGAAGAACCCCCTTGATGCTCCTCTCCTGGAGGGGAAGGAGCTTCCATCCGCCGTCATAGACATAGGCCGCTTTGGGCGTCTCGTCCCCCTTCAGCTCCCCAACGGGAACCGTGTTCATGCCCTCCCGCGACGTCAGGTACTCGATCAGCATATCCTCGGGGTAGCCCTCCCCTCTGAGCCCCAGAAAGCTCAGCTCAAGCGCCCTCAGAAGGGAGGCCACCCTCTCCATCTCGGTTATCCTGGACTTCGAGAGAATGGACAGCTTCAGCACGGCCTTCTCAAGGGGCTCCTCCTCGATGTTGACGGTGACGAGGACCCTGTCCCTCAGGCGTGAGCCCTCTTCAAAGGCCTTCACCGCTATCCACACGGCACCGTTCGTGAGGATGCCGTATTTAACGCCGGAGTTGAAGCAGTAGCGCGCCAGCTGGCGGAGGGGCTCGTCCCGCTTGATTATGTTGACCCCGAGGTTCTTGGCCTCGACGTAGGCAAAGACCTCGCCGTTGAGGATGAGCGCGTAGTCCGCCCTCCCGTCCTCCGTCCGCTCCTCAGGCCTGACCTCCTCGGGGTTGTTCCAGTCCCATCCCAGTGCCTGAAAGACCTCCCCTATGAGGTGCTGCTTCACAGCCTCCTCGTTCTTGGCGTAGAGTTCCCTGTGTGAACGAATTTTCCTCCTGACGCTGGCCACGGCCTTGGTAAGCCCCTCCATGCCCATACCCCCGACCTCTTTAGTGCTCTTCTCCCGGACCTAAAAGCTTTTGGGCGGTGGGTTCAAGTTGCTCCGGTGGGACTATGTGCCGCGTAATGTTTGCAGCAGGTGACGGGAAGCGGATTCGTCCGCTGCTGGATGCCCTGGTCAAGTCTTCGGAGCATGACCCGTACAAGGAGCGGAGGGGAAGGGGGAGGCAGCACAGGGATGGATGGGGATACGTCCTCCTGAAGGACGGTTCGGTGAAGCACTACCGCTCGCTGAGGCCCATATTTGAAGACGCCGCCGCCATAGGCTCCCTTAGGGAGGAGCTTGAGGGCTTCACCGTGCTGATGGCTCACACGAGGGCGGCCAGTCAGGGGGCCAGGAACCTTTTCAACGTCCACCCGTTTGCATTCTCGTCCAGACACGGCTTCACGTTCTGGCTGCTTCACAACGGCGACCTTGACAAGGAGAGAATTATGGAGCTCGCCGAACTGGACGGGAAGGAGCTGGGGAACGTTTCCGACACCTACGCCTTCGCCACCTACCTGTGCAGGAGGCTCCCCAGCCCGTCGCTCGAGGACGTTCTGGAGCAGTACCGGATCATCAACGGGACGATGAAGTCCCTCTTTAACACCGTCACCCTGTTTCAGGATTCCGGGGGAAGCTTCTCCGCGTTCATAACCGCCAGCATGAGCGAGAAATATGCCGAGAACCAGCTGAACTACGACTACGGCAGGCTGCTCCTCATTGAAGGTGAGGACCTCTTCGCGGTGACGTCCTCAACCTTCGAGCTGTACCACCCCGCGGACTACCGGGTAATCCCAAACGGAACCGCGTTCTACGTCAGGCTTGGTGAGGACGGCTTCGACGTTGAGACCGTTCACCTGTGAAACGTTATATACGATGCCGTCCCACTTTTATTTTGGGTGGGAATATGGTAGAGGGGGATGCCCCGATTAAGGTTTACATGACAAGGAAGCTGATAGGCGTTTCTCCGAACGACAGCGTAAAGCGGGCCTGCGAGGTAATGGTGGAGTTCGACATAGGCTCCCTCGTTGTCGTCGAAGAGAACAGGGTGGTCGGGTTCTTCACGAAGAGCGACATAATCCGACGTGTCGTCATCCCGGGGCTGTCGAACGGCACCCCCGTCAGGGAGATAATGAGCCGGGAGCTGATAACCGTTGACGCGAACACACCCGTGAGGGACGTCCTCGACCTGATGGCCAAGAAAGGGGTCAAGCACATGCTCATCAGGGAGAACGGGGAGATAGTCGGCATATTCAGCCTGAGCGACCTCCTCACCGCCAGCAGGAGAAGACTTGAGACAGCAATAGCGGCCGAGTGATGGTTATGATACGGATAGCGCACATAAGCGACACACACATAACCGGCGAGAGCGCCTACAAGGGCTACGCCTACGACCTCATAGTCAACGACGTGAACCGCGGGGACTTCGACTTCGTGATACACACCGGCGACGTGACCAACCAGGGCCTCCGCGAGGAGTATGAGCGGGCATCGTACGAGCTTGGAAAAATAAAGAAGCCGCTCGTCGTCATCCCCGGCAACCACGATGTCAGGAACGTTGGCTATGAACTGTTTGAGAAGTTCATAGGGCCGCTGAACGGCGTTTACGAGTTTCGCGACGGGGTCGTTATCTGGGTTGACTCGACCATACCCGACCTGAGCGACGGCAGGGTGGGAGGTCACAAGTTCCGGTGGCTCAAGGCGAAGCTCGAGGAATACTCCGAGAAGAAGTTCAAAATCGTCGCCGCGCACCATCACCTCGTCCCGCTGCCCGACACCGGGAGGGAGAGAAACGTTCTGTACAACGCCGGCGACGTCCTCGACCTCCTCCTTCGGCACGAGGTCAGCCTCTACACCTGCGGCCACAAGCACGTGCCCAACGTCTACCGCATAGAGGATATGGTGGTTGACAACGCGGGGTGCACATCCTGCAGGAAGACGAGGAAGGGGGACGTGAACAGCTACAACATCATCACCATCCACGACGACGGCAGGATTGAGGTTACGATAAAACGCGTGACAGGGGATGAGGTGCGGAAGGAGCACAGGCCCATAAAGCCGAAGATATTCGTGCCCCGCGGGGAGCGCCTGCTCAGGATAGTCCAGATGAGCGAGAGCAACGTCTCGGACAGGATGTACTTCAGGAGAAAGGTACTCAAAAACGCGGTGCGCACAATAAACGAAAAGCTGAGGCCTGATATAGTGATCCACAACGGCGACGTCGTGGATATGGGGATAGAGCGCTACTACGAGAAGGCCTACGAGTTCTACGAGAAGATCAGGGCGGAAACGCTCGTAGTTCCCGGCCACAACGACATAACCTACCTCGGCTACGACCTGTTCCTGGAGTACTTCGGCGAACCGGAAATCGTGGAGATGAAGGGCTTCACGTTCCTTCCCGTGATAAGCGCCCAGTACGAGACTCCCATAGGGGTCGTCGGGCGGATAGGCCAGCGGAAAATAGCGAGGCACCTCGAGGAGTATCGCGAGAGCTTTACGGTGGTCGTTCTGCACCACAACATCATCCCGATTCCGCGGAGCAGGGAGGTGGGATTCCTAGAAGACGCCGGCGACGTGCTGAGAACCTTAACGCACGGAGAAGCCAACCTCGTGCTGACCGGCCACGGGGGCAACTCCTTCGCGGTCAAGGTTGAGAAAACACCTGTGGTCAACGCGGGCTCGATAAGCTGGGAGCTCCACAGAAACCCCTTCGGGAACAGCTTCAACCTTATAGACGTATATCCCGGAATGATAGTCGTCTTTGAGGTTCAGGCCACGTGGGGGAGCGGAAGGCTCCTTGGAATATGGAAGATAAAGGGGCCGTTCACCCGCTGACGTCCTTTCCCACCTTCCTCATCAGCCGCTCCATTATATCCTCCATTATAACGTCCACAGTGTGCTCCAGCTCGACGTTGTTTATCACCCGGACACCGTGCTCCCTCGCCATCTCCACGATGAAGTCCTGTATCTCCATGATGGCGTCTATGTGCTCGAGGTAGTACTCGGCCGGCCTCTTGCTGTAGCGCGCCCTTTCGTAGAATCTGGCCTCCAGGTCCCGCTTGCCCCCCACAGTTATCACGTACATGAAGTCCCTGTCGTTGAGCTCCACGTAGCCGGGAACCAGGTGTATGCCCTCGATGACCGTGTTGAAGCCCTCCTTGTGGGCCCTCTCAAGAACCGCCTTGAGACCAACGGAAACGTGACGAACCTGCTCCTCGAAGCCTCTGATCAGGGGAGAGTCCTTTCCCTTCACCCTGCCGGCGGCCTTCCATGCGAGGAAGGACGACGTGTGTAGATCCGGGAGAAGTTCCGGCGCTATTATCTTCCTCATGACCTCCCTTATCGTGTCCGTTCCTATGACGCTCCTTATGCCGAGGCGGAACGCCAGTTCGGTCGCTATCGTTGACTTCCCGACGCCCGTTGCCCCGCCGAGGAGAATTGTTATCGGCACCTTCAGGCGGCGGAGCTGGCGCCAGAACAGGTAGCGCTTCGCCGCTTCTTTAAGGCCGTGGTCAATGAGCCTCCTGTACGTCAGTTCCCGTATCTCCTCCGTGGTGACGAACTTGGCCTTCCTGGAATTCAGCTCCTTCTGAACCTCCGTGGCTATACTGTAGGCGATACCAACATCAACGCCTGCGAGGGTTATGGAACGCGTGAGAATTCCCCTCGAGAAAGGGAGCCTGGCCCTGCTCTCGGGGTCGGTTACGATTATCATCCTCTCCCCTCCAGTACCGAGCGGCCGAGCCTCAAAACGGCACCTCTCAGGTCCTTCCCATCGATGTTGACCGGCTCGTTGTCCAGGTAGATAACCTCGATTCCCCTCTCAAGTGCCCACCTAGTAACAACATCCACGGCGGCGGCCTTGAGCTCGACGGCCACCGCGTCGATGCCCGCGAATCCCTCCAGGTCCTTTCTCAGTGCCGGTCTCCTCGACAGGTTGTCAGAGGTGTGGACAACGTCCGCCCCCATGTCCTCGATGTACCTCCTCGCCCCTTCGAGGGCCAGCGCAGATGTCATCACGAGGGCCAGCCTCTTCCCGGAAACGTCCCTCAGGGGCCTCGGTCTGAACGCGGTCAGATGCACGTCCGCGTCGGTGTTCGTCTCCCTGATGATCCCCTCAAGCTCCCTCAGCCGCTCCGGGGGTACCAAGTCGGCCATCGTGACGACGACTATGTCCGCCAGGGAGAGCCTGAAGGGGCCGAAGTAGCCGCCTATGAAGTCGGGCTTCTGGGTGGCGCTGACCATGAGGACGTACCCATCCGCACGGTAGGCTGGAAACGTTGCCCCGCTGCCCTCGAGGATTATGAGGTCGTTCGGCAGGCTCTCGGCCAGCTTAACCCCCTCGTCCACAACATCGAAGAAGGAAAACCCCGCCATGCCTCCCCCGCAGCGGCGGCACCCTATGGTCACCACGCGTGAGGTGAGCGCGTTCTCAAAGTGGTCAGAGGCGGCGTGCTTCCCCTCCCCCGCCAGCTTGACCAGGAACTCGGGGGTTATCTCGAACCTGTCCCCCTCTATAAGCTCCGGCTCCTCGGGGCCCCCGCGGCCCATCGTGACTATGACGGGGTTGGCTATCTCCTTGAGGGTCCTGGCTATGAAGCCGCTGACCGCGGTCTTGCCGACCCTCTTCCCCGTCCCTATGACTGCAAGGCTCGGCTTTCTGGTCCTCTTCAGCGGTCTGGGGGTGAACGTGAAGTCCGCTCCCCTGTAGGTCACACCGTGGAGCATGCACAGGGATGCAATCCTGAACCTGTCCTCGTAGTTCAGAACGGGCTCGTCGCTCAGGTCAACGACCTCGCAAACGTCGTTCTCCCTGAGAGCCCTGGCGAGGGCAGAAAGATAGTCCCCCGCGTAGTACACCGGAATCCCGAGCCTCTCCTCGATGTCCCGAACGTCCCCAATCTTCTCGCTTCCGCCCAGAAAGACGGCGCAGCAGACGCCGCCGAGCCTTTCCACAGCCCACGCGGTAACGTCTGGATAGTGCTCGCCGTCGATGAGGACGAGCCTTCGATTTTTCATGCCACCACCGTAACCACTATCTCCATAGAGCATTTAACATTTTGGAGTGTGCACCCGGTGGCACCTCTCCGGAGGGGATAGGTACACCACCCTGGGAACCGCAGGAAGGGTTATAAACCCCAAGGAGGTATGATTATTGGCGGCCGCCCAAAGCGGCCCCGTTGAAAGGAGGTGTATGAAATGGCTGAGATGATTGTTAAGAGCAAGGTTAAGGAGGCCATTAAGGCCATCGACCCCGAGATGAGGGTCAACCCGGAGTTCTACGAGGCCCTTGAGGCCGAGATCAAGACCCTCGTTGAGAAGGCCGTCAAGAGGGCCAAGGACGAGGGCAAGAAGACCCTCTACCCGAGGCACGTCTGAGGCCTCTCCCTTTTCCTGCTTTTTCCATTCCATCGATGGCCTTTTATTCTCCCCTTCCTAACTTCCGCGGTGGTAACATGGCCCTGAGGAAGCTCGGAGATTCCCTCTACCTGTACCCGGGCAGTCCATCCACCCTGATAAAGGTTCTCGAGGATGGGGCCCTTCTGATCGACCCCGGCCACGGAAAGGGCAGGCACAAGGACCTGAAAAGAGAAGCCCGAAAGCTCGGGGTCGAAATAAAGGCCCAGCTCGCGACGCACGGCCACGCGGACCACATATCGGTTGCGCCGAGGATCGACGCTCCCCTGTTCATGCACCGCTTCGAGTTCTCGATAGCCGAGAGTCCGCTGAACAGGGAACTGCTCACCTTCGGCTCAAAGGCTCCGAACGGGTTCCTCGTCTTCCAGTTCCCAGAGGAGGTCAAGGTTCACGCGGTTTTCGAGTGGGGTGACGAGCCCTTCGGTCTCAAGTCTGTGAAGCTGAACGGACATTCCCCCGGCATGACGGGTTTTGCGGACGAAGCGGGCGGTGTCCTCTACGCGGGGGACGCCTTCTTCGGAGAGCGGGTCATAACCTCGGTCGGCCTGCCCTACCTGGTCGACCCGGACCTATTCAAAGCTTCAATTAAAGAACTACAGAATTACGTAGAAAAAGGCTACCTGCTGATCCCATCGCACGGCAGGCCGGTTGAAGGGGAAGAAGCGGAGGAACTGCTTGAGTTTAACCTCGGGCGGGTGGAGGAAACCGAGTCCCTCATTTTAGAGCTCCTGAAAAAACCGGCCTCAATGGACGAGCTGGCCTTCAGGATAATGAGGCACTACGGCGTCGAAATAACGCCCCAGAAGCTCGCCCTCAACCTCGTCCCGGTCAGGGCCTTCATAGCGGAGCTATACAACAGGGGAGAGATAGAGGCCGCCGTGGATGGGGGGCTCAAGTGGGCGGTGAAAAGGGGATAGCTTTGTGGTCTTCAACCCCAAATATCCCCCAAATTTTTGTGGTTAGTAACCACAAAATTTCCACAACCTTTGCGGTTCCCAATCACAAAGGGCTCACTCCTCGTCGGGATAGCACAGGTAGCGGTAGGGACAGAACCTGCACAGGTAGGAGTACTCCCCCCTGGGGGGCTTTCCCCTTTCGTAGGCCTTCTTGACGGAGTAGAAGTGCCTGAGGGTCTCGCGGAAGAGCTTGCCGTCGTAGGGAACTTCGAAGGCCCTGAAGTTCGGCCCCTTTACTATGGGGAACCGCGAGAAGTCGATCTTGCTTATGACCTTCATCGGCTCCTCGTGGAGCTTTATGTAGTAGAGGTAGCCATACTCCGCCTCGGCCCAGCGCATGTAGATGTTGAGCTGGGCCATGTGATAGTCGTAGGGTTTGCTGGGGAGGCTGGTCTTGCCCTTTATCTCTATCGGGAAATCCCCTATGGCGTCTATCCTGCCGTGTATCTCGAAACCGAGCCTCCTGGACCTGAGAACGAGGTGCTTCTCAAGCTCGAAGCCGAAGCGTTTCTGCAGAATCTCACCGAGGACGTTGTGGGTGTTTATACCCTGGTTCAGCCTCACCTTTACGAACTCCGGCCACCTCTCGGGGTAGCCCTTGAGCCTGAAGTATATCCTCCTCGGGCAGGTTAAGGCCTCGCTGGCGTAGAACTCGATGAGACCATCGTTCCCGTTGCTTCCATCATTTCCGGCCATTCCGTTCCCTCCAGGAAGGGGGGCGGGTCATCGGCCCGCGAACCTCTCCGCCCCTGCGTCAGCTAATACCGACGTCATCACCCATCAGACTGGGCAAGGGTCGTCATCCGCTTGGAGGGTTAAGGCTAACCAGACATTTAAATCTTTGGGGAAAGAAGGTCGAACAAGGGGAGAAGGAAATCAGAGTACGGTGCCCCTCTTCCTCTTGAGCGAGTAGCTCAGCCCGTACGCCGGCCAGATGCTTGGCGGCTGCTCGTAGTGGTGGAGGTTCCTCAGTATCTTCTCTGCGGTCTTTTTGTTCCTGGCCTTCACCCTCAGAACGCCGTCCTCGAGCTCAACCGTTCCGTTGGACAGCCTCAGGGTGAGCTTCGAGCCGTTCACTTCGGGCCTGGCCTTCATCAAAAGCTCCCTGTAGTTCTCGTATGCCTCCCTGCTGAGCTTCTGCTCAAGAAATACGGGTTTCTCACGTGACTTAAACAGGCGGGAGAACCAACTACTTGAAGGTTCTTCATCCATACTCCTCATCTACCTCCGGAGGATTTCTCGTGTTAAATTCGTCGTTCCGCTTTTTAAGGCTTTCTCCTCGCTTTTTGCCGAAATGACGGGAGAAGGCTTTTTAAGGTTTCCCTGCTGAGTAAGGGCGATGAGAAGCACCAGACTCATAAAACCCCGCATCAGGGAGATTCTGTCCCGCGAACTCCCCGAGGAGTTAGTTGAGATGCTCCCCAAGCACTGGGTCCAGATAGGCGATGTGCTCATTCTGCCGCTCAGGCAGGAGCTTGAGCCGTACAAGCACCGCATCGCCGAGGTCTATGCCCAGGTAATCGGGGTCAAAACCGTCCTGAGGAAGGGCAGGATCGGCGGCGAGTTCCGCGAGACGAACTACGAGGTTCTCTACGGGAGCGATACGGTGACGGTGCACGTTGAGAACGGAATCAGATACAAGCTCGACGTTGCCAAGGTCATGTTCTCCCCGGCCAACGTCAAGGAGCGCGTTAGAATGGCGAAGGTCGCGAGGCCCGGCGAGCTCGTGGTGGACATGTTCGCCGGGATCGGACACCTCAGCCTCCCGATGGCAGTCCACGGGAAAGCCAGGGTCATCGCAATAGAGAAGAGCCCGTACACGTTCCAGTTCCTCGTAGAGAACATCGAGCTGAACAGAGTCCAGGACAGGATGACGGCATACAACATCGACAACCGCGACTTTCCGGGGGAGAACATAGCGGACAGGATTCTGATGGGCTACGTCGTCACGACCCACGAGTTCATCCCCAAGGCCTTGAGCATAGCCAAAGACGAGGCGGTGATCCACTACCACAACACGGTGCCCGAGAGGCTGATGCCGGAGGAGCCATTCAGGACGTTCAGGGAAATCGCGAGAGAGCACGGCTACGAGGCCGAGAAGCTCAACGAGCTGGTCATCAAGCGCTACGCCCCCGGGGTCTGGCACGTCGTCGTTGACGTGAGGGTCTTCAAGAAGTGAACCCCCTCTTCTGCGTTCCCGTTGAAATGTCCTGCCCAACCGAACGGTGGCGTTCCATCGACCGTTTAAACCCCGCCCATTTAAGTCCATTCATGGAACTTCCTGTTCCATCGGACAAACTTTTGGTCCGTTGTGTCGGAGGCGGTTCGCCGGTGGTTAACAATTGAACTTAACTTAACATATACTGTGAAACGCTTCCTTTTGCGAAGACCTTATATCCTCCAACCCGAAAATCTTTCGAGGTGATTCTGAGATGGAGGCAAAAGGTGGCTACTGGGGCAGGATTCTGAGGGTCAACCTGACCACAAAGGAGGTCAAGGTTGAGCCCCTCCCCGAGGAGTTCCCGAGGAAGTACCTCGGCGGCGTTGGCTTTGGAACCAGGGTTCTCTACGACGAGGTCCCTGCGGGCGCGGACCCCCTCGGGCCCGAGAACAAGATGATAATCACGCCCGGTCTGTTCGTTGATACCGGCATTGGAACCGGCTCCAAGACCGCATTCAACTTCAAGAGCCCGCTCACCGGCGGCTACGGAAGGGCCATGGCCGGTGCCGAGATGGGCGTCCAGCTCAAGAGGGCAGGCTACGACATGCTCATCATCGAGGGCAAGAGCGACGAACCCGTCATGCTCATCATCAACGACGATGAAGTCAAGATCGTTCCCGCCGACGGCTACTGGGGCCTCACCACCGGCGAGGCAAGGTCCAAGGCCAAGGAGGAGTACCCCGGCTATGCGACCGCGTTCATCGGCCCCGCGGGCGAGAGACTCAGCCTCATCTCGACGATCGAGACCGATGACAGGCAGGCTGCCCGTGGAGGACCCGGTGCCGTCCTCGGAAGCAAGAAGCTCAAGGGTATCCTTGTGAAGGGCAGCAAGAAGGCTCCGATAGCCAGCCCCGAGAAGTTCCGCGAGCTCCTGAAGGAGTGGGCCCTCGTCTTCAAGGACCACCCGGCCACCAAGGCGGACATGGACTACGGAAGCGGTGAGTTCCTCGACTGGATGAACCGCGAGCGCGGTACCTTCCCGACCAGGAACTGGCAGATGGGCTTCTTCAAGAAGGCCTACGAGAAGGCCAAGGAGGAGGGCAGGGAGCACATCGGAATCGACCCGTACTTCTGGGCGCCGAAGTACCGCGCGGGAAGGAAGCCGTGCCCGATGTGCAACAAGCCGTGCAGCCAGTACGTCAGGGTGGAGAGCGAGAAGTGGGGCACCTTCATGGTGGACGGTCCCGAGTACGAGACCCTCTACTCCTTCGGCGGCGTCCTTGAGCTCGACGACTTCGAGACCGTTGCCTACCTCAACTACCTCGCCGACCAGCTCGGCCTCGACACCATCTCAGCCGGTGTCACCATCGCCTGGGCCATGGAGGCCTACGAGCGCGGATTGCTCACCAAGGAGGATACCGACGGCATCGAGCTCACCTTCGGCAACGGCGAGGCCGCCGTCGAGGCCCTCAGGAAGATGGCCTACCGCGAGGGCAACCTCGGAAAGCTCCTCGCCGACGGTGTCAAGAGGGCCAGCGAGAGGCTCGGCAAGGGCAGCGAGAAGTTCGCCATGCACGTCAAGGGCATGGAGCCGCCCGCCTACGACGTCCGCGGTATAAAGGGAATGGCCCTCGCCTTCGCCGTGAACGTCCGCGGTGCCGACCACCTCACCAGCGGCGCCTACGGAACCGAGCTGGTCGGCAAGTGGTGGAAGTTCGACGGCGTTGACAGAACCAAGGGCGAGAACAAGGGATTCGAGATTGCCTTCCACGAGAACCTCATGGCGGTCTACGACGCCACCGGAACGTGCAAGTTCTCAAGGCACATGTACTTCCTCGAAGGCTTCCCGCCGCTCGTCGAGGCCATCACCGGCATGAACATCGGCGAGGCCGAGCTGATGGTCATCGGCGAGAGGATAATGAACATCGCCAGGGCCTTCAACGTCCGCGAGGGCTTCAGCAGGAAGGACGACACCCTGCCGTACAGAATCATGTGGGAGCCGATTCCGGAGGGCGTCAGCAAGGGCCTCCACGTCCCGCCCTGGGAGCTCGACAGGATGCTCGACGAGTACTATCAGGCCCGCGGCTGGAGCAGGGACGGAATCCCGACCAAGGCCAAGCTCATGGCCCTCGACCTCCCGGACATCGCGGAGGACATCGGGGCTGGGGTTTGAGGCCCCTCTTTTCTTTGCTTCTTCCAGGAGTTAAATATAAGAACCTGGGAGAGTATCCTCCCGTTGGTGTGAATCATGGAGAGGAAGCTCACGGATTTTATCAACTCACCAGCTCAAGAAAACAAAGGTCTGACCCGCGAGGAGCTTGAGAGGGTTCTTAAGAAGGCCGCGGATTTAATCAGAACACGCGTGGATTACAAGTACATCCTCCTCCTGCTGTTCTTGAAGAGACTAAGCGACGAGTGGGAGAAGGAGTTTGAGGAATATACCCAGAAGCTCATGAACGAAGGCTTGGACAGGAAGACCGCCGAAGAGCTTGCCCTCAAGGACAGGGAAGCGTACACCATCAACTATCCACCCGAATACCTCTGGAGGAAGCTCCGCGAGAAGGACATCGAGAGCCTTCCCCAGAACCTCTCGCAGGCCCTCAAGAAGCTCGCCGAGCTGAACCCCAACCTCAGGGGAGTCGTTGACAGGTTCGACTTCATGGAGTTCATGCTCCACAGGGACAATGCCGAGATACTCAGGCAGCTCTTCGAGCTCTTCAGCGGGCTTGACTTAAAGAACGCCTCCCCCGATGTTCTTGGTGACGCCTACGAGTGGATTCTCCGCTACTTTGCCCCGCAGAAGGCCAAGGAGGGCGAGGTTTACACTCCAAGAGAAGTCATCAGGCTCCTCGTTGAGATCCTTAAGCCCGAACCAGGCGAGGAGGTTTACGACCCCGCGATGGGCTCCGGAGGCATGCTCATCGGGGCTTATCTCTACGTCAAGGAGCATCGAGGAGCGGATGAGGCCAAAAAGCTCTTCCTCTACGGCCAGGAGGTAAACCCGACCACCTACGCTTTAGCCGAGATGAACATGATACTCCACGGCATTAAGTCGCCGAAGCTTGCCGTTGGTGATACACTTCTGAGACCACAGTTTAAGGAGGGCGAAAGGCTCAAACGCTTCGATGTGGTTATAGCCAACCCGCCCTGGAATCAGGACGGCTACGGCGAGGCGACCCTCAAGAAGGCCGAGTTTAAGGAGGAGCGCTTCAAGTACGGCTATCCGCCCAACAACTCCGCGGACTGGGCGTGGATCCAGCATATGCTCGCGAGCGCCAAAGATGATGGAAGGGTCGGCATCGTCATAGACAACGGCGCGCTCTTCAGGGGCGGGGCCGAGAAGAAGATAAGGGCGAAGATACTCAAGGACGACCTGCTTGAGGCCGTTATTCTCCTCCCCGAAAAGCTGTTCTACAACACCGGCGCGCCGGGTGCGATAATGGTATTCAACAGGAACAAGCCAGAGAACAGAAAGAATAAAGTCCTCTTCATCAACGCATCCCAGGAATACGAAAAGCACCCGGAGGTTAGGAAGCTCAACCGCCTCGGCGAGGAGCACATCAGGAAAATCGTCAAAGCTTTTGAGAAGTTCGAGGACGCTGACGGCTTTGCCCGCGTCGTTGAGCTGGACGAGATAAAGGAGAACGACTACAACCTCAACGTCACCCTCTACGTCTTCCCGATGGAAGAGGAGGAGGAGATTGACGTTAAGGCCGAGTGGGAAGAGCTGAAGGGGATTAACGAGGAGCTGGCCAAGGTGGATGAGAAGATTGAGGGGTATTTGAGGGAGCTGGGGTATTGAGGTGGTACGATGGAAAAATCATCCTATGAAAAAGAACTAAACCAAGTAAAAGAATGGTTCATCTCCCTCATTGATTCTGTAAGAGAAGAATATCCCATGTTAAACAGCATTAAGAACTTAGACGACATCAAGAAAGAGGATTTAGAAGATCCACTTAATCTAATGAAGCTAGTATATCTTGAACCATTCAGGTATCCCTGCCAAATAGAGGTGTTCTGGATGAGCAAACCCTGTGAGTGGCAAATAATAGTAACTACCCATGATCCAGAGAGAGATGACAAGGAGGTAATAGTTCATGGCCCCTACTTAGGTCATGAGTTCTTATATAGAATAAACGAAGTACTAAATAGTGAGGGATGGTGGAAAAAAGAATTTCCAAGTGACTTCAAGGATTATCTCAAAAAATTTGACATTTTCACAGTTGAAGAACTACCCGCTGGGACCAACATAGGTTTTTCAGATGGTGAAAATTTAACATATGCTGATGTATTTGCTAAGTTTCTTAGCCTATTTTTATATAGCTACCGTTATTCGCCTCTTTTTGGAACCGTTATGGTGGAACCTTTCACTGTTGGGATGTACTTCACAAAACGTACAGTATTCTTGCCCCCTGATGGCCAAATTGATGTCTTCTTTGGCAATATTGCAGAATTGGATCAAAAAAAGCTTCTTGAAGAACTTAGAGAACTCCTTGATAGTGCCATGTCACTGGCTAAAACAGCTCCAAAGGAGAACAACAAAGAGTCCAGATCTTTTTCTGACAGCATTGAAATTGTTGGATATGCAGCATACTTATATCCACCAGTCTGGGTGTTTGAGAAGCCAATGAGAAACTTTCACGAACACGTGCTATTGAAACCAATAATCTCTCCAAGCCCTAGCGAGAAATTCAAAATTGGAGAGATAGAGATTGAAATTAAAAACAATGGAATGATTTTAGTCCTAACACGATCACGAGAGGAAGCGAGGAAGGTAATAAATCTGATTACCAGTTTATTAACCATCTTTGTAGGAAATGCAAATTTTTTTGCAACACGATATTCCGACCTAAAAGAGGTGTACTATCCCAGAAAGCCCCCAAGGTTTTACATTTTCAGGTCATATATTCCATCTGATGAATCACAGCCAATTTATAAGTATATTCACCGATCAATTATTTCAGCTCCACACACGCGACCTATCCTTGGGGTTGATGCAATTAAAAAGGCAGTTGGTTATGCAGAAACAGTTTATACGGATGAAGATTTGACTACAATCCTTATCCTCTTTCTTGAAGCATATTCCCACTATCTCGAATCAGAGTTTAATCAGTCTTTTATTATGGGATGGGTAGGACTAGAACGACTTATTTCTAGATTTTGGAGAAGGTTATGGGTAGACAAAAAACTCTCAAAGAATCGTAAAGAGAAGTTAGATCAGTGGGAACTACATAAAAAACTAGAGGTACTTGAACTCCATGGCATTATTGAGGGGAATATATATAACACTATTAAAAACCTAAATGGCAAACGAAATGACCTTATCCATCATGCAAGACCTATTAACAAAGGCGACGCCCGTATGTTGTTGGACACGTTGAAAAACCTCCTAAAGTCAGAAATTGAAAACATATATGGTGACTAAAATGAATGCTGAAATCAAGTTCAAGAAAACTCCAATCGGCGAGATTCCTGAGGATTGGGTGGTTGTGGGGCTTGGAGAAGTAGTCCACTTTGAAAGCGGAAAACGACCAAAAGGCGGAGGCCAAGAAGCGGGAGAAGTTCCAAGCATTGGTGGAGAACACATTGGTTCTGATGGCAGAATTAAATGGGAAAATATGAAATTCATTCCCAAGGAGTTCTTTGCTCAGCTTAGAAAAGGAAAGGTCAAAGTTGGGGATATCTTACTTGTTAAGGATGGAGCAACAACAGGTAAAGTCGCGTTCGTTGAGGACATAAAAGGTTACTCAGAGGTTGCCATAAATGAACATGTCTATCTTCTGAGGCCAAAAGACTTCAATACACTTCATAACTTGTTCTTATTTTATTTTATGTACTCCCCATTTGCTCAAGTACAGATTCAACAAGCATTCCATGGCATGATTGGGGGAATAAAAAACAGCGAACTGAAACGATTACTATTGTTTCTCCCACCCCTCCCCGAGCAGAAGAAAATCGCCGAGATTTTGCGCACCGTTGACAATGCCATCGAGAAAACCGACGAAGCCATCGAGCGGACGGAGCGCCTAAAGAATGGCCTCATGCAGAGGCTTTTAACGAAGGGCATCAAGCACGAGCGGTTCAAGAAGACCGAGCTGGGCGAGATTCCGGAAGAGTGGCAGGTTGTTAGGTTGGGGGAGATTGCCCAGAAGATAAAAACTGGGCCCTTTGGAAGCCAACTTAGAAAAAGTGAGTTGACAGATAGAGGGATCAAAGTATACACCCAAGATAATGTTCTAAGGAGAGACTTTTCGCTCGGCAACATTTACATCTCCCCAGAAAAATTCAAACAGCTAAAGAGTATGGAAGTTAAGCCAGGTGATATTCTATTAACAATACGTGGAACCGTTGGGAAGGCAATAGTAGTTCCTGAGGGGGTAGAAAAAGGCATTATTCACACAAATCTTGCAATAATAAGAGTTAACCCAGAGATACTCTGGCCTGAGTACCTTGAACGTATTATCAACGATTCTAAGATTATCCCATGGCAGATAAACGCAGCACGTTCTAGCACCACATTACCCGCACTCTATGCAGGAACCATAAAGAGACTTAAACTCCCCCTCCCACCTCTCTCCGAACAAAAACAAATCGCCGAAATCCTCTCCACAGTTGACAGAAAGCTCGAACTCCTCAGGCGGAGAAGGGAGAAGCTTGAGCGCGTTAAGCGCGGGCTGATGAGGGATTTGCTGACAGGAAGGAGGAGAGTAAAGTACTAACTAGTAGCCAACGCAATCCCGGCAATTACCAAAAACACACCCACAATCAAACTCTGCGACATCAGAAACTCAGGAGCGAATATCATGGCCAAACCAACCAGCGCCACGATAACTCCAGCATAATCCTTCAACAAATCGAGAATCCTACTCAGGAATATTATGCCCACGGCTACCAGTATCCCCAACCCCAAGAGGTTCGTCCCCATGCTTATCACAGGCATCACCATCCGATGCTGATGCTCCTCATGTTTATATAGACACTGTTTCAAAATCAAGGCTTTCATGCCGGTTTTGTTTATCGATAAACAAATCAGCTTTTTCTCGGCTTTTCTGTTTATCGATAAACAAAAAGCCTTTTATAGCCCTTCCGCGTTTATCCATAAACGTGATAGTATGGGAAGACTTGAAGATCTAAAAGATAACATCGATGAGTATTTTCAGAGCGCCGAGTTGCTGTTTAAGGAAGGCCTCACCAACGCCGCGTTCATGATGTACTTTAAATCCCTCGTGGCAATATGCGATTACATCCTCTGGCGTGACCTCAGGGTTCTGCCGGACAACCACAGGGAGAGGTTTAGACTGCTAAAACTGCGCTATCCCGACCTGTACAGCGTTCTGAGTCATTACTTCCCATATTACAGGGACACATACACGAGGCGGGTCGATGACAGGCTTCTGATAGCGGTGAAGAGCGATGTTATCAGACTTAAGGAAAAGGTTGAGTGAGATAGCGAAGGAGTTTGCTTCCGAAAATCCAGACGTCTGGGATATCCTTCTTTACGGCTCTTCGGTTAAAGGAAAAGAAAAACCAAACGATGTGGATATTGCTGTAATCGTAAAAAAGGGCAATCCCTTTGAGATTTCCTTCGAGTTTAAGCGCCTTCTGGAGGAGAACGGTTTTTCGCCTGAAGAGGTGGATGTAAAGGGCTTTCTTCTTGAGGAGCTTTTTGACGAGAACAACCTCGTTGGCTTTGCCCTCCTGGTCGAGGGGTACTCTCTACTCAACGGCAAGTTTCTTCATGAACGTCTCAACGCCAATGGCTACTTTCTTTTCAGATTCTCCTACTCGTCCCTTCCCCAGAGCGAAAAGATGCGTTTCCTCTACGCGTATCGGGGCAGAAATGGAAACCTGGGGTTGCTAAAGCAGACGAACTCAATGGAGCTCGCTCCAGGAGTTGTCCTCGTGCCCATTGGCTCGGTCTATAAGTTCAAGGAGTTCCTCTCACTGTGGGGGCTAAGCTATGAACTTGCCCCCGTGCTGATTGGAGAGTTCGCCCGGGAGGTGCCTTTCATTGAATGAAACCCCCGAATATCTTCAGTGCGAAAAGCCCATCATCAAGCGGCTGGAATCGAAGGGCTGGAAGTATAAGAGGGGCATCGAGGTCCTCGAAGACGAAAACGAGCCCCTCTTAATCTCAAGGGCAAAGAATGCGATAGTGAGGATAAACGGAGTTAGCGAAAGGGAAGCGGAGGAGGCAATAAACCTCCTTAAGACTGCTCACTTTGGCGTTGAAGGTTCCCGCAGGGTTCTCGACTATCTCAAAAACGGCGTCCCCGTGAAGGATGAAGAAACGGGCGAGCCTAAAAGGTTGATGCTCATAGACTACGAAAATCTCGGAAACAACGAGTTCCTCGTCGCCAACCAGGTCGGCTATCCGTTTAAGACCAAGATACCCGACCTAATCCTCTACGTCAACGGCATCCCGCTGGTTATAATCGAGTGCAAAAGGCTGGACGTGAGCTGGAAAAAGGCCTACGAGCAGATTAAGAACTACGAGAGGGAAATGCCCGAGCTCTTCAAGTACGTGCAGATCGGCATCGCGGTTGGAGATAAACCCGTCTATTTCCCCATAGTACCGTGGCTCGGGAGCGTCCCGGTATACGAATGGAAGGGAGAGAGCTTTGACGAATTGGATAACCTGGTTGAGCTTTTAAAACCTGGGACTCTCCTTGACGTCCTCCGATACTTCACCTTCTACCGTGAGAGCGGCGGAGCCTTCACGAAGGTTCTGCCGAGGTACATGCAGTACAGAGCAGTCAGGGAGATAGTAAACATCGCCGTCGGCTACGCTAAGGGGGAAACCGAGAGGAACAGGGGTTTAATCTGGCACTGGCAGGGAAGCGGGAAGACGCTGACCATGATATTCTCCGCATATAAAATCAAGCGCCTGCTCGGCAATCCCACGATTTTCTTCGTCGTTGACAGGAGGGAACTTGAGAGACAGCTGAGCGGCGAGCTTAAGGCCGTGGGCCTGAGCTTTGAAGTGGTAGGTTCAATCGAGAAGCTCAAGGAAGTCCTAACCCACGCCGATGGGAAGAGGGGAATATTCATCACGCTCATCCACAAGTTCCGCGCTGAGGACCTCAACGACGTGCTGGAGGGACTCAAGAGGGAAAGCCGGAGAAGAAAGACGATAATGAACCGCAGGGACGTCGTGGTTCTGATAGATGAAGGCCACAGAACCCAGTACGGCGAGCTCGCTTCAACCATGCGCTCGATACTCAAAAGCGCGTCCTTCTTCGCCTTTACAGGAACGCCAATAGCGAAGAAAGGGCGCGACACCTATGCCACCTTCGGCCATAAGGACAGGCCCTACCTCGACAGGTACTTCATAACGCAGTCCATAGAGGACGGATTTACCGTGAAGATAGCCTATCAGGCGAGGCTTGAGGAGGACGTTCACCTAAAGAGGGAGCTCCTTGAGGCGTTTCTCTCATCGAAGCTGGAGGAAATCCCGGAGGAGTACCGCGGGAGGGTTGAGGAGAAGCTCAAGAAGAGGCTCAACGCGATAAAGGTGTTCCTGAAAAACCCGAAGAGGATCGAAATGATAGCCGAGGACATAGCAAGGCACTACAAGGAGAGCGTGGAGCCGTTTAAGGCAATGGTGGTAGCGGTTGATAGGGAGTCCTGCGTCTTATACAAGCGTGCTCTCGACAAGTATTTGCCAAGGGAATACACCGAGGTCGTGATGACTTTCAATCGGGACGATGACAAGGTTATCAAGGAATATCAAAAAGAGCTTGAAGAGCGCTTTCCCGGAAAAGATATGGCCGAAATCCGCGAGAGGATTCGTGAGGATTTCAGGAACAAGGAAATCCCAAAGATTCTGATAGTTACCGATATGCTCCTCACGGGCTTTGACGCCCCGATTCTTCAAACCATGTATCTAGACAAGCCCCTCAAGGAGCACAGACTCCTTCAGGCGATAGCGAGGACCAACAGGCCCTTCATCAAGAACGGTGAGAACATCAAGCCCTTCGGCCTCGTTATAGATTACGTGGGCATATTCAAGGAGTTGAAGAGAGCGCTGGAAATCTACGACGAGGTTGATATCGAAGGGGCCGCCTACAGCGTCGAGAAGATAAAGAAAGAGCTCGGGAAAAAGATCGCCAAGGCCATGGGGTACTTTGATGATCTTGAGCCGAGGCGGGATAGGGGGACCATAATGAACGCAGTCGAGACGCTGTTCAGAAACAACAAGGGCGAGGAGTTCCAGAGGCTGTACAGGGAGATAAGGCACCACTACAAGCTCCTCAGGGAGGACAGAGATGAGTTCAGGGAGGCCTTCAAATGGCTCACGGAGGTCTACTATGCATACAGATCGAAGGTTGACGGTATCCCGCCGGAAGTTGAACTCAAAGCCGACGAATTCTTCGAGGAGGCGCTCAGATTCATACAGGAGACCGTTGACATAGAGGAGATAAAGGCCGACTTCCCAGTAATCGAAATTGACGAGGAGTTCCTCAGGAAAGTAATGAGGGAGAGGGATAAGCGGAAGGCGTTTACTAACCTCCTGTTCTCAGTCAGACACTACGTAAACACCCACAAGGGGCCTTTAAGCGAGGATCTGATTGAACAAGTTGAAAGGATAATCGAAGCCTGGAGGCACAAGAAGGAAGAAATCGAGAAGCTCTATGATGAGCTCCTTGGAATAGCCGAGGAAATAGAAAAGCGCTCACAGGAGCAGAGAGAGCTCGGTTTGAACGAGCTCGAATACGCCCTCCTGATGGTGCTCAAGAGGCACGTAAAGGGCAACACCCGAGAGCTTATCGAAGGGGTCAGAAAGTTGCTCAAGGAGACGGAGGCGCTTAGGTTCACCCGTTGGACGGAGAAAACTGAGATCGTCAGCGAAATCTCGCGGAGAATTATGCTATTTATCGTAGGGGAATATAAGGGAAAATGTGACGATATCATCAAGACGCGCAACGAGCTCCTAGAGGTGCTCAAAAGGTGGGGATAGAGTATCGCGTGATTCTGAGGGATGTTAAGTATCCCCGCATCGAGATAAGCCCCCTTGGGGAGGTTAAGGTAGTAATCCCACCAAACGCAGATGTCGAGGATCTGATGAAGAGAAAGAGAGAGTGGATAGAGAAGAAGCTAAGGGAAATCGAAGAAGCCAAGATAAAGTTCCTTCCGCTTTCCAATAAGCTCCTACTCGACGGTGAGTTCTACGAACTCATCGAGTCGAAGGAGTTCTGGGTTAATCCAAAGTTTCACGTGGTTCTCTTGCCAAACAACGATTTGGGAACCCTAAAAAGATGGCTGAAAAGTCAGCTGAAAGAAGAGCTGGAATTCAAGGTGAGACTCTTCTCATCAGTCTTTGGGGTAAAGTACCGGAAAATCTACATCCGCTTCCAGAAGACGAAGTGGGCGAGCTGCTCCGAGAAGGGAAATCTAAGCTTTAACCTTATGCTTATGGCGTTGCCGGAGGAGCTCAGGGACTACATCATAATCCACGAGGTGGCCCACCTCAGGTTCCAAAAGCACTCCCGAGCATTTTGGGCGCTTGTGAGGGACTATTATCCAGATTACATACGTGCTCAGAGAAAACTGAGAGAGTACTGGCTAGCACTCCAGTACAACGAGGTGTGGAAAAAGCTTAGAGAGGTTTAGACGAACCAGTTTTAAGAGAGCAAAATTTGTCGGGGAACAACTTTTAGAAAACGAGTATGGATGAGTTAGTATGTCCTTTAAATTGGCTCACTAATGTAGGTTTTCAGTGGAGAATTTTGCATTTTTAGCGGGTTTCTCAATTTTAGGCGCTCGAAGAGCGCGAGGGCAGTGAAACATGGGAAACGGCAATTTGAATTGAAAACACTTGAAGAATTACGGGTTCAAAAGGGACATACAAACTTTGATCAAACTTTGCGCAGGCAAAGTTTGGTGGCGCCGGGGCAGGGATTTGAACCCTGGTGGGCAGAGCCCACTGGCTCTCCAGGCCAGCGCCTTCCCAGGCTAGGCTACCCCGGCGCATAAAGGAGAGGAATCAGGAGATGAGCTCGATCTCGATGGTGACGTCCTCAGGGACGCGGATGCGCATGATCTGGCGCATGGCCCTTTCGTCGGCCTCAATGTCAACGAGCCTCTTGTGAACGCGGAGCTCGAACCTGTCAAAGGTGGCGGTGCCCTCTCCGTCCGGGCTCTTCCTGGTGGTGATCCTTATCCTCTTGGTCGGGAGCGGGATAGGTCCGCTCATCCTGACGCCGGTCCTCTCGGCGATCTGCTTGATCTGGTCGGTGACCTCGTTGAGGGCCTTAATGTCCGTGCTCGCGAGCTTAATCCTTGCCTTCTGCATTTCCGTCCCTCCTAAGGCTTAAGGAAGTAAAGGAAAGGTCAGGGAAGGCCTTCACTCGGCCTTCTGAACGGAGATGACCATACCGGCAGCGACGGTCTGGCCCATGTCACGGATGGCGAACCTGCCCATCTGCGGGATCTCCTTGACCGGCTCGATGACCATCGGCTTGGTCGGCCTGAGGATGACGATGGCGGAGTCACCGGTCTTGATGAACTGCGGGTTCTCCTCGACGATGTTACCGGTCCTCGGGTCGAGCTTGGCGAGGAGCTGCTCGAACCTGACGGCGACCTGGAGGGTGTGAGCGTGGAGGACCGGGGTGTAGCCGACGGTGATGGCGGTCGGGTGGTTGAGGACGATGATCTGGGCCTTGAAGGTGTCCTTCGGCCTGACGACGGTCGGCGGGTTGTTGGTGTGTCCGGCAACGTCACCGCGCTTTATGTCGTTCTTACCAACGCCACGGACGTTGAAACCGATGTTGTCACCCGGAAGGGCCTCCTGCATGGACTCGTGGTGCATCTCGATGCTCTTGACCTCACCCTGGATGGCCTTGTGGAAGATGGTGCTGGCCGGCTCGAAGATGACGACGTCACCGACCTTGAGGACACCGGTCTCGACACGGCCGACCGGGACGGTACCGACACCCTTAATGGAGTAGACGTCCTGGATCGGGATGCGGAGCGGCTTGTCGGTCGGCTTCGGCGGCTCCGGTATCTGGTCGAGGGCCTCGAAGAGGGTCGGGCCGTTGTACCAGGGCATCTTGTCGCTCTTCTTGACGATGTTGTCGCCCTCCCAAGCGCTGGTCGGGATGACCTGGACGTTCTTGTAGCCGAGCATCATGAGGAGCTTCTTAACCTGCTCGGCGACCTGCTTGAACTTCTTCTCGTCGTAGTTGACCATGTCCATCTTGTTGATGGAGACGATGACGTGGTTGATACCGAGGGTCTTGGCGAGGAAGGCGTGCTCCTTGGTCTGCGGCATGACACCGTCGGTGACGGCGACGACGAGAACGGCGGCGTCAGCCTGGCTGGCACCGGTGATCATGTTCTTAACGAAGTCCCTGTGACCCGGAGCGTCGATGATGGTGATGTACCTGTGCGGGGTCTCGAACTTGGTGTGGGCGACGTCGATGGTGATACCCCTCTCGCGCTCCTCCTTGAGCCTGTCCATGACCCAAGCGAACTTGAAGGACTTACCCTTCTCACCCATCTGCTCGAACTTCTGGATGATGTTCTCCGGGATGTTCTGGCTGTCGAACAGGAGCCTTCCAACGGTGGTGCTCTTTCCGTGGTCGACGTGTCCGATAAAGACAATGTTAATGTGCGGCTTCTCCTTAGCCATTTCCATACACCTCCAAACTTTGGTCTAGTCCGATTGACTAGGATGGCTTTTTAAATCTTTCGAACCTCGGCCCCCTCGGGCGGGAAACCCGCCGTTTATCGGGGAGGCCTCACGAGTTCCGTGCTTAACTTACGAAGCGGGTTTAAAAACTTAACTAATGGGTTTTGGACGGGAATTTGTTAATTTTCGGGAATGCACTTCAAAATCACCCAAATCCCAAACCCGCCAGCCTTCGGCGTTTAACCTTTCCTTTCCGTCAACTTTCCTGGCAACCAGCCCCCAGTGCTTTTTCCAGTCTTCGAGGCCAACCAACTCACCCTTCCTCTCCAGGTCCTTCAAAATCCCCCGCGCTTCCCTCTCGCTAAGGTTTTTCCACTTCACCTCAACGAACAAAGCCTTTTTCTCACGCTCGTTCAACGCGAGGAGGTCAATCTCCTCTCCCCTGTGCCACCAGCGACCGAGTTTCGTGAAGTGGAAGCCAGTGAGCTCGATGAAAACCTCCGGACTTCCAATAAGTCGTTCGAAGGCCGAACCCATATAGGCGTTGAAATCCTTCAGCGAACGCTCCCAGACGTCCTCCGCCAGTCCGGCCTCAAGGTAGCTCCTGTTCGGGAGGACATACCTGAACCAGAAGGAGAAGTAGTTGTCGTCTATGGAATAGAGTCCTCTTTTGCTTGCTTCTTTGGCAGTTGAGGTGACGGAAACTTCCCTCCGGACTATTCCAAGCCTCTGAAGGACGCTCAGGTACTTGGAGACGAGGCTTTTATCGAGCCCAGTTGCGTTCACAATCTCCCCAAATCTGTTCCTCCCACCCGCTATCGCCTCGAGTATCGCGAAGTAGTTGGCCGGCTCCCTGAGCTCTTCCCTCAGGAGTATCTCGGCCTCTTCGTAGAGAAAGGCACCCTTTGAGAGGACGTTGTCAACGACGTTTTCGTTAAAGCCCTTTTCAGGCTCAAACTTCAGGAGGTAAGCCGGAATCCCTCCCACCACACCCCAGACCTTCACGAGGTCTTCGATCGAATAGCCAGGAAGAAACTCACCGATGTGGAAGAAGGGAATCTCCGTTAAGCGCCACTGCCCGGTCCGTCTTCCGTAGAGTGGGCTTTTGTAACCCAAAACCTCCGTTTCCATTGCCGAAACACTCGAACCGCAGAGAATCAGCATTATTCTGCCCTTCGAGAGCTTCAAGTCCCATGTCCTCTGAAGGAGCGAGAGAACCGGCCGGTAGCGTTCTATAAGCAGGGGAAACTCGTCAATCACCAGGACAACGCGTTCATCACGTACCCTCTCGGCGAAGGCCATCAGAAGCTCGTCAATATCGTGGAAAGAGATTCTGCTGAATAATTCATCGCCGAGGAATTCCGCGAGGAGCTTTTGAAGCTCTCGGAGATTCTCATGGTACGGCTTTTCTGTTGCGAGGAAATAAACATGGGGTTTGTCCCGGGCGAACTGGAGGAGCAGCTCGGTCTTTCCAATTCTCCTGCGGCCGTATATAATGAGCAGTTCGGCTTTGTCACTGCGGTATCTCTTCTCCAGAAACTCGAGCTCCCGCTTCCGGTCCACGAAAGTTTGTCTACTCATGAGTATAATACTCGTGCTTCAACTATTTAAGAGTTTCGCGAAAAACGCCGAAAGTGATGTGCATCTTGGAAAAGACCAATCAGCCTTCCAAAAGTCCAATGCAAGACAAGAGAAAAGTTCAGAGGGCGGAAAGCCCTCACTGCTGCGGGCAGACGTCCTGCTCCCTCGGCGGGTTCGGGTCGAGACCCTTCCTCTGCCTGATCTGCCTGATGATGTTGGTGGCCAGCTCTCCCGGAACCCTCTTGAAGCCGGCGTGCTCGGTGCTCCAGAGGGCCCTTCCGCTGGTGGCGCCACGGATGGCTCCGGCGAATCCGAACATCTCGGCGACCGGGGCCTCCGAGATGATGATCATGACCTCGCCCTCCTGCCTCATGTCGATGAGCTGGCCGCGCCTCTGGTTGATCTCCCTGCTGACGGCGCCCATGTACTCGTAGGGCACGTTGATGATGACCTTCTGGTAGGGCTCGTAGAGGATCGGCTGGGCCTTCATCATGGCGCACTGGATGGCACTCCTGATGGCCGGGTATATCTGGGCCGGACCGCGGTGGACGTTGTCCTCGTGGATCTTGGCGTCGTGGAGCCTGACCATAACCTTCATGACCGGCTCCTTGGCGAGCGGACCCTCGTCCATGGCCTGGTGGAATCCGTCGACGAGGAGGTCCATGACCTCGTTGAGGTACTGGATACCCTTGGTGTTGTCGAGGAATATGTTGCCGTGGTATATGTCAACTATACCCTTGGCGACCTCGTAGTCCATGCCGAGCTCGGCGAGCTTCTTGGCGACGGCCTTCGGGTCCTTCGGCCTGCCCTCGGGGATAAGTCCCTCGTGGATGGCCTCGTATATCTGGTCCGGAAGCGGCTCCACGGTGATGTAGAACCTGTTGTGCTTGTTCGGGCTCTTTCCTTCGACTATCGGGCTGATCTTGCTGACGCTCTCGCGGTAGACGACGATCGGCGGGCTGACATCGACGTCGAGCTTCCAGTCCTCCTTGAGCTTGACGAGCTTGACCTCGAGGTGGAGCTCACCCATACCGCTGAGGAGGTGCTGGCCGGTCTCCTCGTCGATCTTGACGTGGAGGGTCGGGTCCTCCTTGGCGAGCTGCCTGAGCGCCTCGATGAGCTTCGGAAGGTCCTTGACGTTCTTGGCCTCGATGGCGACGGTAACGACCGGCTCGCTGGCGTAGTGGAGGGCCTCAAACGGCTCGATCTGCTCCTGGGAGACGGTCTCACCGGCCATGGCGTCGCGCAGTCCGGTGACGGCGACGATGTTACCGGCCGGAACGGCCTCCATGTTGACCCTCTCGGGACCCATGTAGATACCGACCTGCTGGATCCTGGCCTTCCTCTTGGCGTTGATGAGGTAGACCTCCTGGCCGGTCTTAACCGTACCGCTCCAGACACGGCCGGTTGAAACCTCACCGGCGTGCTTGTCGAGGATGATCTTGGTGACGACCATGACCATCTTGCCCTTCGGGTCGCACTTCATCATGGCCTGGCCGACCTCGCTCTCGACGTCGCCCCTCCAGAGGTGCGGGATCCTGTACTTCTGGGCTTCGAGCGGGTTCGGCAGGTGCTTGACGACCATATCGAGGACGACGACGTGGAGCGGGGCCTTCTGCCTGAGGGTCTTGAGGTCGCCGCTGTTGGTGAGCTCGACGATGTCCTTGAAGGAAACGCCGGTCTTCTTCATGTAGGGGACGCTGAGGGCCCAGTTGTAGTAAGCGCTACCGAAGGCAACGCTACCGTCCTCGACCTTGACGAACCACTGGTTCTTGAACTCGTCCGGGGCGTACTTCTTGATGAGCCTGTTGACGTCGGTGATGATCTTGGCGAACCTCTGGAGGATGTCGTTCGGACCGAGCTTGAGCTCCTTGATGAGACGGTCAACCTTGTTGATGAAGAGAACCGGCTTGACATACTCCCTCAGGGCCTGCCTGAGAACGGTCTCGGTCTGGGGCATGACACCCTCAACGGCGTCAACGACGATGATGGCACCGTCGATGGCACGCATGGCCCTGGTAACGTCACCACCGAAGTCAACGTGACCCGGGGTGTCGATGAGGTTGATGAGGTAGTCCTGGCCCTCGTAGTTGTGAACCATCGAAACGTTGGCCGCGTTGATGGTGATACCTCTCGCCTGCTCCTGCTCGTCGAAATCGAGGACGAGCTGCTTTCCGGCGAGCTCCTCGCTAATCATTCCAGCGCCGGCGAGCAGGTTGTCGCTCAGCGTCGTCTTACCGTGGTCAATGTGAGCGGCAATACCCATGTTCCTGATCCTCTCGGGCTGGGTCATGAGCTCTTTAATCTTCGCAACCATCTCTTCCCTTCTTCCCATTTACACCACCTTCTAACCTGATGAGCTTGTTCACCTCTCACTTAAAAGGTGCGGTTATAAAGCTTTTCCCGGTTGAGAAGCGGCGGCTCGAGGATACGTTCAAACTACTTAAGGGTTTTGGATGAAAAAATCACTCTCAATCAAAGAAAGCCCCCAGAAACCTTTCAACCTCCTCCCTCACGTCCGTCCTCGCGTAGACTCCCCAGCGCCAGTGGGTGTCCTTCAGTTCAACGAGGGAACGGACGAGAGGCGAGACCTCACTGAGGCGCTTCAGTCCGGTTTCGGTCTCCACGAAGGCGTTCTTCTCCTCGAACTTGGGTTTGGGGGGATAGTCAACGATGGCGAGGTGTCCAAACTCGGCCCCAAGCTCCCTCCGGAGTTCGGCGACAGAGTCCACCCCGGGGTCGCTGGCGCTGTAGAGAACGCGCTTGTAGAGCCTCCTGTCGTCCACCGCCCGAACGAGCTCCCGAACCTCCGCCCTCTCACTCGCCCTGAGCCTTGCCATCAGATCAACCTCGTCCATGGTGCGTATTTCCTCGAAGGGAATCCCCTCGAGCTCAACGGCCGTTACGAGCATGGCACTCGCTATCTTCGAGACGTGGTGCTGGTAAACGGTGGGATACATCATGCTCCTCGCCAGGAGAAGGCTCTGGGCGGCCATTACACCCTTCTCCCCAACGACGAGCATGCCGTCCCTCCACAGCAGATTCCTCACGAGCCTGTCGAGGTCAACCAACCCGTAGGCCACGCCGGTGTAGTATGCGTCCCGCACCAGGTAATCCATCCTGTCGGCGTCTATGTCTCCGCTCACGAGGGGGTGCTTGAGGAGCTTGAAGAACTCCCCCACGGAATAGTGCTCCCCGATCACGTCCCCGATTTCACCATGCCTTATGAACCACTTCGTATTCTCCTCGTGCCGCGGGTAGAGGGCCTCGAGCGTGTGGCTGAAGGGATAGTGGCCGAGGTCGTGGAGCAGGGCCGCGTAAACGGCGCCTTCCTCGATTTCGGGGTTGTGCTCGGCTATCCTTTTCGCAAGATAGAAAGTTCCCAGCGAGTGCTCGAAGCGCGTGTGCCTGGCCGAGGGGTATGCGAGGAAAGCTAAGCCGAGCTGGGTTATTCTCCGGAGTCTCTGGAACTCGGGGGTATCGACGAGCCTCAGTGTGAAACCATCCAGTGATATGTCTCCGTGAATCGTGTCCCGTATTACTTTCATTTTGACCACGGAGGCTATAGAATCGAAAGATTAATAAACGTGGCGGCGATACGCACCCTGCCGGCCGATACGGGCCGGCCTCTATCCCGGGCCGGGGGGTAGCCCTCAGGGGTTACCCCCCACTAAAACCTGTTCTGTCCCGTTATGGGCCGCTGTACTCCAAGAAGAAGCGCAAAAATTTTAAGGGGTGGTTATCAAAATTACCCTGTGGCAGGGGTTTGCCGACCCTCCTGCCCGAGGGGCAGTCAATACACCCAACCGGGCGATCGATAATACCTCCAACTAATATTTAACTTTTACTTCGAAGTTAAGGTGCAGATTTCAAAAAATCGACCATGATGAACATAGAAGAGACATAGTGCAAATAAGGGAGCGAATTACTTCAAGTTAATAACCGAGTTATACCATGATTGGCGAAATTGTTTAACAAAATGTTTTATCATTTCGGAAGAAGTTCGGCTCCCGAAAAATGGGAAACCGATATTGAATTTCGAACCTTCAGCTCCACGTCTTCTTCTATAGGTCATCCCCGTAAACGTTCTCCCTCTTGCCTACTTTTAGGATTTTGACAACTCTATCTTCTTTCAGGTACTCGAAGATTACTCGATACTGTCCAACGCGCAGGCGGTAAACGTTCCCATATCCCTTGAGCTTTTGAACATCCAGTCGGGCCAGAGGGAAGAAAGACAGCTTGGATATCCTGTCCTTTATCAACTCCTTCCCGTGTTGTGGGATACCCTGGAGTTCTTTCAGGGCTTTCTTGCTTATCAGAACCTGTTCTCAAAGCCCATCCTTTACCACGTCCCACTCAAGGAACTCGTCAGTTCTACGTTCTTTGATGGCCTCTTTTTCCCACTCCTCCGGCTCGGTCTCTTCAATAAGCTGGAGGTTGACCTCCACGAGATCTTTCAGAAACTTTTCTATTTCGTCGATGCGATGGAGCAAATCTATGAGCGTCACACCCATTCTCTCACCATCAAAATTTAGGGGGATGGACGATAAATAAATTTCGGACCTAGCTCCACGTCTCCGCTATCACATCGTGCTTGTGGATGCTCTCGTTGCTGATGACCCTCACGTGTATCCTCCCGTTGAAGCGCTCCTTGGCCTTGGCGAATATCTCGCGCGCGACGTCCTCGACGAACTTCGGGTTGGCGTGCATTCCCTGGACCACTGCATTCTCGTCTATCGTCTTCAGCAGGGTGTAGGTCGGATGGCTGAACGAACTCTCGACAACGTCAATCATGTCCTCCAGCGCTATCTCCTCATCAAAAGCAGTCCTGACCTCAAGCTCGCCTACGGCCCTCTGTATGTGGGTCTTCCCGTTGTTGTTGGCCATCGCGTGGGGGCAGGCGGTGTTTCCGATGACCTTGACGCGGAGGACCTTCTCGAAGGAGCCGTCGTAGTGCTTTATGACGCCGACTTCGACGTCGTAGGGCTCGTAGGTGGTCCTTCCGCTCGCAGGGGTTTCCCGCGGGATGATGAGGTGGGTTCTTATCCAGACCTCGGCGCGCTTGTGCGGGTGCTTGCCCTCCAGGCGGCCGATTATCGCCTTCCCGAGCTCCTCGAGCGAGGGATGGGCCTCCATGACCTCCTCCTCAACGGCCTCGCTCATGGCCTCGGTTATGCTCTCGACCAGCCGGCTCATGTGGATTCCCTTCTTCTCCTCCGGGACGTCGATGGTTATCTCGAAGAGCGGGAGGAACGTGTAAACCTTTCCCTTCCAGTTTATCTTCGCAACGCTCCGCAGGTTGGTAATCCCGACGCGGTGAAGGCGCTCCTTTATTTTCGGGGTCTCCTCCTGGGTCTCAAATATCGGCATCAGCATCACCCTCACTTTTCAGTTAGGTGGTTCTAACCGCGGCCCCTTTTAAAGCTACCCGCTACCTGAGGAACTCCATGAGTCTGTCGTAGCTCTCGCGGGCGACAGCGACGTCCCCATCACTCAATCTTTCGGCGTATCTGGCTTTCTCGAAGAGCCGGGTAAGAACGTCCAGGTCCTTGAGGTCGGGGAATATCTCCCTCAGCTTCTCCTCGTGCTCCCAGTGGGTCCAGCTCTTCCGGTAGGGATATCCCTTTTCCACGAGGCCCTCGACAACGTTCTTGTACATTCGAATAACCTTCTCAGCGGGCGTTCCCTCGATGGCGTCGTAGGTAAGCTCAGGCTCGAACTTGACCTCCGGAACGGGCCGCTTTTTCTTGACATGTCTGGCCGTGAGGACTATGGCCACGAAGAGAAGGACTGGAATCAGGTAGGCCCAGCCCGGGAACTGCCTCCACACCACCACGAAATCGCCCGATGTGACGTTGTACCAGACCCCCTCGAGGGTCCTACCCACTTCTTTGCCCTCCACCAGCTTCTCAGGCCTCCTGTTGAAGAAGAGCAGATAAACCGCGACCATCAGCGCCAGGAACGTTATCATGTCTGCGAAGATGTTTCTCTTCCCCTTCCTCGCGCTGCGGGTGTTGAGACGGCCCTCGATGGCCAGCTTGACGATGTAACCTGCGGCACCGAAGAGGAAGAGTGCGGAGAGGAAGAAGTACCACTCGAAGTTAAGGGCCGTCGTGCCGCCGTGGACGGTTGAGGACTGGATGAGGGCGAAGGTAACCATGAGGGTGAGCATGATGAGCGCGGAGGTTTTCCGCTGGTCCATGTCCATCAGAGGAAACTAACGTGCCAAACTTTAAACCCTTTCCCCCTTCAACGCGCATACCGACTCTAGGAGGCTCCTAACGTTCCCCGCGATTTTTCCGTCGATGACTACTCCCCTGCGCGCTATGAGCACCTCCCTGCCAATGCGCGACAGCTCGTAGCCCACTATCCCCAAGGGAGTGCCGTCAAAGAAGCTGAAGGTCTCGATGCTCTCATCAAACATGTCCGGAAGCCACCCGTTGTACTGGCCCATAAGACGAGGGTACACTAGGAGCGCCCCTCCCCCGGAGATGCGGGAGTAGGAGTAAACCTGGTAGAGTTCGCTACTACTTCTGACGAGCTTGCGCCACCAGGTGTCGCCCATCTTTACACTCAGGTTCCGGTACTTCACCTCCAGAATGCACCGGCCCTCGGGCATCTGGACGAAGATGTCAGGTCTTGGCGGGCCGAAGGTGAAGACGGCACCGGTCCGGGCCCCTATCTCCTCCGCGTCCCTGACGATGGGCGGCAGGGGGTGTTGCCTGTGAACCCTTCCCCTTCCGGAGATGGCGGTAAGGACGGTGTGATAAACAAGGTCCTCGAACAGGCGGTCCATCTCTATGAATATTCCCGGCACCATCAGGCCTTTCCCGGGGAGCTTTCCAAAGCCCATCAGTATCATCGTGGCCAGGTGAAATATCGGCCTGAACCTCTCGTTCAGGGGGTTGAACGAGACACGCTTAATGTCGTCCTGCCGGAGAGGACCGACGTCGGCAAAGTACCTCACCAGAGCCTCGGCCGACCTCGCCACACCCTCCCACGCCGAAACCTCCACGACCACCTCCAGGGCCGCCCTCAGGACCCTGTTCAGGGGCGTGTCCACGTCGAGGACCGCGTGCCTCACGGGAACGTCCCGACCCAGTGGGGGCCTCCTGGCCAGGCGGGAGAGAAGGACCCTTCCCCGTATCGTCTGAAGTTCCTCCTCAACCTCCGAGTACCCCCTGTAAAGGCCGTGAAAGAGTTCCCTGCCCAGCAGGTAAACGTAGAGGTACATGAACAGCTCGTGAACCCCTCCCTCGCCCCGCGCGTAGATGGCGACGGCATCGTCTATCTCTTTCCGTCCAAGCCCCAAACCCCCGCTGAGGTTCATCAGGCTAAGGAAAAAGCGCAGGGAGCGGGACTCATCAGGGTCGTGCCTGTAAGGCCTGGGAAGCACCTGTACCATAAAGCCAGGCTCGCTCAGATGGTAGGCGAAGCCGACACTCCCGTGGGCCTTGATGTAGTACTCGCCCCGCCTCGTGTCGTACTTGAGGCTCAGGACCTCATGTTCTCTACCGTAGAGGCTGTTTATGACCTCGAAGAACCTCTGGAGGCTCTCGGGAGTAACGTCCATGCCCTCCATACGGATAGTGCTCAGGTACTTCCTCTGGAACTCGTAGAGGGTAATCCTTTTCATTCCACCCTCACCAGCCGGCGAAGGGCCTCCATGAAAGACTTCTGGTCCATCTTCACTATCCTGCCCCTGTCGTCTATGAACTCGAAGCCAGGATAGAATGACCCCAATTGCTCCCAGTTGCCGTAGAAGTACTCCTGGAAGAGGGGCAGTATCTTGTGGTAGAACACCAGGTAGAGATCCTCCTCCGGGTTCTCGGACGATGCGATGTCCATGAAGTAGCCGTGCCCTATGGTGTAATCCTTGCCTTTCTCCCTCTCTATGATGGCGTTGAGCCTCGAGAGGAGATGCTCCAAGTTCACTCCGCCGACTCCCATTCCGGACAGCAGTTCAGGCCTTGGTAGGACCTCGTAGAACGCGAACCTTCTCCTCAGGGCGATGTCAAGCAACGCTATACTCCTGTCGGCGGAGTTCATTGTGCCGATTATGTAGAGATTTGGTGGAACCGCGAACAGTTCCCCAGAGTATGGGAGTCTCATGATGGTCTCGTTGGGTCCGTCCAGCCTCTTGTCGGGGTCAAGGAGAGTTATAAGCTCTCCGAAAATCCTGCTTATGTTGCCGCGGTTTATCTCGTCTATGACGAGGTAGAACTCCCTCCGCGGGGTCAGCTTCACCTTCTCCCCCGCCTTCCTCCTTTCGAGGAAATCTAAAACCGCTCTCTTCTTCTCCGCGTAGGTGGCGTTCCTCCTCCTGAACTTCTCGGGGAGGGAGTCGTAGATGGCCTCCACGGCTGTTCTCTTGAAAACCCCGTCCACCACGTCGTAAACGACGCCGTCCCTGCCTTTCGCCGGCCGGAAGCCCTCAACGAAGTCCTCGTAACTGAAGGACTGGTGGAAGGATACGAACTCCGGCTTAATCGCAACCTTCCGGGCGAGGTAAGTCTTCCCGGTACCGGGAGGGCCATAGAGTATGACCTGCCTGAACCTCCGGAGGAGGGTTCTTATAGACCCCACCTCCTCAGCATTCTCCTCTTCCTCCCGGGCCTCTGCCTCCTCGCGCTCCTCACTTCCTGTTTCCCAGCGTATTCTGTAGAGGTAGTCCACGTCCCTGCGGAGGTAGTAGTAATGCTTCTGGCCTGCCGCGCGGTAGGCCGTTCTCCCCAGGTAGAGGATTTCGCAGTCGTCTGAAACGCCGGCATACTTGGGATCCACCACGCTCGGCACGTACCGTCCGAGGGAGAACACGCCCTCAAGGTCGTCCCGTCCGATTTCCCTGGACTCGAGAAGGCGCTCCAGTGGCACGATGCCCGCACTTATACTGCCCCCGTATACCCCGGTTATCAAGAACAGCCCCCGCGAGGTGAAGCGGAGGTATATAAGCTCGCCGGGAATAAGTACGACTCCTGTCCGGCTGGGTGTTAGAAGGTAGATTTCCCTACCCCCCTTAGTTCCGAGAACAGCCACGAAGGAACCGTCCTCTTGCAGGTACAGATCGCCCACGGGCTTACCGCTCCCCAAAACCATCGATGCAGCGGACACTGTTTCAATACCGTTCCAGAACTCCCGGGGGGAGTAGTAGGGGAAAACCGGAATCTTTATTCTTCCCACCATTAGCCTTTGTTTCCCCTCGTTTCTCCAAGTGTAAAGCATGTAAAGTGCCTCTTTACTGTCCACAACGGTGTGAATGTAGGCGTAACCATTAGGAGGAGTGGGTATCTTGACAACCCCAAGGCCCTCGGGAGCGAAGTACTCGAGGTGATGGTCGCCGAAGAAAAGCAGCCTCCCCTCTGGAGTGAAGTTCACGTAGAGGGGAAGCTTTGAGAAGGTCACGGTGATCGACTCCCCCTCCGGATCCTTGGCAACCACGGGGTAGATGGTCACCTTACCAGGGGCACATTTCGTGAAAACCGCCAGTCCATTCCTTCCCGGGAAAAGTATGGCTTCGTCGGCGCAGGGAATAGAGATTCCCTTTTCCCAGCCGGGCATGATGGTGCCCTCAGTGTTGAAAACATGGAGAAACCGGGAATCGTCTTCAAGCCTTACCATGACCGCCATATGCTCCCCTGACGGGAAGAGGATAGCCTCTTCGATGACGAAGCCAAATTCCTCGTACTCCCCCTTCAGAAATGTGTTGATGGAGTAAATAGAATTTCTCAAAGGTTCTATACTCGCCATTACGACCACCCAACGGAATTATATGCCAGAGTATAAAAATCTTTGGTAAAAAACTGACGGAGAGAGGGAATTCAGGTGCCCCTGCGGTCGGGTTTCATCCCGGTCTGCTCCAGGAGGTAATAGACCGTCCTCAGGGGGATGCCCATGCGGGTGCTTATCTCCTTTGCCGGCACCCCCTTCATCAGGAGGTTCTGAACCTCCCGGATGGTGCGTTCGTTGTATTTCCGCGGCCTTCCGCGGGGGTAGCCCTCGGGGACGAGTTCTATGCCCATCTGGGCGAGCGCGGCGATGACCCTCTTGGAGACCTTGGGGTAGAGGCTGGGCGGGCAGGAGATTTTGCGCACGTTGGGGGCCCGCTCGAGTATCCTGACGAGTATCTCCTTCGTCGGGCGGAGGTTGATGTAGACCTCTGTAACCTCCTCATTCAGGGACTCCCTGAGCTTTGCTATCAGCTCCGCGTTGTTGCGCGCTTTTATCTCCACCCTCATACCCTCACCCCTGGAGGAGGGCCAGGAACTGTTTGGCCTTGTCGCTCTTGGGCATGAACTTCTCGAACTTCTTCGTGTCGGCGAAGAGCCTCTTGTGCAGGCCGGAGATGACGAACTTCTTCACGGCCTCAACCAGCTCGTCGGCAGGAATTCCGAGAAGCTCCGCGACTTTGTCTTCGCTGTACTCGCTCATTCCGTAGAGGAGCACTCCGCCAAGGAGGTGGTTGGGAACGTTGGATATGTCCTTCCTCCTCCCCACGAGGGCCTTTTCCATCTCACACTTCCTGATGAGGAACATGCTGCCGTGGCCCGTTCTGAATCCCTTCTCGTCGGCGAAGGGAAGGTCAAATATCGAATAGTGGCAGTCGATGCAGAGCCTTATGTCCGGATAGAGGCCCAGGCTCTCCCTCTCGTTCTCGGAGGTCAGGAAGTAGTAGCGGAAGAGGTCGAGGCCGAGCTTCCTGGCGCCGTTTTCAGGATCAAGGATGGAGTATGCCAGGGCCAGGTTGTCCACCGTGTAGTGGTTGTTTATGAGCACCCCACGCGTCTTGACGAAGCTCAGAACGCGCCAGCGGAAGCGCCTCCCGTACCTCTGGCGGAGTTCAGCCTCTATGTCCGCATCCGTGGGCAGGTCGAGGCGGGCCTTCTTCAGGCGGTTGTTCTCCCAGTACTCAACCTCTATCCTGATCCCGCGGTTCCTGACGGTTCCCTTCTCGCGGAGCTTGCCCTTTATGAACTTGAACGACTCCCTGACGTCCACGCTCTCCCTGGCGAGCAGACGGAGGACGTCGCCGGAGTAGGCGAAGTGGGGAAGAACCTCAACGCGCCCGAGTTGAACGGGGTTGGGAACGGCCTTGATCCGCTCGACGTTCTCCCTCGTGAGCTCCCTGAGGCTCACGAGTTTCTTCCCCATGAAGAAGGTGTAGTTGGCGGAGATGAGTGCGAGGGCCATCTTGTGAGCCGTTATGGCCGAGCGGAGCCTCTCAAGGGCAAGGACGCGGTTGCGCTTCTTCTTGTATATCCACTGGATGTGGGGGTCCTTGTTCTTTTTGTCCGAGAATCCAGCCGAGGGTGTGGTCTCACCCACGCGCCTTGAGAGGTCGTCCTCAAGCTCCCGAAGGAGCGAGAGGTTCTCCTTTAAACGGAAGGAGATGGACGGGATGTCGAAGGTCTCGAATAACCCGTCCATGTCTATCCCGATATCGTCCAGTATCTTGTTAACCTGTGCGACGAGCTCTTCAGTCGTCGTCATGGCAGGAGCTCACCGTTGTTTATCTTTTCGGGGAGGTACTTCTTCGCGACGAACTCGAGGCTCTTGTTGGCGAGGGCCTGCTGCTCTATCCTGACCCCCATCTTGATCGCCATCTTGAGCTGCCTCTGCCACTCCTTGTTCTGGAACCACGGGTACTCCATCTCCTCCAGGATTCTCTTGTAATCCGCCGTCGGGCCGCCCTTCTTGTTCGGCGGGATTCCCTTGAGCTTTTCGGTGACGTTCTTGAGGCCGTAGCGCTCTATATCGTCCATGGTCATTCCAACGAACTTCGCCTCCGGCGTCGCCAGCTTGTCGCTGAGGTAGGCGAGGTTGATGGAGCCCTGCTTTATGGTGGAGTAGATGTACCAACCGTAGGGGTCGCCATCGGTGAAGACTATTATCGGAAGACCCTCCTCGTAGTGGAGCCTGTGAATGAGCCTCCTGACGCCACGCGAGGCCTGCCCCTGGGTCGCTATGATGAGGGCGTTCTCCTTCTTCGGGAACTTTTCCTCGATGAGACGGTCGGCCATAGCGGCTGTCTCGACAACGAGGGCGTAGTCGACGTTGACCTCAACGAACTGAAGGTGCTCGACGGTTCCCGGGACGGCCCAGCCGCCCATACCGAGCTTGCTGGTGTTGAACTCATCCTCGCCGTCGCGAATGACTATGTCGCCGTAGATGTAGCCGCGCCTGTCAGCCGTGAGGTGCATCTCCTCACGAAGGACGCCCATCATCCTCTCGAGGTCCTCTATGATGGGGTCGCTCTCGCGCTGGTCCTCGAAGGTGTTCTCCTTCGTTCCCGGGATAGTGTGCTTGTTGGCGTAGTAGGCTTCACGAAGGCTCGCGTGCTTGTTCTCGCTCACGAGGCGCTTGACGTAGGCCATTATGAGGAGCGTCTGCATGAACTTCCTAGCGTGGGCAACGTTGAGGAAGTAGCGCCTTGAGAGCTTGTCGCCCATCCTGATGACGCGCCTCTTCTCGTCGAAGTAAACGTTGCCGATGCCGCGCATGGGGATGTCGAAGTAGGGGTTCTTTCCGGCCTTTATGTCCTCAAGGATTTTCTTTCCGTACTCCTCGAGCCTGGTGAGCACTTTGGTCGGGTCATAGGAAAAGCGCTCCCTCGGCTTCTCGCGCCTGACTGCTTTGGATTTAGGCATTCTCGCTCACCTCCTCCGCGCCACCTGCCTCCTTGGCCGCGAAGTGGCCCTCTATGTAGGACAGGAAGTAGTTCTTAACCTCCTCCTCGGGCTCCCCGGTGAGTACGCTCAGGGCCCTCGCTATCTCGGGCACGTATTTCTCGAAGGTCCTCCTCCTCTTGGCCTGGTGGAGTCTGCGGTGCTTTCCGCTGAGGTACGTCTGAAGTCTCCTTGCAGCGTCCATTATTGCAAGCCTTATCTCGTTCTGTATCTCCTCCACGTTGGCGATGCTCTGCTTTCCTGTGCCGGTATACGGCACATGAACGCTGATGACGTTTATCATGAGCACGAGAGGTGCGCGGTCGAGGTCATCAACCTTGTAGCGCCTCCAATCAACGGAGCGCGCCGCCAGCGTCGTTACACAGGAGCCGGCATCGAAGAGCAGCGGCACGCGGTTGGCGTAGCGGAGGAGCTCGAAACCTCCGGGAATCTCGCCGCCGTAAGCGAGACCGACCTCGACCTGGAACGGTATACCTCCGGAGTAGACCTTCGGCGACCTGGTGACCGCGGTGACGAACTCCGGCTTGAGGATGTTGGTGAGGCCCTTCTCTATGTTCTCCTCGCCGATGGGCCTGAGGCCGTGGGTCGGCGGGGCCAGGAACTTCATGTATTTGAAGGCCTCGACTATCTCCTCAGCCTCGTGCCAGCTCAGCTTCTCGGGCGGCTTCTCCATGAGCTTCGCAACCTGCTTGACGACCTTCGTGTAGCCCCTGAACGAGCGCAGGACGGCCTTTACCTCGCCCTTCATGAGCCTCTCGTAGAGCTGTTCCTGGACATTCTTGTCGTCCTCCGTCTTTATGAGCCTCAGCGCCGCGATGTACTCAACGAGCTCGTCGATTTTCTTGTCGCTTATCCTCGAGAACTCCCCAACGAGGAAGCGCTTGACGGAACTCCTCCTCGTCTTCTTGGCCATCCTGTAAACATCGTCGGTGAGGACGCCGCGCGGATGGGGCTTCATCTCCACCGGGGGCTCGGGAACGTCCTCGCTGGAGCGCGGGAATACTATGAGCCTCCCGTCGGGTTCAATGAGCTCTATGTGGGCGTGCGGGTTGGCTATCGCGGTGAGCTTGAGGTACCAGTAAACGCCCTGCTTTGAGCGCACGTAGCGGACGTTCTTCACCTCCAGCTCTATCCTGGTGCCGCGCCAGCCCTTCGGGTTGGGGTGCTTCTCCTTCTTCACAATCTTGCCCTCGTTCCTGTCAACGTCTATCTTAACCCATGCCTCGATGATCTTGTCGTCGCCCGTGGATGTGATGACGCGCGTTGCCTTTCCGCTCGTTATCTGGGCGAACATAACGGCGCCGCTTATACCGATACCCTGCTGGCCGCGGCTCTGTATGTTCCTGTGGGCCTTGGTTCCGGCCAGCATCTTACCGAAGACGTGGGTTATGTACTTCTCGGGAATTCCCGGTCCGTTGTCCTCGATTATGACCTTGTAGTGCTCCCTTCCAAGCTCCTCTATCTCAACACGGACGTAGGGAAGTATGCCCGCCTCTTCACAGGCGTCGAGTGAGTTGGTCACGGCCTCATGGATCACCGTGGTGAGGGAGCGTATCTTGCCCGTGTAGCCGAGCATTGCCGCGTTCCGTCTGAAGAACTCACTGACGCTCTGGATTTTGAACTCCTTAAACAGCTGATTCGCCTCGGCCATATTCAGTCCTCCCAAAAGTCTTCGTCATCGTAGTCCTCATCGGGGCCCTCGTAGTTCTCCCCGAAATCGCCCGGCTCCCCTTCAAGGGCCTCGTAGTAGGTCGTGCTCTCGAGTTCGAGGTCCTTCTTTCTGCGCTCAAGGTACTTGTAAACGACGCCGTGCGGGGAGCCCCTGGCGAGCTTCTCTATGGCGGTCTTGGCAACCTCGACCTGGATCGGGTTGCCGATTATCGCGACGGTTTTTCCGTAAACGCTCACATCCGCACCGCTCATCTCCTCGATTATCTCGCGCGTCCTTCCCTTCCTTCCGATTATCCTCCCCCTGACGCGGGGAAGGGCGTTCTTATCGTTGCCTACTATTACATCCGTCAGGTTGACGACCTCAAGAACCTCCCCCTCGTTGAAGAGCCTGAAGGCCCTCTCGGGAGAAAAGCCCCTGCCTATGGCCATTACCACGTCACGCGCCTTCCAGACGGCCAGGGGGTCGCTGGTCTCCTCCGTGGAGGTTATGAAGACCTCGCCGGTCTCGCTGTCCACCTCTATCCTGGTCTTGGTCCTCTCCTCTATCTCCCTCTTGGTCTGTCCCTTTCTGCCTATGACGACCGCAACCCTGTCGCGGGGGATTCTTATGAACTCCTCCTGCTCGCCCTCCGCGGCGTAGGTGATCTCCTCATCGCGACCGCCCCTGGCGGGCCGGCCGTCCTTGTCTATCCGCTCATACTTCTTCAGCAGTCTCTCAAACTCGTCCATGCTCTCACCCTCTAAACCCCAACCAGCTCACGGAACTTATCGTCGAAATCATCAACATCAACGCCTTTCCGCCCAAAGTAGTTTATGACGTTCCTAAGGTCCCTTCTGAGCAGCTCCACGCTCATCCTGTTCCTCTTCACCGTTGCCTGCGACCAGTCTATCACGACGGGCCTGTCGTGGAGCAGTATGTTGTACTCGCTCAGGTCGCCGTGCACCATGTCCCCGCGCTTCCAGAGCCTCTCGATGACGCCCATCGTGAAGTCGTAAAGCTCCTCAAAGTCCGAAGGCTCGAGCGAACGCTCAACGTCTTTGATGCGGGGTGCGGGGAGCTCGTCCCCAATGAACTCCATCACAAGGATGTTGTTGCGGAAGATAACCGGCTCGGGAACGCGAACCGCATATTTTATCGCCCGCTGGAGGTTCTTAAACTCCCTCCTTGTCCAAACAAAGACCAGCTTGCGCATATCCTTGGGCAGGTAGCCGACGCGGGGGTCTGCCGCGAGGTACTCCCAGATGCGCCGGAACTCGGTCGTGTACGTGCGGTATATCTTAACGGCTATCCTGTTCCCCTCGGCGTCCACGCCGGCGAAGACGTTGGCCTCCTTGCCCGTGCTGATGACGCCGTAGAGGGTTTCGATCTTTCCCCTCCTGTGGAGGTAGGCGAGGGTCTCCTTCGTCGTTCTGTCGAATACCTCATTGGCTATCTTATAGAGGTCGCTGTCCTTCTCGCGCCTCTCCCGGAGGCCTAGCATTCCCTCGATTTCGCGCTCTATTACATCCTCGCGCATTCCCCATCACTCGCTGACAGCCGGAATTTTAGAAGAAGCGGGCTCAGAACAGGAGCTCGCCGCCGCTGAGGAATTCCTGGCTTATCTTGCCCCTCCTCAGGAGCCAGTCCACCTGAGTCCTGGTGTAGCGGTAGACTATGTCTCCGCGCTCCTCGGTCTGCACGTCCCAGGGCTGGACTATGACGACGTCGCCCACGCGCATCCACATGCGCCTCTTGAGCTTGCCCGGTATCCTGCACCTTCTGATCTTCCCGTCGGAGCACCTCACGTCCATCCATCCGGACCCCAGGGCCTGCTCGATTACACCGAACAGCTGTCCTTCCTTCGGGAGGGGAACGCGGATGACCTCGTCACCCTGAACCTGCCTGTTCTTTTTCTTTCCCCCACTTCTTCTGCCTCTTCCTCTGTGGTACGCCATGATCATCACCTCCAGCGGATAGGCTCGAGCCCTTATAAACCTGAGCCTTGCAAAAATTTTCTAACGAGAGTACAGGCATGTGCTTTTAAAATTTTTGCACAAGTCCAAGGCAGAGAAAAAAACCCTGCCCTTCCATTGCCCATATCTGTCCAGTAAGGGCACATTAAGGTTTAAAAACGCACCGCTTAAACTGGAGTCTGGAGATGACCATGGAGGCAATAACCGCCGAAAGCCTCACGATACTCTACGACGGAAAGCCCGCTGTGGAGGGGGTAGACTTCACTCTCGAGGATGGCGAGACGCTCCTCCTGCTCGGCCCCAACGGGGCCGGCAAGACGACCCTGCTCAAGGCAATCGCCTGCTTCCACAGGGACTACACCGGACGGCTGGAGGTCTTCGGGAAACCGCCCTGCGAGGCGAAGGAGCTAATAGGCTACGTCCCCCAGAGCCACAGCCTCAACGAGAGGGTTCCTCTCACCGCCCTGGAGGTCGTTGCGATGGGCGGCGTCTACCGCCGCGGCTTCGTCCACTTCAAGCTCCCGCCGGAGACTATGGAGAAGGCGGGGGAAGTCCTCGGCTTCGTCGGGCTCGCGGAAGTGGGTGACAGGCTTTTCAGCGAGCTGAGCGGCGGTCAGAAGCAGCGCGTCCTCCTCGCGAGGGCCCTGATGAGCGACCCCAAACTGCTCCTCCTCGACGAGCCGCTCTCCGCCCTGGACCCCAGCGCAAGGGCGGAGGTCGCCAGCGTTCTGGCCAAGATAAAGCGCGAGAGACGGGTGACGATGGTCATCACAACCCACGACATCAACCCCCTAATCGAGGTCGGGGACAAAATCATGCTCCTCAACAGACGCCTGATAGCCTTCGGAAGTCCGGAGAACGTCCTTCAGGACCCGATAATCAAATCCGTATACGGCCCGCTGGCAAGGGTCATACCCGTTGAGGGCAAGCTCTTCTGCATAACCGGCGACGTCCACCTGCACAGGCACGGGGGTGGCGGGCGGTGATTCCGGAGTATCTGATCAGGGCCCTCCTTGCCAGCGTCATGGTAAGCGTCCTGCTCGGCATGCTCAGCCCGCTCATCAACACGAAGGGACTGGCCTTCCTAACCCACGCCCTCTTCCACTCCCTGCTCTTCGGTGCGGTTCTCGGAATGATACTCGGCCTGCTGTTCGAGAACCTCTCCCTGGTCATGCTCGTTGCACTCGTCGTCACAGTCATTGTCGTGCTCACGATAGCGGAGCTTGAGAAGCTCGGGTTCTCCCCGGATTCCGCGGTTGGAATAGTGGCCAGCTTTGTCGCCGGCCTCACGGTTCTCGGCTTTGGCGTGCTCTACAAGGTGATGGCGACCAGGCCATACTTCCCGCTCGGCGAGAGCATAGTCTCCTACCTCACTGGGGACATCTTCCTGATAACCCTCGACGACCTTACCGTCCTCGTCCTCGGGGGTGCCCTTCTTTTCTTCGTCGTCCTCTTCCTGTACCGCGATTTCCTCTACCTCAGCTTCGACCCGGAGGGCATGGAGAGTTACGGGGGCAACGCGAGGGCCTACCTCATGATCCTCTACGTCCTCGTCGGTGCCATCGGCGCCCTCATCGTCCAGACCGTCGGCCTCATAACCCTCCAGGTGGTAGCCGTTCTTCCGGGCGCGATAGCGCTGATGGTCAGCAGCGACCTGCGCAAGGTCATCGGGGCCAGCCTGTTCCTCACCCTGGGCGTCCAGGTGTCCTCCGTGATCCTCGCCTACTTTACCGACATACCCCCCAGCGGCCTGGCGACGATAATGCTAGGCGTCATCTACGGCGCTCTGCTCTTCAGGAGGTGAGACTTTGAAGCTCGCTGGAATCGACGAAGCCGGCAGGGGCCCCGTAATCGGCCCCATGGCCATAGCGGCGGTTGTTGTGGATGAACGGAACGTTCCAAAGCTCGAGGAGCTTGGGGTTAAGGACTCTAAGAAGCTCACCCCCAGGCGGCGTGAGAGGCTGTTCGACGAGATAATATCTCTGCTGGACGATTACGTGGTTCTGGAGCTTTGGCCGGAGGAGATAGACTCCCGTGAGGGAACTTTAAACGAGTTCGAAGTGGAGAACTTCGTCAAGGCTCTCAACTCGCTCAAGGTGAAGCCCGACGTAATATACATTGACGCCGCCGACGTGAAGGAGGCCCGCTTCGGCGAGGACATCGGGAAGAGGCTGGATTTTAAGGCGGAGATAATAGCGGAGCACAAGGCCGACGACAAGTTCGTGCCAGTCTCAGCGGCCTCGATAATAGCGAAGGTAACCCGCGACAGGGCGATAGAGAAGCTGAAGGAGAAGTACGGCGAGATCGGGAGCGGCTATCCCAGCGACCCGAGGACGAGGGCGTTCTTGGAGAACTACTACCGCGAGCACGGCGAGTTCCCGCCGATAGTCAGGAGGAGCTGGAAGACGCTGAAGAAGATCGAGGAGAAGCTGAGGGCAGAGATGGAGGCCAGAAAATCGAAGAAGAAAGGACAGGTCAGCCTGGACGAGTTTTTGAAGAAGTGAGATAACCCAATCAGCAACCCCTTTCAGGAACTCCCTGGTTCCCCAAATTTCTCTCCCCAGTAGCGGAATTCTACCAAGAACTGCCGGGACTCTTCGAGTTCTGGCTCTATGTCGATGCCGTTTCTCCTAAACATGATTAGTACTAACTCTGGATTAGTATTGGGAGTCCTCACCTCCCCAGCCTCAGCCTTATCCTGTCCTTTACCTCCAGCAGCCACTCCAGGTAGAGCCAGATTGACTCCCTGAAGGCCTCCCAGCGGAGGAGCTCGTTGAGGGCCACGCCCATGACCACCGCCGCGGGGGGAACCAGGGCGGTTGCGTAGAAGCTGAACTGTGTCGTGCCCCCAAGCGCGTACTGGAGGAGGAATACGGCCACGGTGCTCCAGAACACTCCAAAAGATGCCAGGATTCCAGATTTTTTCCTGTAAAGCCACGGGAGGGCAAGGATGAAGAGCACCATCGCCAGGAGGAGGAAGGGATCGGTCTGGGCGAAGATGTCCGGGTTGTAGTGCAGGGCGAAGGCCTTCTTGTTTATGAACCACTCCCAGACGGGAGAGGCGGCGGGATGGCCGCCTTTGTTGGAGAGATGCCACCTGAAGCTTCCGAGGAATTCGTCGAACCACTTCTTCGGTCCGATCGCCACCATCGCCGGAACGTTCGGCAGGAGAAATCCGACCGCCGGAAGAACCGCTATCGTCACGAGAAAGCCGATGAGGTTCTTCCCCCTTTTGAGGGCCCTCCCAAGAAGGACGGGCCACCCGAAGGCGCCGCTGAGCTTGGTGGAGCCGGCGAGTCCGATGGCAAAGGCCGCGAGGCGGTCTCTGTCGTAGGCAAGGAAAAACACGAACAGGGCGACGAACAGGGCGACGTGGATGTCAAGCATGGCCACCACAGACATCGCCTGGAGGGTGGGGTCAGCCACGGTGAAGGCCAGGGCTATGAGGGCCGCCAGATAGCTCCCGCTCACCCGGTAAGTCGCGAGGACGACGAGGAGTTCGATGAGGGCGAAGGCTATGATGCCGGGGACGCGCCAGTTTATCGGCTTATCCTCCAAGAGCATGCCGAGCATTATGAGGTCCTTCCCTAGGAAAGGATGCTCGGTGTTGAGGTAGTTCTGGATGTTGTCCTTGTCGGGATACCAGTAGCCGGGAACCGTGTAGTAAGCCCCCTCGGGTATTTCCCTCCTGACTTCCTCAAGGAAGGGCCCGAACTCGTCGGGGGGAAGCTCAAAGTAAACGCCCGGGAACTTGAGGTATTCCCTCTCGTAGGTCGCCCCGTGCCCCATGGCGATTTTCTCCACTCTGTACTGGTATTTTATCCGCATGCTCTGGTTGGAGAAGATGACGTTTACACCCCGGGAGCCAGTGGTCTCGTTCACGTAGGTCAGGTCAACACCGAGCCTGTGGAGGATGTTCCTGGCCGCGGGGACGTACCAGACCTCATCCCCCACGTAGTCACGAAAAACGGGCTGAGAGGCAAAATCGTAGAGGTACCACATGGAGCCGATGATAGTGACGGCAACTATCAGAATGAAGGCTATCCTTCGCCACTGCATTATACCACCAGGCAGGAATATCGCGGGCAACGTTTTTAAGCCTCTCCCCTTAGGCGAAAACATGCTCGAAGGGATAAGCGAGGAGAAGGTCAGGGAAGCTGTAGAGCTGATTAGAAAGGGCTACGACGAGAGGAAGCTCCGCGCAAGGCTCGGCAGTGACTGGGAAATCATCGCGGAGCTAGCCAGGGCGCGGATCAAGGCGAAGGACAAGTTCTCGCGCGACGACCTCTGGATGGACCTCGAGGGTCTGCGCTACTCAACCCACGAGATGGTCGCGAGGTACCGCTCGGAGCGCCTTGAGAAGGCCGGCGTGAGGAGCATAGCGGACGTTTCCTGCGGTATCGGAATCCAGCTCATATTCTACGCCATGAAGGTTGAGAGGGCCTACGGGATCGACATAGACCCCGCAAAGGTTGAGTTCGCCAGGAGAAACGCCGAAAAGTACGGAGTCTCGAACATCGAGTTCATCAACGCCGACTCGCTCGCCCCCGAGACGGTCGGGAGGATCGACGCCGAGGTGGTCTTCTCAGACCCCGCCAGGCCCCCGGAAATGCCCGAAAGGCGGCTGGAAGACCTCCTGCCCAGCCCGCTGAGAATCTACGAAGCGTACAAATCCCGGGCCGATGCGTTCATCTTCGACCTCCCGCCGCAGATAAGGCGCGAGAGGATACCCTGGAAGGGGGAGTTTGAGTACATAGACCTCTTCGGGGCCCTCAACAGGCTGACCTTCTACACCGAACCCCTCGCCAGTGCGGAGAGGAGCGCGGTTGTTCTTCCAGCGGGGGCAAGGCTGGAGAGCAATCCGGACCTTGAGAACATCCTCGAGTGGACGGACGAGCCCGGCGAGTACCTCTACGAGGTCCCGCAGGCCGTTGACTACGCCGACCTGCTGAACGAGCTGCTCCACGTTCTAAACGGGGAGGCCAAAATGCTCCTCCGCGAAAAGAGACGCGTTCTTGCAACGGGCGACGCACCCCTGAAAAGCCCGTACCTCAAGAGAACCTACGCCGTGGTCGGCGTCCTCCCGTTCCACCCGGTGAGGATAAACGACTTCCTCAGGAGGGAGGGCTTCGGAAGGGCCACGCTCAAGCTCAGCATCCCCCAGGAGGAGTACTGGCGGGTTAGGAAGAGGATAGAGGCCAACCTGAGCGGGGACAGAAGGGCCTTCGTCTTCAGGGTCGGCGGGAAGGCCGTGGTAGCCGAGGCGCTATAACTCCTCCACCCTGGCGTTCCTTATTTTCTTCGACCCTATGCGGAGCCCCTTGAAGTAGTCCACGTATTCCTGTGGAAGAAAAGACTCCAGGCTGGTTGATTTCAGCCGCTTCTTTTTTCTCCTCCGCTCCCCACCATCCCCGTTCCCCGGAGCCTTCGGGAGAGCCGCCTCAAGGAACTCATCGAGCGTCCTGTTCATCCGGCCACCCTGAGTAGATGACCCAAGCACCTATAAAGACTTTTCCCAATCGGTGGATGAACCAAAGAGCATATTAATGCCTGAAAACAGCCCCCCCTGAGAAAGGCTTTTAACTCTCGACGGTTTATCAGGGAAGAGAGTAATAAAGCGGGTGGTTGCCGTGTGTGGAATAATAGGCTACATCGGGGATAGGGCCGCGTGCGAGGTAATAGTCAAGGGGCTCAAGAGGCTCGAATACAGGGGATACGATTCTGCCGGCGTTGTGACGGAGGACGGAGGAAAGCTCTTTATAAAGAAAGGGGCCGGCGCCATAGACGAGCTCACCGAAAAGCTCGGCCTCCTTGAGATGCCTGGGAAGAGGGGAATAGGCCACACCCGCTGGGCCACCCACGGCGTTCCTAACGAGATTAACGCTCACCCCCATACCGACTGCACCGGGAAGATCGCACTCGTCCACAACGGTATAATCGAGAACTTCGCCGAGATTCGCGAGTACCTGCTCTCCCGGGGGCACACCTTCAAAAGCGATACCGACACGGAGGTTATAGCCCACCTGATAGAGGAGGAGCTTAAGAGCGCCCCCAGCTTCGAAGACGCCATGAGGAATGCCCTTCTGAAGCTTAGGGGTTCCTTCGCGCTTGGCATAATCTACGCCGAAGAACCGGACCGGCTCTATTTCGTGAGGAACGAAAGTCCCCTCGTCCTTGGAATAGGGGACGGCGAGAATTTCGCGGCCAGCGACGTGCCGGCCTTCCTCGAGTACACAAACAGGGCTATCTTCCTCGACGACGGGGAGTACGCGGTCATAGGAAAGGACTTCTACGTTATTAAAAAGCTCGCAACCGGCGAGGTCGTTGAACAGCCGGTCCAGGAGATTGAATGGACGCTGGAAATGGCCGAGAAGTCCGGCTACCCACACTTCATGCTCAAGGAAATATACGAACAGCCGAGGGCGATAAAGGACGCAATCCACGGTAACATCGACGCCGTGAAGAGGGCGGCGGAGGAGATAGCCCGCTATGAGAAGATATTCATAATCGCAATGGGCACCTCCTACCACGCCGGTCTCGTGGGCAGGTATCTCTTCCAGAGGCTCGCAAAGAAGATTCCGATCGTTGAAGACGCAAGCGAGTTCCGCTACGAGTTCGAGGACCTGATAGACGAGGACACCCTCGTAATAGCGATAACCCAGAGCGGGGAAACCGCCGACACCCTCGCGGCGATGAAGCTGGCGAGGAAGAGGGGCGCTAAGGTTCTCGCGATAGTCAACGTCGTCGGCAGCATGGCCACCCGCGTGGCGGACATGACCCTCTACACCCACGCCGGACCGGAGATCGGCGTGGCGGCGACCAAGACCTACACCACCCAGCTCACCGTCCTGACCATGCTCGCCATCGAACTCGCGAGGGTTCTCGGAACGGCGGATGAGGCGTACCTCTCCTCCCTGGAGGACGGCCTCAAGAGGGTTCCCGACCTCGTGGAGAGCGTCCTTAAGCACGACGCGGCCCTCAGGGAACTCGCCGAGAATCTTGCGGACAGGAGGGACTTCTTCTACATTGGAAGAGGCATAAACGTGCCAACCGCCCTTGAGGGGGCCCTCAAGCTCAAGGAGATAAGCTACATCCACGCAGAGGGTCTCAGTGCCGGCGAGCTGAAGCACGGCCCGCTTGCCCTCCTCGAGGAGGGCGTCCCGGTCGTCGCGGTGGCCCCGAGCGGAAAGACCTTCGACAAGATGGTGGGCAACGTGGAGGAGTCGAGGGCGAGGGGAGCTTTCATAATCGGCCTGGGGGACAGGGAGGAGCTGAGGCGCGTCTCCAGCGCCTTTATCGAGATGCCCTGTATCGACGAACTGCTGACCCCCATCGTATATATCATACCGCTCCAGCTCATCGCGTATCACCTAGCGGTTTTGAGGGGCAACGACCCCGACAAGCCGAGGAACCTGGCAAAGTCCGTTACCGTTGAATGAGGTGATCCGAATGGTGAAAACAGAGATTAAGGAAAAGCGAAAGAAGAAAAAGGAGGAAAAAACCTCCTCCTTTGGAAAATACTACCTGATGTTCAAGAGCTACGGCCTTCCGCTGATAGCACTCCTGCTCGCGTATCTGGGCTTCAAACTGAGGAACATAACCTCGAACTACAAGACCTTCCTTGACCCGGACACATTTTACCACTACGAAATTTACCGCCTTGCGATAAGGGAGTGGCTGCCCAAGTACTTCCCGCTGGCCAATCCCCCCGCGGGCCTTAAGATAAGCGAATCGCTCGGCCTCTACACGGTTCAGGCCGCTTTCTACAAGATAGTCCACGCCATCTCAGGCACCGACGTGCTTGGGGCTTTCAAGCTCTGGCCTCCGTTCGTTGGAGCAATGACCATTATAGCGGTCTATTTCCTCGGAAAGAAGCTCCACTCCAACTGGGCGGGCATCTGGGGAGCAGCCTTTATGATGTTCTCCTACGCCAACTTCACCAAGACCATGTCAGGAAACAACCGTGGTGAAGGCCCGTTCATGATGTTCTTCCTCTACGCGGTGCTTTTCCTCCTGATATACCTCGATGAGAAGGAGTGGAACTGGAAGAAGGTAGCGGGAGGGGTCCTCTTCCTCATAACGAGCGTCCTCTACATGGGAGTCTGGCTGGGAAGCCAGTTCGGTGTCGGAATACTCCTGCTCTTCGCCGCGGTCCACACGGTAGTGCTCTTCATCTTCGGCAAAATTGACGAGCTCAAGCGCTTCGTCAGGGAGTTCTACCCCATGTACGCACTCTCACTCCTGCTCGGACTGGCCCTCAACACCACCGGCTTCGTAAAGATAAAGGGCTTCCTGATGTTCTCTCTGGAGGCGTTCGTTGGGCTTTCAATCCTCGCGGCGATAATGCTCTACGGCGAGCGGCTCAGACTCAACTACTCGGACAAGAAACACCGCTTTGGAGTGGTGGCGGTCGTTGGAGTTCTCGGCTTCGTCGCGGCCTACTTCTACCTTGGACCGGACCTGCTCAAGTTCCTCGGAAGCGCCTCCCAGTCCAACCCCCTCTACCAGACGGTAGCCGAGCTCGCCAGGACGGACTGGAAGACGATAGCCGCTTACTACAGCGTCAAATCCAAGGACGGCCTTATATTCCTCCTCTCGCTGGCGGGCTTTGTCATGGTTCTGGCCCGCTTTGTGATCAAGCTTGTCAGGAACGACCTTACGGGCTACAAAGAGGTATTCCTGGTCAGTTACTACATTGGCTCCCTGTACCTGCTCCTCACAGCGGTTCGTTTCGTGTTCCAGGCTTCGGGAGCCATACTCCTCCTGGCGGGCGTTGCAATCGGTGAGGCGTTCCTCTTCGTGGAGAACATGAAGGAGAGCACCACGACCAAGGCCCTCTACGCAATCCTTCTGATAATCCTGTTCCTCCCGCTCCCCATAATCGGTGCACAGTACAGCAAGGCCCTCGCGACGAACACCGCCAAGGCCCAGGGTTCCGTACCCGCGGACTGGATAAACACCCTCAACTGGCTCAAAGAGAACACCAACGAGCTCGACAGCGCCACGAGCTGGTGGGACTACGGCTACTGGATCGAGTCGAGTCTGCTCGGTAACAGACGCTCCGCCACGGACGGTGGTCACGCATACGACAGGCGCTACATAGTCGCGGACTTCTTCTCACACTACGGCAACGAGAGCGAGCAGGACTTCGAGGCCTGGGAGCTCAACTACATGATAGTCTGGCAGCAGGACATATACAAGTTCAACGCCATAAGCTACCTCGGCGGTGCGATAAACTACTACGAATACAGCCACATCCCAATGTTCCAGGTCGTGCCCATGCAGTACATCCAGTATGTCAATGAGAGCGGAAAGACCGTCGTGTACATAAACACCGGCCAGGCAGCGTATCAGCCAGTTATGACGGTCGATCTCGTGAAAGGGATGATCATAAATGGCGGCGGGGATATACCCTACGTCCTCTACGTGTTCGGCAACTACGGCGTTCTGGCTTACAAGAAGGTGGCCTTCAGCAACTTCGTCAGGCTCGCGTTCCACATCCCGTACTCCTTCGAGCCGTGGGACGCTCAGAAGCTCTTCGCCAACTTCAAGCCGGTCCACAACGACGGAGGCGTCTCAACCTACGAGTTCAGGCCATTCGCAGTGTACAGGATCGATAAGTATGAGAACGGCACCTGGAAGGCCTTTTACAGCGCCACGGGTGGAGGAAAACTCCCGCTCGGAGAGCAGAAGCTCAGACTCTGGATTTCTGCCTTCGGCAGGGACGTCAAGGACGCGACCCTGATCTTCGAGGCCTACAACGGAACCGAGCTCATCAAGAGGGAGACCCTCGCAGAGGGCCTCAGCATAAACCACCTCAACGAGACCCCCGTGGAGGTCAGCGTCTTTGTCCCGAACGCCACCGACTACCGCTTCGTCCTCGTTCAGGACGGCCCGGTTGGAGTGCTCAACGGCGAGCCGAAGGTAAACGGAGAGGTCGCCAATCCAAGCTACCTCCTGGATGAGGGTCAGAGCGGCCAGCTCGAGCTCAAAGCCGCGTTCAGAAAGGACTACAGCAATGTGCAGCTTGCACTCAGGGCGAGCATAGTTTACTACGTCGCCCCCAACGGCAAGGACATAGAAAAGGACGAGTTCTACCTCGAGCCCCACCAGGATATCGTAACCTACGTCCCGGTCAAGGAGCTGAGCGTCAAGGCCGGCGACAACGTGATAACGGCGCAGGCATCGATGCCGTCCGACGTTTTCAGTGCGTACATCGAGAAGCTCTACCAGGAGTACGGAGAGGACAAGGTTGTCATAGTCAAGAAGCGCGTGGAGCCGGTGTTCATAACGAAGAAGGAGTACGTAATCTGGGAGGGCTGAGCCCTCCTAATCCCTGACTATTTTTACTCCGCCAAGGCCCCTAAGCCCGCTCTTCTCCGCGGTCCTCACGACCCCCGGCAGGAACCGGCTCTTCGGCCGCAGCACGAGCGCCTCCACCTCCCTGAAGCCCAGCTTCCAGAGGGCAAAGGCCCTGTGGTGGCCGTCGAGGATATAGTAGCGCCCCCCGTAGGGTATGACCGTTATCGGGGCATCGTACCCGTGTTTTATCTCTTCCAGCACCACGAGAAGCTTCACCTCACTGAGCTCCGCCTGTGTTGGGACGAGAAGCTCCACAGGCAGGAAGGAATGCTCTATCTCAAAATCGATACCGTAGGCCGCCCTGTATTCGTTCATTATGTGCTCCGCGCGTTTAAACGCCTCCTCCCGGGTTATGAGCCGTATCCTCCTCAAACCTTCCTCCCCCTGACCGCCACGAACGCCGCAAGGTTCCTGCATTTCCTGTGACACTTCCTGTCCGTTCCCTCGGCCAGCCCCGTGAATGGCCAGAACGAGGGGAAGAATATTACCCCAGCACTCTCAACCTCCCCGAATCCCGCCCCCAGGAGGAGCTCTTCAAGCTCTCCGGGAGTGTAAAAGCGAGCGTAGCGGTAGGCGGTTTCAACGAAGAGGCTCTTAAGCCGTTTGAAGAGGAACCACGCGCTGCGTCCGTTCATGGTGCCGATGACCGCCTCACCCCCCGGCCTCAGGACGCGGTGGATTTCGGAGATGGCTTTTTCCGGCTCGTGGATGAACTCGAACATCGTGACGCTCAGAACGAGGTCAAAACTCTCATCCGGAAACGGCAGGCTGTAGGCGTCTCCCCTGACGCAGTTCAGGCCCTTCGAGCGCGCTACCCTCAGCATCCCCTCGCTGGCGTCGAGGCCGACGACGTCAAAGCCCCTCCTTTTGAGCTCCAGGGTGTAGTTCCCCGTCCCGCAGCCGAGGTCGAGGGCCCTTCCCCGATTGGTCCGCATCATGGAGAATATCAGCCACTTCTCCGTTCTGTCCACGTAGCGGCCCGTCTTCGTCCGGTACCACCCGTCGTAGCGTTCGGCTATCCTGTCAAAGTACTCGACCATTCAGACGCCCACCTTGCCCTCGATTGTCAGCGGCTTATCAACGCGGTCGTCGATTTTGAGGCTTATCACGACGCGCTTTGCCCCCGCTTCCAGAATCGCCCGGTGGCAGCTCTTAACCAGTTCTAGGATCTCATCCACCGGGCCCTCCACCACCGTCCCCATCGGACAGACCCGGTACTTCAGCCCGCTGGAGGCTATAACGTCGATAACCGGACGCAGGTACTCCCCGACGCTGGGACTCTCCGTGCCGAGCGGGAAGAGGCAGAGCTCAGCAACCGCCATTCAACCACCCCCCGCTGGAGGGAATATATGAACCACATCCTCCTCATTCAGCTCGGTATCGAGGCCCTTGAGGTGAAGGACGTTGTGGCCGTTGACGAGGACCATGCCGTCTATGGGCTTATCCGGACCGACGCGGGGCGTTTCAATGAGCTGCTTCTTTATCTCCGGGGTATAATGTTCGGCGAGGTAATCTATGAGCTCGCGGACGGTCTTCACCCCGTGAACCTCAACCTCCCGCCTCCCAATTATCTCGCGGAACGTGGCGTAGAACATGACCTTCATCATGGTCACCTGAGGTAGTTGAACAAAACCCTTAAAGTGATTTCGCCGTAGAACCATCAAATGACAGTACTAACCGTTGAACCCCCCGAGTATTATCCCGTGGTCGAGAAGCTCTTCGCCGGAAACATCCGGGACGCCCTCGAAACCCTAGGCGTGGAGCTCGTTGGCATGAAGGTCGGCGTGAAGCCGGTTGGGAGGGTCATAAAGCTGGCATTCCTCTTCGAAATCCGCAGGCCCGAGACGTTTCTTCCCGGCGAGCTGGACTCGATAATATCCGGCCTCCTTGAGAAGCTGGCCGAGGACGCCACCCGCACGTTTGGGAGGCTGTACGACGCCAGGTTTCAGGTGGCGGGATTCAGAACCATAGAGGCGGCCGGAAAGCCGCGGAAGGAAGAAATCAACCTCGTGGTGAACTGCCCTGATGATATCAAGAGAACGATAGAGCGGCTGGGGAAGGGACTTGTGATATACCTGAAGGACAAGAGAATCGACTTTTCAACCATCGTCCTCAACATGCCCCCCGACGGCAGGCCGCAGCTTACCATCACCCTGCTGCTGCCAGATGAGAAGCCGTCGAGCGTAAAGGAAAACCTCGCGAAAGACCTCACCCACAAGGCATCCTCCTACCTAAGAACCCTCAACGCGGAGTACATATCCGTCAGGGCAAGGGTACTCGATCCTGGGGACAAAACTGTCGGGATCATCATGAAACGCCTGGATCAGATAGAGAAGGAAGCTGAGGAATTGGCGGAGATGGATGAAATACGGGACCTCATGAGCGTCCTGGGGAAAGAGACTCGCGAGAGCTGATGTAGTCGAGGAGGGGCCTTATGCGTTCCCAGACCTGAGGTATCCCATCGTGCCCATCCACTCTGACGTATATCCCCTGCTTCCGATAAAACTTGATTATCGGCCCCATGTTCTTTATGTACAGGTCATAGCGGCTGCCGGCGATCTCGGGTCTGTCGTCCTCACGCTGAACCAGCTCAGCGCCGCAGACGTCGCACTTTCCGGGAACCTTCGGGGGCCGGTACTTAACGTGGTAAACGGCACCGCACTTCGGGCATATCCTCCTGCCGGATATCCTCTCTATGCTTTCCTTCTTCTCAATGAAGATCTCCAGGGCCACGTCTATTTTCATGCCGTGATCATAGAGGTAGTCCTCGAGCGCCAGAACCTGTTCCGCCGTTCTGGGGTATCCATCGATGATGAAGTTCTTCCGGTTCCGCCTGAGCCGCGAGATTACGAGGGTGTTGACAACGGTGTCCGGAATGAGTTCACCCCTTGCAAGGTATCTCTCCAGCTCCCTCCCCAGTTCGCTGCCCCTCTCTATCTCGGCCCGTATCATGTCACCAGAAGAGACATAGACCAGACCATAGCGCTCGGTTATCGTCCTTGAATGGGTGGACTTTCCGCTTCCAGGCGGACCAAAAATAAGAATGTTCATTTTTCTCACCCGGGTTAGTTATTCGCGGGAGGCTAAAAGGATTGCGGTGAACACAAAGTCTCACGGACCCTCGGCACTTCCAGAAGCCCCGCCCAGCGGGTGAAGGCCTGAAGCGTTCGCCGTGCGGCGAGGCGGCCCAAAATCGGCTTGAATAAAAAAAGTCAAACGGTGAAAATCCTTATCGTGTTCGTTCCCACGGTCTTCCCTATCGGGGTTCCCTTCGTTAGCAGGATAGTGTCGTTCTCCTTAACGAGGCCGAGACCGCTTATCAGGCGCAGTATCTCGTCCTCGCTGGTCTCCTCCACGACGAATGGATAGACGCCGTAGGAGAACATCAGCGTGTTGCCGACCCATTCGTCCCGCACGAAGGCGAGAACCCACTGCTTCGGCTTGAAGCGCGAGATGAGCCTCGCGGTCTCGCCCGTCCTCGTCGGGGTGAGGATGTGCTTGATGTCCATCGAGTTCAGGGCCTCGATGATGCTCCTTGCTATCGTGTCCTTTATTGTGCCTTTCCTGGGCATCCGGCCCTTCCACTCGCTCATCTTCCACTCCACTATGCGCGCGGACCAGAGGGAATCCCTGTACGCCTCGATCGCCTTGGCTATCCTGGCCATCATCCTCACGGCATCGACGGGATACCTGCCGACCGCCGTTTCCTCCGAGAGCATCACCGCGTCCGTACCGTCAAGGATGGCGTTGGCGACGTCGGTGACTTCTGCCCTCGTGGGGAGCTTCTCCTCGGTCATGCTCTCGAGCATCTGCGTCGCGGTAATGGCTGGCTTGCCGGCGACGTTGGCTTTGTGGATGAGCTTCTTCTGGAGGATGGGCAGCTTCTCTATGGGCATCTCCACTCCGAGGTCGCCGCGCGCTATCATTATACCATCGGCGGCGCGGAGGATCTCGTCGAAGTTCCTGACGGCATCCGGCCGCTCTATCTTTGCAATGATAAACATCCTGCCGCCCTTTTCCTCAACAAAGCGCCTGACCTTGAGGACGTCATACGCCGAGCCGACGAAGCTTATGCCTATCGCATCGACGCCGTGTTCAATGGCGAACTCTATGAACCTGAGGTCACTCTCGGTCACCGCGTCTATTGCGATCCTTGCCTTCGGAACGTTTATGCCCTTGTGGGAAAAGAGGGTTCCCCCAACCAGGACCTTACAGACCACGTCGGTGCCGCGGACTTCCTCCACGCGGAGGGCGATGAAACCGTCGCTCAGGTAGATGACGTCTCCCCTGGAAACCATCTTCGGAAAGTCCTTGAACTGGACCGGAATAAGGCCTTCGTTGCCGACCACATCCTTGGTGGTGAGCGTTACCGTCTGCCACCTTCTGAGGGTCACTGAACCGCCAGCAATCTCGCCGACGCGGATTTTTACCCCAGGGAGATCACCGAGGATCGCCACGGGGCGGTTCAGCCTCCGAGCCGCCTTCCTCACCAGCTCAATGGTGCGGGCGTGCTGCTCCAGGTCCCCGTGGGCAAAGTTTATACGCGCCACACCCATTCCTGCCTTTATCATCGCCTCTATCGTTTCGCTCTTGAGGGACGCGGGCCCGATTGTGGCCACGATCTTCGTCTTGTGAGCGGGAAGCCTCATGTTCTCTCACCTAATCGGGTAGTCGGCGCGGTTCCTAATAACCTTTGCCAAAAGGATTAATAGTTAGGATGCCATACTTCCATGGGTGGTGGCATGAACCCCCTCGATATTCGGGTTTTCGATGAGAACGGGAGGGAGGTAACCCTCCGGGATGTAATCGGCGGAAAATGGACCGTCGTCTATGTCTACCCAAAGGACAACACGCCCGGCTGTACAACGGAAGCAAATGAATTCACCGAGCTCCTTCCGGAGTTTGAGAGGCTTGGCTTCCAGGTTGTCGGCGTGTCAAAGGACTCGGTCAAGAGACACCTGAGCTTCAAGGAAAAGCACGGATTAAAGGTGACCCTTCTCAGCGACCCCAACGCGGAGCTGATACGGGCCCTCGGTGCCTGGGGAAGGAAGAAGAGCTACGGAAGGGAGTACGAGGGCGTTATACGGAGCACGTTCATATTCAACCCCCACGGAGAAATCATCTGGCAGAAGACCAACGTCCGTGCGAAGGGCCATGCGGCGAAGGTGCTGGAAGAGGCGAGGAAGCTGGTGGGCGGAGGGCAGTAAGGAAGAAGCCGGACATTCAGGGTTGGAATTCACCGCCGGTGGTCCGAAGAAAGATTCGACTTCAACTTGATGAGGCACGTTCTGCAGTAGCCGGGCACCCTCGAATCCCATTCCTCCATACTGGCGGGCGGGTTCATGACACACTGGTTGGTGCAGTGCTCCAGCCCGAAACCGTGGCCCACCTCGTGGAGAACCCCTTTAAGAAGCCTTGCCTTGAATAGCTCCAGCGAAGCCCTCAGACGGCCCTGCGACTCCTTCTCCGGGCCGTCTTCTCCACCCGCCTTTCTCAGCAGCCCAGAGAGTTCGGGCGGCTCAAAGGGGTTCATCGAAAGCACCATTATCCTGAGGCCGAGCCTCGTTTCATGGATGCCGAGGAACTTCTCGTAGAAGTCGAAGTACGGATTGCGGGAAACCAGGGGAAAAGTCGTGAGGGCGAACATCTTATCCATCTTGATATCCGGCCGCTCCTCAATCTCGTGGATGAGCTTGGCATGGAGCACATCGACGAGGGCCTCAAGGGGATAGGCCCGGATCTTCCCTTCCGGGGTGTATATGTCTATCAGATAACCCGGCTCGAGCTTGAGCTTTCCAACGTAGAGAAACCTCAGTGGGAGACCGTTCTCTTCAAAGAACCTGTTAGCCCCGTCGAATACGTCAAAGACAACTTCTTTTATCAACTCCTCACTTATGAAGTTGCCGACGTATGTGAAGGCTATGAACTCCATGATTTCATCACAGAAAAAGGCTCTCACCAGACTTATTAAGCTTTTAGGTGATTAGCCCGGTGCACCACAAAGATTTTTAACCGCTATCCTGAAGGGTCACGTGGGCGATGGCGTCCGCCCGGGCTTCGAGCCGAACCGCCCGCCGAGGGCTGATGACGCCTGTTCTCCGTCAAAACCTTAAGGAGGCGGTAGAATGGGCTCGAAGCTTTATGACATTGGGCGATTCATTAACGCTGATTCGCTCATCAGATACATCGAGGAGAGACGCCACAAGGACGGCGGTTACTGCTTCGTCAGCGTCCTCAACGACACCAACGTCAACGACACGTACTACGCGATTAAAATCTACAACCTCCTCGGCATCGAGTTCCCCGAGCCGGAGAAAACTATTGAGTTTCTGAGCAACGCAATTCAGCCCCAGACGGCCGTGGTGGCGATAGCGATGGTCCTTGAAGGTCTGGCTATACTGGGAGCAGAGGACGTTGCGAAGGAGCACCTTGACATCGTTTTTACCAAGTACAACCCGCTGGAGGGCAAATTCGCCGTCGGCCTAGGCGGGAGCGAGGAGTTCGGGACGGCGACGCCGCTGGAGGCAACCTACTGGGTGGTCAAGGCCTTTGATGCAATTGGCATCAAGTTCAACCCCGACGAGAGGGAAGCCATAAGGGAGTTCATCATGAAGTTCCGCAACGGTAACGGCTACGGAGTCAAACAACCCACGACGACGATGACGTATCAGGCGATATTCAGCCTCCGCAAACTCGGCTATCGTCCGCCAAGGAGTCCTCACTTCCGGAACTGCGAGCTCTGCGGGGACTGGGGCGGCTTCACCGAGGTTCCGTACAGCCTTCCCCCGTACCTTGAGCCGACCTTCTACGCTACCAGGGGGCTGGAACTTCAGGGCGAGAGCCCCAGCTGTCCGAGGAGGCACGTCTGGTTCATACGCCAGCTGCAGAATCCCAACGGCGGCTTCAGGCGCTCTCTGGAGCTGGGCATCTCGAACTTCCAGAACACCTACAGGGCCCTGGCCGTGCTGGATTTCATGGAGAGGTTCCTCTGAGTGGTGCGAATGAGTCCACTCCAAGACATCCAAGGATTAAAAGGCTAATCCAGGAGCCTCTCCCTAAGGAGCGAAACCCACGCCGACTCCAGCAGCATCGAGAGCAGAACCGTCATAAGCCCAGCGCTCAGTATCAGCTCTCCCCACGCGATCATCTCGGGACTGTTGTAGACCCTACCGAGGACGACCGGCAGTATCGCCATGCTCGCGGCAACGGCACCCTTCGGCCCCTCCAGGGAGATGAAGAGGAACCGCTTGAAGCCCGTGAATGGCAGGACAACGAGGGAGGCCAGCGGCCTGGCGACGAATATCACGAACAGTGCCACCAAGAGCGAGGTGGCTATCGTCCCCCACTGCAGGCCCGTGAGGTCGAGGCTCGCGCCGAGGAGCACGAAGATGAATATCACCGAGAAGGTCGAGAGGACGTCGTTGAACTCCATGTTCCTCTTCACGGCATCGTCCACTTTACTGTTTTTCCTCTTGAAGAAATCGTGGTGGTTCCCGAGGATGAGGCCTATGATGGTGACGACGAGGAATCCCGAGGCACCGACGAACTCTCCAACAACGTAGCCGCCGAAGGCCATCGCCAGGCCGAGTATCTGGGTGTAGGGGCTTTTGTAGAGACCGAGCCGCACTATGGCCCGGTATGATATGTACGCTATAACCGCGCCGATAATGGCCGAGACGAATATCTGGTAGAGGAAGTAGACGATGGCCGCAACGTAGAGGCCGGCACCCTCCAGGACGGGCTCGACGGGGGCGTAGCCTGGAATCTCCGGGATTATGAGGAACAGGGCCACCATCGTGAGTATTATCGCGAGGGGGCCGTTGAATATTGCCTCGGTGATGATTATCGTCTCGACATCCTCCGGGACCTTATGCTCCTGGAAGAGCGGTATCAGCGTCGCGGGGTCGGTGCCCGAGACCACCGCTCCGAAGAGGAAGCCGACGGGGAATGGAACGCCAAAGGCCCACGAGAAAAACCAGCCGGCGAGAAGGGCAGTTCCCAGAAGGCCAACAGTATCGAGCAGGGTTATGACGAGCTTGTGCTCCTTGAGAACAGCGAGTCTAAGGCTGAACCCGGCCGCAAAGAGAACCAGGAAGAGTCCAAAGGCACGGACGTAGTAGAACAGCAGTCTGGCCGTTTGGGGGAGAATCAGACTCAGAACCGGCCCCACGAGAACACCAAAGAGAACAAGGAGCGGGGTGTATGGGAACTTCGTCTTCCTGCTGATGAGCATCGCCAGTATTCCCGAGAGGAGAACCAGGAGGGAGGCGAGGGCGATTGTCTCTATTCCAAACTCAAAGCTGGGGACGCCCGACATGGCGGTCACACCACATAGGACGGCGCGAAATTATTTAAGGGTATTGCCGCCAACGCGGCCCACTCCGGCAGAAAAGCCTTCCCAAAATCTTAAGTAGGGTTTGCTGGAGGCATGCTGGGAAGGACAGAAATCGAGAACCACAGGGGTGGGAGAATGAACTTCAGAATAATGACCGCGATAATGCTCGGCGGTGCACTCGGCGCGCTGGCGAGGTTCTACATCTCGGGAATCCTGCCGGTTTACAGGGAGTTTCCAGTGGGAACGCTCATGGTCAACAGCCTGGCCAGCCTGATCCTCGGCTACCTCTACGGCCTGCTCTTCTGGGGCATGGACGTCCCCGCCGACTGGAGGGCGTTCTTCGGGACGGGCTTCTGCGGGGCATTGAGCACGTTCTCGACCTTCTCCTACGAGACCCTTTCGCTCCTCCGCGAGAGGGAGTACCTTATAGCGGGCCTCAACATCGCGGCAAACGTTATAATCACGATCACCCTAGTGTTTGCGGGCTTCATCCTGGCCCGGAGGTGATTTCATGGTCGAGGTCGAGCACTGGAACACGCTCAGACTCAAGATATACATCGGCGAGAACGACCGCTTTGATGGAAAGCCTCTCTACAAGGCGATAGTGGAGAGGCTCCGCGAGATGGGCATCGCCGGGGCAACGGTGTACCGCGGCATCTACGGCTTTGGCAAGAAGAGCCGCGTCCACTCCGCCGACGTAATGAGGCTCTCGACAGACCTGCCCATCGTGATAGAGGTCGTGGACAGGGGATACAAGATCGAGAACGCCATAAACGAGGTAAAGCCCATGATAAAGGACGGCATGATAACCGTCGAGCCGACGATAGTTGTCTGGGTTGGAACGTCGGAGGAGATGAAAAAATTTGAGGACGATGCGGTCAGGGAGCTTTGATTCTCCCAATACATTATATATGAGTTAAACGAATCCCCTTCTGGAGGTGTTTCCATGCTTCACCACGTCAAACTGATCCATGCCACGAAGAGCAGAAAGCTCGTTGGCAAAAAAATCGTTCTCGCGATTCCCGGGAGTATAGCCGCCGTCGAGTGCGTCAAGCTCGCCAGGGAGCTGATACGGCACGGTGCCGAGGTCCACGCCGTTATGAGCGAGAGCGCCACCAAAATAATCCACCCCTACGCCATGGAGTTCGCCACAGGGAACCCGGTCGTAACTGAAATCACCGGCTTCATCGAGCACGTTGAGCTCGCGGGGGAGCACGAGAACAAGGCCGACCTGATCCTCGTCTGTCCCGCGACTGCCAACACGATAGGAAAAATCGCCTGCGGAATCGATGACACACCGGTCACAACCGTTGTGACGACTGCCTTCGCCCACACACCGATAATGATTGCCCCCGCGATGCACTCCACCATGTACGAACACCCGATAGTCGTCGAGAACATCGAGAAGCTCAAGAGGCTCGGCGTCGAGTTTATAGGGCCCCGCTTCGAGGAGGGCAAGGCGAAGGTGGCCACAACGGACGAGATAGTCTACCGCGTCATCAAAAAGCTCCATCCAAAGACACTCGAAGGAAAGCGCGTTCTCGTCACAGCCGGCGCAACGAGGGAGTACCTAGATCCGATTCGTTACATAACCAACGCGAGCAGCGGGAAGATGGGCGTCGCAATAGCCGAGGAGGCGGAATTCAGAGGGGCGGAGGTCACGCTCATCAGGACGAAGGGGAGCGTTCCCAGCTTCGTAGAGAACCAGATCGAGGTCGAGACCGTTGAGGAGATGCTCCAGGCGATAGAGAGTGAGCTGAAGGCCAAGAAATACGACATCGTTATCCTCGCCGCCGCGGTGAGCGACTTCCGCGTCAAGGAAAGGGCCAGCGTGAAAATAAAGAGCGGAAAAACTCTAACACTCGAGCTCGAACCGACGCCGAAGATAATAGACAGGATTAAGGAGCTTCAGCCGGGAGCTTTCCTCGTCGGCTTCAAGGCGGAGACCGGCCTCAGCGAGGAGGAGCTCATCAACGCCGCCAGAAAACAGATCGAGAGGGCGGGAAGCGACCTCGTTGTGGCCAACACGCTCAAAGCCTTCGGAAGCGAGGAGAACGAGGTCATCCTCGTGGGCAGGGACTCCGTCAAAAAGCTCCCGCGGATGGACAAACGCGAGCTGGCCGGGAAGCTCTGGGATGAAATAACCTCGATTCTCGAGTGAAAAAGGAAAACCTTTTTTACTTTGATACCCAATTTTCTCTAAAACTATTCGAGGTGATAGCATGGCGGCTCTGGATGAGCCCCTGCCCTACATAGGGGTTACGCCGTTCCAGCTGGTATCGGCGCTGATAATCCTGATAGTGGGCTACATCGTGGCAAAGATTCTGGTCTCGCTCTTCAAAAAGAGCATGCGGAAAACGAAGCTCCCACCGCTCGTCATCGAGTTTCTGGGGAGGTTCCTGGCGATACTGCTCTACATCATAGTCATCATAGTGGCGCTCGGTGCCGTCGGCATCTCAGTATCGCCGCTAATACTCGGCCTCTCGGCGGTCATAGGCTTGATCTTGGGCTTTGGTCTGCAGGATACGCTCACCAACCTCGCCGCGGGCGTCTGGATAACCGCCCTTAGGCCCATAGACCTGGGGGAAGTCGTTGAGGTGTCGGGTCAGACCGGAAGCGTCAGCGGCATCGGACTTATGAGCACCGAGCTCAAAACCCCCGACAACAGGATAATAACAATACCCAACAAGCTCGTGTGGGGAAGCATAATCGTGAACTACACCCGCATGCCAACGAGAAGGGTTGGCGTCGATATAGGCGTCGCCTACGGCACGGACCTCGACAGGGCGATAAAGCTTGCCATGGACCTGATGAAGAGCCATCCAAAGGTGCTCGATGACCCCGAGCCGAGCGTCGTGATAACGGCCCTCGCGGATTCCTCTATCAATCTGCAGCTCAGGGCATGGGCCAAGACGGACGACTACTGGGACGTAAAGGGCGACCTCACGAAGGGCATATACGAGCTCTACACGAAAGAGGGCATCGAGATCCCGTTCCCGCAGCTCGACGTTCACGTCAGGGAGATGCCCGAGTGATGCCCTTTCCCTCTTTTTAACTTTCAAGAAAAGATTTTTGAACCTTGCCACCCAGTTTTATTATTATCAGAACTCGTTACAAAGTGAGCAGAATGGTGGTCATAGGAATAACCGGTTTTGAAGGCAGCGGTAAGACCGCCCTAACTGCGAACATAGGGGCCTGCCTAGCCATGAGAGGCATCAGAACCCTTCTCGTCGACGCCGACCTGTACTTCCCCAACCTAGCGTTTCAGTTTGGGGTTACCCCCAAATACACGATTCACTCCTATCTGGAGAACCCAAGGATGGACCTGGAGTGGCTAACGTATCCGTACATGGAGATAAAGAACCTACATCTCCTCCTGGGCGACCCCAACGCCCCAATACGACACAAACTATCCTTCAAAAGCCTCACGACGCTCATCGAGTACTTTAAACCTGCATACGGCGCCGTCCTCATAGATTTCCCCTCGGGCCTTCCGATAGACGCCCACCCGCTCATCCCGGAGCTCGATTACCATGTGCTCGTCATAGATCCCAGCACCGTGCCCCTGAGGAACCTTCACGACTGGGTGGACTCGGCGATCAGGAAATTCCTCCACCTGGGAATCGAGGACTTCTGGGTGATTCTCAACAAGCCGCTCATACCAGAAAAGAACCTGGAGGCCCTTGAAAAGTTCGTCTCCGAGGAACTAGAGGTCCCTCTTCTCGGCACGGTACCGTACGACCCGATGATACTGGAGGGAACCCACAACGGCGCCCCGCTTTGTGCGTGGAGTGACGAGCTGGGTGTGATAGCCAAACTTTCTTATACATTCGAAGAAATTTTCATCTAATACTCCAAAAGGCTCATAAACCCTGGGATGTCCCGTTTCTTGGTGATTCTCATGAGGAAGATAGGAATAATAGGCGGAACAAGCCCCGAGGCGACGTGTTATTACTACAAGAAATACCTGGAGATAAGCCGCGAAAAGTTCGAGCCCTACGTTTTCCCCGAGCTGATAATCTACTCCATAAACTTCAAGGAGTTCATCCACAACCCGAACGGCTGGGAGGGGAGGAAGGAGATACTCATAAAGGCCGCCAAGGCCCTTGAGAATGCTGGAGCGGAGATAATATCGCTCTCGGCTAACACACCACACATCGTCTTCCCGGAGATCCAGAAGGCCGTAAGCGTCCCGATGGTGAGCATAATCGATGCGCTCATCGAGGAGATGGAGAGGCGGGGCGTTAGGAAGGTTCTCCTCCTCGGCACTAAGACCACCATGACCGCCGACTTCTACAAGAACGCCCTCCGCGAGGCCGGTTTCGATGTCATCACGCCGAACGAGGGGGAGATGGACGAGCTGAACAGAATCATCACCGAGGAGCTTATGTTCGAGAACTTCGCCAGCAGGGACTGGGTGCTCAACCTCATCAACCGCTACATAGATAAGGAAGGAATCGAAGGCGTCATCCTCGGCTGCACCGAGCTCCCGCTGATAGTGAAGCAGGGGGACGTTGAGGCCGAGGTCTTTGATACCGTTGAGATCCACATGAGGAAGCTCATCGAGGTAGCGAGCGAGAATAAAGAATGATGGATAGAGGCTACTTCTGTGTTCCCAGTTTTCTTACCGTCTCCCCTAAAGTCTTCTGCTCTTTCATTTTTTTAACTATTTCCTCTGCAATTTTCCGACTTTCGGGATTAAGTTTTAGGTACGCTCTCTCATTTCCAGTTTCCAGCACATTAATTGCAACCTCAAAAGGTTCCAATATCTCTTTGAGGTTCTTGACGCCTCTAAGGTATTCCAGTGAGAGCTTGAGCGCATTCATATCACAGTATTCAACAACATTTCTCAGAAAACCGGATATTGCACTTACTGTTTCCTTTGTTCTAGTCGGATCAAGCGTTAGAACTCTGTTTATAGTCTCAACCGTAGTTGAGAGGTAGTTCCTTGCATTCCCAAAGTTTCCCTCAATGAGGGCTTCCAGAGTAGCTCCGAGATAGATATCCAGACGAACCAGCCAGGCATCTGTAATCATAGGATACCTCTTTACAATCTCATTTGCAGTGTTTATAGCATCCTCACCTTTTCCTACCAAGCCCAGGGAACCTAATTTGATTCTCCATGCACTCCAGTCTTCGGGATGTTTTTGCAAGTATTGGTCAAGCAGAGGAATCGCTTCCTCGTAGCGTTCGAGTTCTATAAGGGAAAGAGCTAGTATCCTTATCGCGCTCGGATGATCTGGCTCCATGTCAAGAGCACGTTGAGCGTCTTCCGCAGCCTTTTCGAATTTACCAAGGTTAAGATAGCACCTAGCGCGGTCTAAGTACAACTCTGCGTTCTCTATATTTGCAGCCAAAGAAATTGCCCTGTTCAGTGCTTCCAATGCTTCAGAGTACCTCCCCATGGCCATGAGGGCCTCCCCTTTCAGGGCCCATCCTATATGTAGCTCAGGCGCCATTCCAATGACTCTTTCAAAGAGACCTATTGCCTCAGAGAGCTTTTCTTTTGCTAGGTAGAAAAAGCCCAGTGTGGCCAGCACAAGCCAGCTGTCTCTGAACATGTTAATGGCATCTTTAAGAACTTGCTCAGCCTCCTTCTCCCTCCCAAGTTCGTCTAGGGCTGCTGCCTTAAACATCCACGGGATGGGGCTTTTTTCGCCCCTCTCTATGTGCCGACTGGCCTTTTTGAGGATTTTCTCATACTCCCCATTTTTCATAAGTTCGATGAATTCCACAAAAAGTGCCTGTTCCTTAACTTCCATGTCACTTAGGTTCTCTTCTATTAGCTCTACAAATCCTGCTTCTAGAAGTTTTCTGGTGACTGGTTCCACAATCATCATTTTATAGTCCTTAGGCAGGCTGAAAAATAGGTATGCAATTTCCTTTGCCCTTTTTTTGTCAAGTTCTTTTTCTTCTAATAGGTTAGATAGCCTCTCAATGATCTCCTCAGGAGTGTACCAAACCTGCAAAAACTCGATGAACAAAGATACCATCCCCCTCTGGCTGGGATTGATCCTCAGCTCCCGCCATAACTTGAAGAGGACGTCCCTTACTGAGTAGTATGTGTTTTTACCTGCCCTCTTTGAGAGAATATAGCCCTCCCTTTCTAGCCTACGGAGATAGGTAGCAACGGATCTTTCGTCCATTCTTGCCTTTCGTGCAATCTCTTTGGGCGTTGCAGGCCGACCAATCATGATTAAGGTATCGAGAACTTTTCTCTTCCTACCATCGAGCATTGAGTATATGCTCTGATAGTACGGTGTGCTCTCGTCCAGTATCTTGAAAAGAAGGTTCTCAGCACTTACAACCTCACCGCTCTTCAGCACGTTGTAGAGTAAAACAACCGCCCTTGGGTTGCCACCGGTAATTCTAATAACGGCATTCACTGGGCCTCTTGATTCATTTATTCTCCTAATCAGTTCTGAGTCTCCCTCTATCTCGGCGAGTTTCCGGAGGAGTTCCCACACTTCATCCCTGCTCATTTCGTGAAGATGAATCATGCGGAAGAAGTTGAAGAATGGAGCGCTGTGCTTTGATACCCCTGGGAAAATGGAGGGAGCCGTCGAGACAATGCTCATGAAGTTTGTCTCCTGAAGGAAGGAGCGGAATTTTTTGACCTCTTCCTCCGTCATTTGTTCCTCAAGTATTTGATTGAGATTCTCAAGTATAACCACGATCATCTTTCTATTTTCCTTCAAGAATTCCTTGGCCAGTTCAATTATCTCCTCTTCAGTGTGGTCTTCAAGTTTGCTGACCACATCACGTTTCCCCATCGCCTCCAAAACCCTAACAAGAAAATCCGCCAAGGTAAAGATAGAGTACTCCTCCTCTGCGAGCTTTACTGGGAGCAACTCGTCGGAATGCTCCAAGAGCCGATAGTATAAGAGAGTCACAAAATGGCTCTTCCCTATACCCCTTGGTCCGATTACCAAGTAGTAGCGAGGACTGTTTATTCTAGCCCCCTTAAGGATATCTCGCCTTAGTCTTTCAAGGAGTCTCCTCCGTTCTTCCCCTACAAATATCCTCTCAAGGATCTCTCTTTCCATGACTGAGGGATTAAAAAGGTACAAGGCATCATCCATAGTTCAGCCCCCACCAATCCTTCATTAGTTTTGACTGGAAGATTATACGATCACCCCTCACAGAGATATAGAAGTCATTCTCTAGATCTCTAAGGAGGAGGTTGAACTCATCCTCACTGCATCCCGTGCGCTCTAGGAATATCTCCTTAGCAAGGTCTACATTAATTCCCTCCTCACTACCAGCGGCCTCCTTTAGTATTTCCTTTACTGGCTCAAGATACTCGGAGTAGTATATCTTGAGTCTATCACCATAATCGCGGAAGTACCTAGTACCTTCACTTCCGAGTAGTTTTGACCAGTACACCTCTTCAAGCCGGTTAAAGATTTCATCAGGACTCGTTCCTTCTTCCGTCGCTTCATATAAGATGTCCACAAAAACTGCAAGGAAATAAGGGACGTACGGTTCCCCCACAAGTTCGAGGATTTTATTCCCAATTCCTCCTGTGAATGGGAGATCATCCTCCTCGAACGCTGTTTCCAGAAACTTCAGAGCGTCTTCCTTTGAAAATCCACTCAGTGAAATGGTGTACATGTCATTTATGTATGCATTTCTTCCACTTATTGATTCTACCACTTTCTCAAAACTCGTGGAACCCGCTACGATGAATTTGATCTCTGGAACTTTCTGTCTCACTTTCCTAAACCACTGGAGAAACTCAACGGCATCGGAACCTTTCTTTTTCATATTGGACACTGCCTCCGGGAGTTCATCGAGAATAACAATGACAGGTTTCTTTTCAGAAGAGCCGACGATTGCCTTAACTATTTCCCTTCCAGTGTCATGCCAGGTTTTCTCATTGACATTGTCTTCAACAACTTTGCTTAGCTCAAGCTTTAAAGAGGCAACGGGTGTTTTCGCATCTATAGTTAAGCCTTTGAATATCTTTTTAAGTTTCTCGAAAAAGTCATCTCTAAGATCAGCCTCATCAAAAGCTGCCAAAGTTAGCTCATGGATAAATCTCTCAGGGGACGATACATCCATAACGTCGAGATAAATTACAGTATACCCATTCTTCTTCATATCACCCTCGAACTTTCTGAGCAGAGAGGTTTTTCCAAACCGTCGGGGGGCTGTGATAAGGATATTGTTCTTTAACACCTTCCTTTTAAGCTCTAAGAGTTCCCGTTCTCTGTCATGGAAGTCTTCTCCCAGTGCCGGCCCGCCGATCTGAACCATTCTATCATCCCCAACTATGGTGTCGTACAACACAACTGTCGTACGACAAATATGTTGTATATCATGCTTATATAGTTTGTTATCAGCGAGTGATTTTTAAGCCCTTTTCTTCCCATTTCCTCAGGTGAGAACATGGAGATACGCGAGTTTCAGGAGATGATCAGGGAGATCTACTTCCACAAGGACTCGAAGAGGGGAGTGGAGAGAACCTTCCTCTGGTTCGTAGAGGAAGTTGGCGAGCTGAGCGAGGCAATAAGGAAGAACGACCGCGAGGCCATGGAGGAGGAGTTCGCCGACGTTTTGGCGTGGCTCGCCAGCTTGGCCAACCTGCTCGATATCGATATTGAGGAAGCGGCGAAGAAGAAATATCCCGGCGTCTGCCCCTACTGCGGAAAGAAGCCGTGTGAATGTGAGGAGAAGTTTTAAGACCTCTGGAGGTTCCAGTTCCCCCCTTCTTCCAATAGGGTTTAATTTTGAGCCTCGTGTCCATTGATTTCAACTTGTCTAAAAGTCCAGTGCCCTCTTTTCGACCGCCATCTTAACGGAAAGACTTTTATACTTCCGGACGCACTATTCTATGCAGTAAACTGAGGTGATGTGCATGCATGAACTCGTAGAGTTCGCGGTTGAGAAGGCCCTCGAACTGGGGGCAAGCTATGCCGAGGCCCGCTTTGAGGAGAAGAACGGCACTTCTCTGGCCATGAAGAACGGCAATCCCGAAGGCCTTGAGATACTCGCCGACAGGGGGATTGGCATCAGGGTTTTAGTCGGGGGAGGCATGGGCTTCGCAAGCACCAACGTCCTCACGAAAGAGAGCGTAAGCGAGGCCGTCAAGAAGGCCGTCAAGCTGGCCAGAGCGGCCTCCAAGGTGAGAAACGAGCCAATTCGCTTTTCAGAAGAGGACTTCCACCGCGTTTCCTACAAGGTCAAGATGAAGAAGGACTTCAGGGACGTTTCCCCGGAAGAGAAGTTAGAAATCCTCCGGAAAATCGAGGAGGAGGTTAAAGCCGCCGGCGTGAACGTTCCCATGCGCTATCTAATGTACTCCGACCAGCTCTGGAAGAAGGTCTTCGTCAACAGCGAGGGGGCCTACGTGAAGAGCAAAATCCCGCGCGTTTCGGTAACTTATAACCTCGTTGTCTTCGAGAACGGCCAGATGGAGCAGGCGCCGTTCGTCCAGAGGGCGTTCTCCGGTGGACTGGAGCTCATCGAGAAGGACGAGCCGTGGAGCTGGGCGGTTAAGGATGTTGAAGCTCTGAAGAAGCTCATCTACGAGGGCAAGAAGCCGCCCGAAGGCAAGGTTGACCTGGTCATAAGCCCTGAGGTGGCAGGCATAGCCGTCCACGAGAGCGTCGGGCATCCCTACGAGTCGGACAGGATTTTCGGCAGGGAAGCGGCGCAGGCAGGAGAGAGCTTCGTCAAGCCAGACATGCTCGGCGAGAGAATCGGAAGTGAAGCCGTCACCGTCATAGAGGACCCGACCCTGCCGAACAGCTGGGGCTTCTACCTCTACGACGACGAGGGCGTCAAAGCGAGGCCGCGCTACCTCATCAAGGACGGAATAATCACCGAGTTCCTCACCAACAGGGAGTATGCCTATAAGCTCGGCCAGCGCTCCAACGCGGCCGCGAGGGCGATAAACTACAACCGCGAGCCGATAGTCAGGATGGCCAACACCTACCTAGCACCCGGTGACCACTCCTTCGAGGAGCTGATTGAGGACATCAAGCTCGGTGTTTACATGGTCTCGTTCAACGAGTGGAACATCGACGACAGGCGCTATCAGCAGAGGTACATCGGCAGGGAGGCCTACCTCATCGAGAACGGTGAGATAAAGCACCCGGTCAGGAGGCCTATCCTCGAGATAACCACCAGGGCCTTGTGGAGCAGCGTCGATGCAGTGGGCAAAGAGGTCGAGTACTACCCGGGAACCTGCGGCAAAGGTGAACCCGGACAGGGTGTCCCGGTCTGGATGGGCGGAGCACACGCGAGGCTCAGGGACATACCGCTGAGGAGGCCGTGAGGTGGTGGAGATGTTCGACGTTAATGAGTTCATCCTGAAGAAGGCCAAGGAGCTTGGATTTGGCGATGTCGTCGTTCTGGGCTACGAGATGGACAGGCGCCAGGTTCGCTTCGCCAACAACGAGATAACCGTTGCCAAGAACTGGCACGAGAGGAAGGTGGAGCTGTTCGTCGAGCTTGAGAAACGCGTTGCCGGAACGAGCATCACCGAGCTGAGCGAGGAGAACATCGAGAGGACTCTGAAAACCCTCCTGAGCAACATGAAGGGCATGGCACCGAAGGAGGACTACTACGGCATCGCTGAGGGGCCGTTCCAGTATAAAGACATCCCGGAGACCTTCGACAAGGCCATAGTCGAACTCGACGAGCCGAACGAGTACGTGGAAAGGGCCATCAACGCCGCCCTTGAGGAGGGAGCTAAGAGGGTAGCAGGTGTTCTCTACACCGACCACAATAGGCTTTACCTGACCACGAGCAACGGCGTCGAGGCCTTCGACGAGGGCAGTGGGATAGAGATAAGCGTTAGGGCCTTCATCGGAGACCTTGAGAGCGGCCACGGAACGAACTCGGTTCGCGTTCTCAAGAAGTTCGACCCCGAGAGCGCCGGAAGAAAGGCCGGCGAGATAGCCAAGATGGCACAGAACCCGGAGCAGGGGCCGGAGGGGAAGTTTGACGTAATCTTCGACCCGTTGGCGTTTGCGAACCTGCTGAGCTACATGAGCTTTATGACATCCGCCTACGCGGCGGAGGCCGGTTTCAGCTTCCTGGTGAACAAGCTCGGCCAGAAAGTCGCTAATGAAATCGTCACGATAAAGGACGTCGGCAACATGCCCAACGGCTACGGAACGAGGAAGTTCGACGACGAGGGAGTGCCCACGAGGGAAACAACGATAATCGAGAACGGAACCTTCAAGACGTTCCTGCTCAACACGAGCATGGCAAAGAAGTACGGAACCGAGACAACGGCCAACGCGGGCCTCATAATGCCCCACGCGTGGAACATCGTCCTTGAGCCGGGCGACTACTCCAGGGAGGAGTTGTTCAGCGAGGTCAAGAGGGGAATCTACATCACCAACGTCTGGTACACCCGCTTCCAGAACTACGTTGCAGGGGACTTCTCCACAATCCCGAGGGACGGAATATTCCTCGTCGAGAACGGCGAGCTGAGGCCGATAAGGAACATCCGCGTCAGCGACAACTTCCAGAGGATCCTTGAGGGAATCAAGGCGCTCGGAAAGGAGAGCTACCACATCCACTGGTGGGAGGTCAGCACGCCGGTTTCAACGCCCTACGTTCTCGTGGAGGATGTTGGCATAACGAGGGCGACGAAGTGATTTCCCCTCTTTTCTTCTTCGATGTTAGCTTGTGAAAACATGGGGCTGAAAACAGAACAGCCGGTCATGTTATTCTCCAAGGCTCCCGGAAAATTCCCCAAACCTGTGTAACAAGACGGAACGACCGAGAAAACGCTTAAAAACTTCTTCATGCAAATGAAACCAGGTGGTTGGGAAAATGGAGGCCATCGAAAACTCCCGGTTGAATAAGTTCCACTACACGCTTTTAGCCATCCTCGGAACCGTATGGGCGTTCATAGCCGTGAACACCATCTCGGCAGGATTCGTCATAGCCCTGCTCAAGAACGACCCCGCCTTCCAGGGCAGCCTCACAAAGCTAGGCTCCCTCGGCTCGGCGGCGCTCTTCGGCATGCTCTTCGGCGCGTGGCTCTTCGGATATCTAGCCGACAGGATTGGGCGGAAGAAAACCCTCACCCTCGCGGTTGCCACATTCTCCATCGGCTCGATAGTCAGCTCCTTCGCGGGTAGCCTGGACGCCCTCATAACCCTGCGCTTCATCGTCGGCCTCGGCCTCGGCGGCTCGCTGCCGGTTGCAAGCTCCTACTTCGCCGAGTTCATGCCCCGCTCGATAAGGGGTGCGATGATTTCAATCCTCGAGAGCTTCTGGGCGATAGGAACGATAATCATAGGAGTGGTTGCCATCCTCGTGAAGGCCGACTGGAGGGGCATACTGCTCTTCGGCGGCGCGATAATACTCATCATTCCGCTGCTCCTCACCCTTCCCGAATCACCCCGCTACCTGCTCGTCAGGGGGCGCGTTAAGGAGGCCGAGGAGACCATAAGAAGGGCCCTCGGAGTGAGCGTTAAGCTTGAGGTTCCGAAAGGGGAAAAGAAAGCCTCGGTCATGGACCTCTGGAGAAAGTACGGAAGGGTTACACTTATGCTCACGATAGCCTGGTTCAGCATAGCCTTCGCCTACTACGGCTTCTTCATCTGGCTTCCGAAGTTCCTCTCGGCAACGCTGGGAATCACCGTCTTCAAGAGCTTCCAGTACTTCATCATCACCGCCATCGCCCAGCTACCCGGCTACTGGAGCGCCGCATACCTGCTTGAGAGAATCGGCCGGAAGAAGACCCTCTCCTACTACCTCCTGCTTTCTGGAATAGCCGGAGTCGGCTTCTACTTCGCGGCCAGCTCGGGGAACGAGGCGGCGATAATCGCGAGTGCGATAGCCTTCAGCTTCTTCAACCTCGGTGCCTGGGGAGCCATCTACGCTTACACGCCGGAGCTCTACCCGACGGCCGTCAGGGGCACCGGAACCGGCTGGGCGGGGGCGATGGCGAGGATAGGCGGGGGAATCGCACCGATCCTGGCCGGCAGGATAATGGAGCTGAGCGGGAGCGCTTTAGCAGTACTTGTGATTGCCGTGGTGGCGATAATCGGCGCGCTGGACGTCTTAGCGTTAGGGGAGGAGACGATGGGAAAGGCACTCGCTTGAGGCATCAGCGGACCATTAATTTTTATTTTTGAAGGTAACATTTATAAGACGTTCAATCGTCACACCTGTTGGTGACCTCCGATTAGAGGAAAACTCGGAAGAGTTATTACACTAATCGTACTGATTATTGCTTTTCAAGGGGTACCCTCAACCACTTCGGCATGGGAAACAGCCGGGTGGCTCAGAGAAGGCACCCACGCAACGTATGCACTCCCTGAACCCGAAGGCGGCCCAAGGGACATTAGGGACCTGTACATGTTTCAGCTTTATCCCGAAATGCTTCCTTCCAGTGTTAGAATCGACATCATAAGCCGCTTGAGCGACGATTCTCCGTGGAAAAAAGACGGATTCCCGTTTGTAATCGGAGACTGCACCAGAATATTTCTGCGTTTTGAGATCGTCACTATCCAAAAAGAACTTGCCCGCGTTAACGTCAGCGTGACGTTTGTGAATGCCACCCTCGAGGGCAATTATCTCGAAATAATCCCCAATTTGACGATATGGAAGGTGCTGGACCTTAACCTGACAACCATGACGTACTTTGATAACGGAACCCCCATCGGAAAAGCCACCCTCTTCATCAACCCATCGGATCCACCGAGACCCGGGAAGGTGCTCTTCAGACTTGAGGGGCTTTCAAGGGAGATCAACGTCTCGGTGGGGAACGTCACCTACAGCGCCTACGGCAACAGCACGGTTCTGACGTACTACAGACCCTTCAGGCCGCCCCACATTGGGATAACAACCCGGAGGTTCTACTTCAGCGAGGCCGGGAAGAACTGGTCAATCTCTGGGGGTGGAAGGGAGGAATACACCTACGACTTCCTAACCGGCGTCATGATAGCGGGAACCTTCAGCCACTCCACCGAGCTGATGGCCCTTGGAGTTTTCGGTATCGACAGTATGGACAGAAGAATCCGTGGAAAATCAGAAGATGGTGTGTGGCCGGACGGCATCAAACTGTACGACACGAACATCGCTTTTCCCGACGAAGGAGACTCTTCCCCTCCCGATAACCCCTGGAGGTACTACCTGTACTCCGGGATTCTGGCACTGATGGCTTCACTTCTGGTGAGGTGGTGGAATAATGGGCACCGTTAGAACCCAGCTGAAATGGGAGCTGAACGACCCGCTGAAGCTCGCCGTTTTCCTCTTCGGGTTCCTGCTGACGGGGCTGGCGTTCTTGAAGGACGCCCTCAGTATGGGGGCAACCGGCATGTTGAGCCCCTTCAGCCAGGAATCCGCCGTTCACTACGCCAAGACCATTCCAAGGCTCGCCCTACCTGTTTTGTCCCAGGAAGCGTACAGCGTTCTTGTCTTCGTTGCAGTTATGCTCTCCACTCTTTCAATAAGGGGCGAGATGGACTCGCTGGCAGCTCTAACCGTTTACTCACTCCCGATAAGGAAGTGGAAGCTGTTCCTGATCAAATTTTCCTCAATCCTCCTTCTGACAGCCCTATCGTTCGTGGTCCCCTATTTCCTGGCCGTGGGGTACGTCCTCTCCGGCTCTCCTTCTCTCCTCGCCGAGATACTTGGAGATGGGGTTTGGAGTAATGTTCTGGTGTTTTTCCTGATTGCGGTCTTCTACACGGTCTCGGTCTCCCTTTTCATAGCCCTGCTATCCCCCAATTCGTTCGCCTCTATCCTGGGAGGACTCTCAGTACTGTACGTCCCGGTTATTCTCGGGGTATCCAGCCTGCCCCCGTTCAGCATCTCTGCCGCCATGTCATCCTATCTGAGTTCGGTGGCCTATGGAATGGTACACACAGTTGCCGCCTACGGGAATGTGGTCAGAGTCGGGTTTTTCCTCCCATCCACGCTGTTGGCGGCATCGATAATCCTCAGCGAAAGGAGGGATGCCCGGTGAAGAGGTTTGCGGCGTTCTTTCTCCTTGCCCTCCTTCTCTTCACCATAGAATCGCTACTTCTTCCCAGGTACTACCAGAAGACCCCAACGGCCTACGGGTTCTTCAGCGATGATGGTTCCTCCGTTTCGGTGTTTGTCCCGACCGCGAGAAAGGTTGCCATCAGCGTCGTAACGGAAAATCAGGACAGGTATGAAATCGAGGTGTTCGATGGCGTCCGGAACAGGTTCATCACGAACCTGACCGCAGTGGGGAACATGTACCGGGAGCTGGAACTTCCCGATTCCGGCACGTACTATTTCGTGTACCGTGGAAACGGCACTGCGAGGATAGCCGTTGGAACCCTCGCGATGTATCCATCTAGAGGAGTTCTGAAAATTGAGTACCTGATCGGCGGAACGGTGGCGTTTGTTCTCGCCGCTCTACTCTGGGTGGGGGTGAAGCAATGATAGTGAGGGCAGAGAAACTTACAAAGCGCTTCGGGAGTGTCCTCGCCCTGAACTCCGTTGACGTTGAGATTCCGGAGGGATTGACGGTCATAGTTGGCCCCAACGGGGGCGGCAAGTCCACTTTCCTGAAAATCGCCGCCGGAGCGTACAGGCCGACTGCGGGAAGGATAAAGGTCCTTGGAGAAGACCCTTGGAAGAACGAGCAAATAAAGAGGAGAATCGGCGTCTCCTTCGACCCGCCGGCCCTCCCACCGCTGAGGACAGGGCTGGAGTGGTTGGAATACATCTCAGAGGCTAGAGGGGGTGACGGAGAGAGCGTCCAAAAGGCCGCGGAGATGTTTGGGTCCGGGGGGTTCATTGGAAAAAAGATTCGGGACTACTCCGCGGGCATGCGGAAGAGGGTGAGCCTCGCCCAGGCGTTCGTGGGAGACCCGGAGGTGGTGTTCCTCGACGAGCCGCTGGCCAATCTCGACCTAAAAGGCATGAGGGACGTAATGGAGGTTATAAGGGAAGAACACAAGAACGGCCTGAATCTTGTAGTAATCGCCCACATCTGGCGCCCCTTCATGGAAATAGCAGATTACGCTGTTTTAATAGCAGCTGGGAAGGTACAGGCCGCGGGTTCTCCTGAGGACGTCTACCCATTGCTGGAAAAAGCGTTTCCCCTGTGAGGTGAGGGTAATGAAAAAGACCGCAATCCTGCTCAGCATGATGTTTCTGCTCTCCCTCACGGCTGGGAGTGTTAGTGCGCTTCCGAAAAGCGGTTACGGCCTATTGGTCGTGGACTCGGATTCCGGCGCGAGTGTTTTCATCGTGGAAGAACGGATAAACTTCGCAGCACCGGCGTGGGTGGAGCTCCCCGCATCGAAAGAGGGTGAGAACTACACCCTTATCATGGAGATAAACGGGTTGAGGGTAAGAATCCCGGTTCTGATCAAAGAGGGGCTGACCACAATAGTGGAGGTGAAAGGTGAGAGAATAGAGGACTCCCTATTGACCAGAGGGGCCAGCGCCGTTGAAGTGCAGTTCGGTCCACCCATCAGCCTTCCCCCAAAACTCAAAGGCTCAGAACCCGCCCTTGAATGTATGGTGGCAACCTACGGCCCGATAAACGGACGCGGACTTGTGTTTGAACTCATGAAAAACCCCAACGGAGATGGCTACTTCCTCCTGCCCAACGGAACTCCCGTTGAAATCTGTGGCGAGTACTACCTCGTGGAGATGTACGGGGTAGAGGATGGATGGGCATCCGTTGGTCATTTTCTCAACTGGACAACCTACGTTCCGGAGTACAGAGAAATTGAAATAGACTCCTACCCCAAGGACTCGGCCGTTCTCGTCTTCGGCGCCAGCTACAACGTGCTGAGGACGCCCATAAAGCTGTTCGTGCCAATAATAACCAACGTTACCCAAGGGTATGGCTTTGATATGAACGGTAGGCGCGTAGACTTCAGGCTCGATCCGATTCCAGAGTACAACATAACACTCGCCTCCAACGTTACCATCACTGAGGGACTCGCTCCCCGTATCAGCTTTATCGTGAATCCCTCTATGAACAAAGCCGAGATTGGCGTTAACTTCACCGCGCTAACTCAGGCGATATCGCTGAAGATTGTCTACGGTCTCCCTCCAGAGTACAGGAACCTTCCCAACGGACTGGAAAGCACATCTGAGGTCAGCCACGGGGCAGAAGAAAATCAGGAGAATGAAGAAAACGGCACCCTCCGGAACTCAACACTCGTTATAACGACGTACCCCGAAAACGCAAAGGTGGCTATAGACGGCAAAACCGTGTGTGCTGGAAAATGCGTTCTGAACGTAACTCCAGGGGAGCACGAAATCACAGGGAGCGCTGACGGCTTTGTTGCGGAGAACAGGAGGGTGATCCTCGCACCGGGAGAGCGATTAGTCCTAAACCTCACGCTTTCACCGTACCCGAAGTTTGAGGTGGTATCCGTTCCAGAGGGGGCCCACCTCTACATCGATGGGAATTCCACCGCTTGCATAACTCCCTGCAACATCACCCTAACACCCGGAACTCACACCCTGGTCCTCAAAAAGGAAGGTTTCAGGGATTACAGGACCACGGTCAGGGTAAAGGGAGGAGATAGTGGGGTTATTTCTGTGACCCTCACAGATTTGAGCGGTAGGAGGTACACGCTTGACCCCCGGATAAAGAACCATGAGGATATCCCCCAAGGGAATCCCACCAACGGGAATTCCGGGGAATTCCCCATCTCGGGCACAGTGGTATACGTACTCGGCGGCATCGCGCTCGTGACTGTTGCGGTGGTTATTGCCCGGAAACTCTGACCGTTTCCTTTTTATCCAAACAGCCCCAGAGCCGGCAGCAGGGTTATCGCCATGCTCACAAGCCCGCCGAGGATTAAAGCCGGAACCGTCTGCCTCTTCTCTATGGCGAGGAGGTAAGCCGCCAGAGCACCGGTCCAGACACCCGTTCCGGGGAGAGGTATCGCCACGAATATCGTCAGTCCGATGAAACCCCACTTCTCAACGTAGGGGTGGGCCTTCTTCCTCACGCGCTCGACGTAGTAGAGGTAGAGGTGGGCTATCTTCCTCAGGAAGGTTCCCTCAAGCCAGAGCATCAGCCGGTCTATGTAGGGAAGGGCCGCCGGAAGGGCCAGCGAGAGGAGCAGAACGCCAAGGGAAGCGGCCAAAAGCGTCTCCCACAGGGGATAGCCCCTGCCTATGCCGTAAACTATCGCATAGCGCCCCTCAAAGGTTGGAATCAGCGAGAGGAGGAACACCTCGATGAAGCCGTTCATTCGAACTTCCCTCCGAGGAGTGATTTGAGCAGGAGGTAGAGCCAGGGGGCAAAGAGAAGGCTGAAGAGCACGTCGCTGAACCAATGAACGTGGAGGAGGAGCCTCGTGAGAGCTATTCCAACGGCGTACGCCCAGAAGGCCGGAGCGTACTTCCTCCACCTGTCGGAGCCGTAGGCCGCTATCACCGCGGCACGGAAGGTGTGGCCCGAGGGGAAGGCGTAGGTTCCGTAGTCCGGCCCCGGCCTCGGTTCTGCAAAGATGAGCTTGAGTGCCCCAACGGCGGCAAGGCCAAAGGCCACCGCGAGGAGGAAGGCAGCAGTGCGAACCGTGACGCCGCCGTGCCTGTGTTCGCTAAGAGCAGCCAGAGAAAAGAAGATGGCAAGGGGTGCCCACCCTCCGAGCCCCGTCAGGAAGTGCATGATGGACGTATCCACGAGGGGAAGCTGCGAATTAACCCACTCGTTTATTCCGTAGATTAAACCTGTAGCCTGGAGAACCAGAACGATGAAAACTCCGGCCGTGAGCGCGGTGAATTTGGCGTCGAACTTAGCCTTCTCCATGGCGTTTAAAGAAAGATGACGCCGTAAAAAAGCTTTTCCCTCACGACTCAGATTACCCCCGCCGCGTAGAGGGCGTGGTAGGTCTTGAGGAGAGCTCCCTGAACCTTCTTCGGCCCGAAGGTTCTCACGGCCCTCCCGAGGCCCTCGTTGTAGATGCGGCGCATTATGAAGTCCGTCTCGCGGTTGAGGTTGAGCTTTTCCCGGTTCTCGAGGTAGAGGCGCGCTATTTCAGCCGGCTCGCGGTAGTTCAGGCCCTTGAGCCACTTGAGCGGGATTCCGTCCTCAAAGCGCTTTATAACTTCAAACCCTATGACGGTGACCTCGTCGTCGCCGTAGAGCTCGCCGTAGATTTTGTTCAGCTCTCTGAGGAGCTCCTTGACGTCGGAGAAACCGTCGAGTTTTGCATCCTCGTTGGTGAGCTCCCTGACCTTTTTCTTTTCAACGCGGGTTATCCTGACCTTCGCTATAGCCGTGTCGCTCGGGGTGATGACCATGTAGATTTCGCTCCCCGGCTTCGCTTCGTAGTCCCCGTAGCGTATCGTCGTCACCTTGTCGCCCCTGAGAATCCTCGACTTGTAGGCGGAGTCAATCAGCATGAACTTCCTTATCTGAACGCTCTTCCTCTTCAAGGTTCAACCCCCTGACTATATCCAGAATCTCGTCCAGAGAGTTCACGGTCGAGTCAGCGTATTCAAGGTATTCGAGCTCCCTGTCGGCGTATTTGCCGTATCTGAACCACACGGTTTTCATACCCACCTGCTTCGCTCCGTAGATATCGGAGTACAGCCTGTCCCCGACCATCACGGCCTCATGGGGCTCCACTTTCATCTTCCTCAGGGCCTTCTCGAATATCTTCCGGTGAGGCTTCTTGACGCCGAGGTAGTCCGATATGAAAACCTCGTCGAAGTACGCATCGAGCTCAAGCCGGAGGATTTTTTCCCACTGCTTTATCGGGTTGCCGTCGGTTATTATCCCGAGCCGGTAGCCGGCCCTCTGGAGATCGAGGAGAACCCTCCTCACGCCCTTAACTGTCCTGAGATACGCGAACTTGGTGTTGTGGTACGCTATGACACCGGCGGCCACCCATTTCGGATTGCTGGGCAGGTCGAGGCGCCTGAGAAGGTAATCGAAGTGCCTGCTGAAGTTGCTCCCGTACTCGGATATCAGCTCAAGGAGCTCCTGATAGGCGGTATCAAAGTCAACCGGAAGCCCATGGCGCACCATGTTCTCTATTGCGTTTCGGCGCGCCATCTCGGCCAGCCTGCTCGTGTCCACGAGCGTGTCGTCCAGGTCAAAGAACACGACCTTTATCATCCCTTCACCCACCGCACTCTACTCGTTCGGGATATTTAACCTTTCGGGAGGGTTCACTTCTTCCCGATGTCGAGGAACGGCCCCTTCCGCTTCTTCGCCTCCTCGCGCGCCCAGCGCGCTGCTTTGAAGTACTCGTCCTCGGCCATCAGCTCGTTGAGCAGGTCCTCGAGCTTCCAGGTCAGCGAGGTCCCGGTGGTCGTGGCGAAGATAACCCTGCCCAGGTTGAGGGACTTGACGGAGCGGATTACCTCTTTCAGGGTCTCGTTGTCAACAGCGTGCATTATCACGAACTTCCTCAGGTGCCAGTAGCTCGAGCCGCTCAGCTCCGCCGCCTTATCAACCACCTCGCTCACGGCCCAGTCCCTGCAGTACTCAGGAACCTCAAAAACAGGAACTGAGAGGGCTTTTCTCAGTTTCTCCACCTCGTCCGGCATGAACCCGACAACCAGAACCCTGCCGCCCATCATACCAGCCCCTTGATCCTCGTCATGAGCTTCTCCATGGCCTCGCCGGCGGGACAGCGCAGGAAAACGTCGGCTATGGGCGTTATCCCGCTCTCCTCAGTGTTTATCTCGATAACCCGCCCGCCGGTCTCCTTCACTATCTGTGGAATGTACGCGGCCGGATAGACGACGCCGCTGGTGCCTATGACCAGAACAACGTCCGCCCTCTCGGCGAGCCTGAAGGCCTCGTCGAGGGCGCTCCTCGGGAGGGGTTCCCCGAACCACACGACGTCCGGCCGCAGGAGGGAGCCGCAGTCCGGACACTTGGGAAGGTCTTTCTCCCGGAGAAACTCCTCCAGCCTTCCGCTCTCCTTGAGGTACTCGCCGTAACCGCAGGAGGTACACTTGACCCAGAAGATGTTGCCGTGGAGCTCGATGAGGTTTTTCGTCCCCGCTTCGCGGTGGAGGTCGTCAACATTCTGGGTTATAACTGCCTTCAGAATACCCATCTCCTCAAGCTCCGCCAGCGCGTAATGCGCCCTGTTGGGTCGGGCCTTTCGTATCAGGCCCATGCGCCACCGGTAGAACTCCCAGACGAGGTATGGGTCCTTTCGAAAGGCCTCCGGGGTCGCGAGCTCCTCAGGTCTGTGCTTCTTCCAAAGGCCGTTGAATCCCCTGAATGTGGGAACGCCGCTCTCAGCGCTTATTCCAGCACCGGTAAAAGCAATCGCAAACCTTGAACGGGCCAGGAGTTTGGCAGCCTCCTCTATCATGTTCCAACCTACTCGGGTATCCTTAAAAATTCTCCCCACCGTTTAGGGCCCTCCCGCCGCCGTCCGAATAATCTTTGAAATACACTTCGTGTTTCCGTGCGAGGGTTTAAATTGTATTCATGAACACATCCGCGGGAACAGGGAGGTGAGAGAATGCCCATAACGGATGGAACCCCAAGGAAAAAGGTCACCACATCACACGGAAGGTACTACGCCGAGAGGCAGGCACTGGCGAGACGGAAGAAGCTGAGGAGGAAGGCGGCACTGATACAGCTCATGAGGAAGCGAAAGGGGGCCGCGGCGATAAGGACGAGCACGATACGGGTTGAAAAGGCCCACATCTCGAAGAACGAGGCGCTGGCAATACTCGTCGGCACCCAGATAGGGGCGGGTGTTCTCGGCCTGCCCTACGCGGCGAGCAAGGTCGGCCTCATCCCAGCACTGGGGGTTCTCACGGGCGTCATGCTCCTGATGCTCGCGACGGCCTTTATCGTGCTGAAGTTCTCGGCGGAGATGGGCGGGGCGCAGATGAGTACCATCGCCAACAGGACCCTCGGAAAGGCCGGCGGCTGGCTGATGTACCTGAGCATCTTTATAATGAGCTTCGGGGCCATACTGGCGTACATTGCTGGAATGGGAAGCGTCTTCGCGAGCCTCTTTGGCGTCACCGACACAGTCGGAGCGGCGATATTCTGGGTCCTCGCATCCTTCGTCGTTTACCGCGGCCTCGAGGCGAGCGGAAAGACGGAGCTGATAATGAGCTACGTCATGCTGGCGCTCTTCATGGGCGTCACTCTGATGCTCGTCCCCCACGCCGAACTCAGCAACGGCCTCTACACCGACCTCTCGGGACTGCTCAGCATAACCGGTGTGGCGATCTTCGCCCTCGGCTGCCACACGATAATCCCCGACGTTTACAAGGGACTGGGGAGCTACAAGGAGACGAAGAAGGTCATCGTGCTGGCCTTCCTCATCCCGACGGTCATCTACGCGGTCTTCATGGCGGCCTTCCTGCTGGTCTTCGGAAAGGAGACCCCGGAGATAGCCACCCAGGGGCTCGAACTGCTCTACGGCCACCTCGGCAGAGTAATCGGCAACCTCATCCCGCTCCTCGCTATAACCACGAGCTACATAGGCATCGCACTGGCACAGCAGAGCAACACCGAGGAGTTCGTGAAGCTGAGGAAGCCCGTGGCTTGGGCCCTGACCGTCGTTCCCCCCGCCGCGGTGTACTTCGCGGGCGTCAGAAACTTCGCCGACGTGCTCGCGTTCGCGGGCGACACAGGGGACATGCTGGCGTTTATAGTGCTTCCAATCCTGATGTGGGTGGCGGCGAAGCTCCGCCGCTGACCCCCCAACTTTTCTAAACCGGTCCATCCCTGCCTCATCAGCTGCAGCAGGCTGTCCTTTTCTGTACACGTGAACACATGCGGTAAGATTTATATTCCCAGCGCTCAAATCTCCATCGAGGTGTTCCACATGGCTGAAGGATACAAAGCATACCGCGACAGGGTTATGGACTTTCTTGAGGACCACGAGAAGTGGAGGAAGCACACGATAAACCTCATCGCCAGTGAAAACGTGACTTCTCCGAGCGTCACCCGCGCGGTGGCGAGCGGTTTCATGCACAAGTACGCCGAGGGCTGGCCGAGGGCCCGCTACTATCAGGGATGCAAGTACGTTGATGAGGTCGAGCTCATCGGCGTTGAGCTCTTCACCAAGCTCTTCGGAAGCGACTTCGCCGACCTGAGGCCGATTTCCGGAACCAACGCCAACCAGGCGGTCTTCTTCGGCCTCACCCAGCCGGGCGACAAGGCCATCGTTCTCCACACCAGCCACGGCGGCCACATAAGCCACATGCCCTTCGGTGCCGCCGGAATGCGCGGCCTTGAGGTCCACACCTGGCCCTTCGACAACGAGGAGTTCAACATCGACGTTGACAAGGCCGAGAAGCTCATCCGCGAGCTCGAGCCCAAGATAGTCGTCTTCGGTGGTTCGCTCTTCCCGTTCCCGCACCCGGTCAAGGAGCTCGCCCCGGTCGCCAAGGAGGTTGGCGCTTACGTCATGTACGACGGTGCCCACGTTCTCGGTCTCATCGCCGGAAAGCAGTTCCAGGACCCGCTCAGGGAGGGCGTTGACATAATCACCGCCTCGACCCACAAGACCTTCCCGGGACCGCAGGGCGGTGTCATAGTCTACAAGCGCTTCGGCGAGACCGAGGAGATAGCCAAGCTCCAGTGGGCCATCTTCCCGGGTGTCCTCAGCAACCACCACCTCCACCACATGGCCGGAAAGACCATCACCGCGGCGGAGATGCTCGAGTACGGTGAGAAGTACGCGGCCCAGATCGTCAAGAACGCCAAGGCCCTCGCCGAGGCCCTCGCCGAGGAGGGCTTCAAGGTCATCGGTGAGGACAAGGGCTACACCGAGAGCCACCAGGTCATCGTCGACGTCAGCGACCTCCACGAGGCCGCTGGAGGCTGGGCGGCTCCGCTCCTCGAGGAGGCCGGCATAATCCTCAACAAGAACCTCCTGCCCTGGGACCCGCTCGAGAAGGTCGAGAAGCCGAGCGGCCTGCGCATAGGCGTCCAGGAGATGACCCGCGTTGGAATGATGGAGGACGACATGAAGGAGATAGCGCACTTCATCAAGCGCGTCCTCATCGACAAGGAGGACCCGAAGAAGGTCGAGCGCGACGTCTTCTACTTCAGGATGAACTTCCAGAGGGTTTACTACTCCTTCGACCACGGACTCCCGCTCAGGGAGTGATTTCTTTTCTTCCTTTTCGCTGCAATCCCGTTTGAAGCGTTGGGAAGGGTTAAAAGGATTTTTGCGCACTCTTATCTGGTGGTGCGGCGTGAGGAAGATTATTCCCGTTCTGCTGATAGTCCTTCTGATTCCGGTTGGATACTACCTTGCCTCATCGGGAAACGCCGTCAGTGACTCCCCCAACGGGGGAGGGACCTCGGACCTTCCCCCAAAGGACGAACCTGCGGTTACAACGCCCCCTGAAAACCCTATGAAGCTCGACAAGACCGTCTACTCCCCCACAGATACGATGGTCATAACGATAACTAACAACGGAAACGCCAACTTCACGACGGGCTACGCCTTCAGGCTCTATAAACTGGAGAACGGGACGTGGAAGGAGGTTCCGGTGAACCTGATGTTCATAGAGATTGCGGTCATAATAGAGCCCGGGAAGAGCTGGGAGCAGAGGGTGAACCTGGCCCACCTCAACCTCGAGCCGGGCCATTACAGGATAGAGAAAACCGTAGTGGTTACCGACCCGGTGAACAAGATGAGCATGGGGATTGAAGCGTGGGCCGAGTTCGACGTGAGGGGCTGAAGGGGGCTGGCCGATGAATCGGACCCTGGCCGCTTTCGCCGTCTTCGTTCTCCTTCTTGGAATTCTCTACGCCGGAACACGTGAGACAGCCAAAAACACACACTCCGATGCCGGAACCGCCCTCATGAGGCTCGACAAAGGCACGTATCGCGTGGGTGAGGACCTTACCCTCACAATAATCAACACCGGGAGCGAGACCTTACTCGTGGGTGCCTCGTACAGGCTCTACCGCCTAGAAAACGGAGGATGGGAAGAACTCAACCTCGGGTTCTCGTTCACTGGTATAGGCTACACGATACCTTCCGGCGGCAACTGGAGCCAAACCGTGCCCCTCGCTACACACGTTTCTGACGGTGCCAGGAAGCTTGAACCGTTGCCGCCCGGCAGGTACATGATTACGAAGACCGTCATCATCGACAGAGGGCGCTGTGGGGGCAGGAGTGACGAGATAATTCTCTCGGCGGAGTTCGAGGTGGTCGGATGAGGTGGAAGACCGGCGCCGGAATCGTCGTCCTGATGCTCCTCCTCTGGGGACTCACCGGCCCCCACTTCATGATGAGCCCCGACAAGTCCACGTATTCCCCCGGAGAGGAGCCGAAACTGACGATAAGGAACGTCGGCCTAACGCCCGTCTACTTCGGCCAGGGCTACCTCATCTACCGGTGGGAGAACGGGAGCTGGGTTGGAGTAAGAACTCCCTTTATCTTCATCGACATGCTCTACGACCTCCCGCCGTTTCACTCCTGGAGGCAGGGCGTTACCCTGAAATACCTGCCGGAAAATGAATCCCCTGGGGAGCCCCGTCCCTACCCTGACCTTCCTCCCGGCAGGTACAGGCTCGTCAAGGAAATCTGCGGCCCTTTCGCCGGCTGTAGGAACGCGAGCGTGGAGTTCGAGATCAAAGGTTGATACCATCCTTGGAGAACTCTTCCACGTGATCAGCGTGTTCACTCCACCATGTTCCCCCAGTTCAACACAACCTTTAAATAATTTACTTGCAAGTAAATTACTGGTGAGTAAATTATGTTCATCAACAGGAGGGCCGAACTTGGCCTGCTCGAAGAGAGACTCAGAAAGGGAAAGGCCGAGTTCACAGTCGTTTACGGAAGGCGAAGGGTTGGAAAAACGGCACTCCTCCTCGAGTTCCTGAGGAGGAACAGCGGAATCTACCTCCTCGCGAGGGAAACTAGCGAAACTGAAAACCTCAAACGTTTCTCCCAGAGGCTTGCCGAGCACTTCAACGACGAGTTTCTTGCCAAAAATCCCTTCCAGAGCTGGGACGCCTTTTTCGAGTATTTGGTTCAGAAAAGCCATGAAAGACTTGCCGTCGTCATCGACGAGTTTCCATATCTCGTGAAGGCCAACCCTGCCTTGCCCTCCATCCTCCAAGAGTACTGGGATTTAAAGCTTTCCAAAAGTCAAATCTTCCTCGTAATCTGCGGGTCAAGCGTCTCAATGATGGAGAAACTGCTCGGCTACAAGAGTCCGCTCTATGGGCGGAGAACCGCTCAGCTTAAAATTAATCCGCTGGGCTTTTTCGAGGCGAGGGAGTTTCTACCGGGATACTCGCTTGAGGAGTTCGTGAAGGCCTACGGAATCCTCGGAGGGACGCCAGCTTATCTCTTAGAGTTCGAGGACTCGAAAGGCATCGAGGAAAACCTTAGGAATTATTTCCGCCCGGATTCCTTCCTGTATGGCGATGCTCGCTTCGTCCTCATGGAGGAGCTTGAAGAACCGAGGAACTACTTCGCGGTGATGGAAGCGGTGGCGGGTGGAAAGACGACGCTCGGCGAGATAATGAACGAGACGGGGCTTGAGCGCGGCACTGTTGCCAAGTACCTCAGCATTCTGACGGATCTCGGTTTTGTGAGGAGGGAAGTTCCGGTTACCGCTAGCAGGAAAAGCCGGAAGGGACGGTACTATATAGCGGACCCCTACTTTGCCTTCTGGTTCCGCTACGTCCACCCGAACGTGGATTTGATAGAGACCGGACAGGGCGATTTTTTGGTGGAGCTTGTGATGGAGGACCTGAACGAATACCTTGGCTGGGTTTTCGAGGAGATTGGGAGGGAGTTTCTAATCAGGCTTAACAAAAAGGGAAAGCTGCCTTTCAGGTTTACGAAAATAGGCAGGTGGTGGCATAAGGGCGAAGAGATTGACCTCATCGCTTTGAACGAACGGGAAAAGAGGGCTCTCTTCGTTGAGGTGAAGTGGAAGGAGCTGGGGGAGAGGGAAGCTAGAGGGATTTTGAAGGACTTGGAGCGGAAAGCAGAGCTGGTTGGGCTTGAAGGCTGGGAGAAATCCTACGGGCTGATTGCCAAGAGAGTTGAAGGGAAGGAGGCTTTAAAGAAGGAAACCTGGCTGGTATGGGATCTAGAGGAGCTCGAAGCCCACAACGCCCAGAACACAAGGCTCTCAGAATGAAAATGAGTGGCTCCTTCTGATCTCCATCATCTGGCAAAACTTTTTATTCTCCTCCCACATACCGAACCCTCGGCTGAAGGAGGTGAAAAAATGAAGTTCTGCCCAAAGTGCGGTAACCTCATGCTCCCGGACAGGAAGAGGAAGGTATGGGTATGCCGCTCATGCGGTTATGAGGAGCCCTTTGATGAAGAGAAGGACAGGGAGAAAACAAAGATTACCCAGAAGGTCGAGCACAAGCCCGACGAGGGAATCATCGTCGTCGAGCAGGACGTCACGACCCTGCCGACCACCAAGGTCACCTGTCCGAAGTGCGGCAACGATACTGCGTACTGGTGGGAGATGCAGACGAGGGCCGGCGATGAGCCGAGCACCATATTCTACAAGTGCACCAAGTGCGGCCACGTCTGGAGGGCCTACGAGTGAGGGAGCTTTCCGAGCTTGAGCGCGAAACCCTAAGGAAGCTCGCGGAGAAGGCCCTGAAGGAGCTTGAGGAGGCCTACCGCAGGATTCCAGACACCGACAACGGAAAAGCTTATTTATTCCGCGGAAAAGAGAGGGTTAGGCTGATGCTCGATATACTGAAGGAGGGGTAAAGATGCCGTTCGAAATAGTTTTCGATGGTGCCAAGGATTTTGCCGATCTTATAGCCACCGCAAGCAACCTCATCGACGAGGCGGCTTTCAAGATAACCGAGGAAGGAATTGGAATGCGCGCGATGGACCCGAGCAGGGTCGTTCTCATCGACCTCAACCTCCCGGAGAGCATCTTCTCCAAGTACGAGGTGGAGGAAGAGGAAACCATCGGAATCAACATGGACCACTTCAAGAAGATACTCAAGCGCGGCAAGAACAAGGACACTCTCATCCTCAGGAAGGGTGACGAGAACTTCCTCGAGGTCACCTTCGAGGGCACGGCAAAGAGAACCTTCAAGCTCCCGCTCATCGAGGTTGAGGAGCTCGAGCTCGACCTTCCGGAGCTTCCGTTCACCGCCAAGGTCATCGTCCTCGGCGAGGTACTCAAGGAGGCCGTCAAGGACGCTTCCCTCGTCAGCGACGCCATGAAGTTCATAGCCAGTGAGAACGAGTTCATAATGCGCGCCGAGGGAGAGACCAACGAGGTCGAGATTAAGCTCACCCTTGAGGACGAGGGACTTCTCGACCTCGAGGTTGAGGAGGACACCAGGAGCGCCTACGGAATCAGCTACCTCGCGGACATGATAAAGGGCATCGGGAAGGCCGACGAGGTTATAATCCGCTTTGGCAACGAGATGCCCCTCCAGATGGAGTACCCGATAAGGGACGAGGGCAAGCTGATATTCCTCCTCGCCCCGCGCGTCGAGGACTGATTTCTTCCCCCTTTCATCCCATTTAGTCCGGCTGGTGGTAGCGTGGACATCGTCAAGCTCAGGGAACTGCTCGAGGCAGAGCTTTCCTCGCCGGAACTGACGGAGCTAGACGGAGAGTTCTACGAGGAGTTCGACAGCCTAATTAAAGCCCTAAAGCTCAGCGCGGAGAGCTCCCGCGAGAGGGGCGAGGACATAGAGGAGAGACTTTACCTTGCCCAGCTGGGGATAGCTGAGAAGCTCATGCGTGAGATAATCAAAATCAGGCTCCATAAAATCGTTGATCTGGCGGTCGAAGGAATCCCCGGCGAGCTGACTGCCGAGGAGAAGAAGATATTCACGGTTCTGAGGGCGTTCATAGAGCGCGAGGAGCTCGAGGGGCTCAGCGTCCCCACTCCCGGGAAAGAGACCGCCCAGACCGTGTCCGAAGTCGCCACAAAGGCTCCCGAGCTCAAGAAGAGCATCCCGAGCGAGGCGTACATAATCAAAGTTGACCTTCCGAAGATACTCGACCCGGAGCTTAGGGAGTACGGCCCCTTCCGGGCCGGAGACCTCGTTATTATTCCCAGGAGCCTTGGGAAGGTTCTCGTGGAGAGGGACGCGGCCGAGAGGATAAGGATCGCCCCGTGATGCCCATGCCCTTCTCCGTCTGCATGAGGGACTGCTACGACACATGCTCAATCCTGAGCGAACTCAAGGACGGCCGGCTCAGGGTTAAGGGCAACCCTGAACACCCAATAACGGCCGGTTTCCTCTGCCCCAAGGGAGCACTTCTCCCAAAATGGTTCCACTCTGAGGACAGGCTCAAAAGGCCGCTCGTTAGGAGGGGCGAGAGGGGAAGCGGGAGCTTTAGGGAGACGAGCTGGGAGGAAGCTATTGAACTCGTTGCCAAGAAGCTGAGGGAGACGATTGAGGAACATGGAAGTGAAAGCGTTCTCGTCTATCAGTACGCCGGGGACAGGGGAGTTGTGAACTACGCCTTCCCGCTGAGGCTCTTCCACTACCTGAACACATCGATGCTCGACTACGGCATCTGCGACAGGGCAGGTCAGGAGGCTTTGAGGGACGTCTACGGGACGGCAGTTGGAATGGACCCGGAGGAGCTCAAAAACCATCGATTGGTGGTCTACTGGGGAATAAACGCCTTCTGGACGAACCTGCACGGCTTCACGCTGGCGAGGAAATACGACCTCGAAATCTGGACGGTTGACGTCGTCAGAACCGAAACGGCCAAGCGCTCCGACAGGTTCTTCCGGATAAGGCCCGACACCGACGTCCTCTTCGCCCTCGGAGTTGCGAAGGTTATAATCGAGGAGGGGCTCTACGACGAAGCCTTCGTCCGCGAGAACGTTTATGGCTTTGAAGAATTCAAGAATTATGTAAAAACACTATCGTTTGATTATGTAAGCACTGAGACGGGCATTGCCGTGCAGGATATAGAGACCTTCGCTCGAGAGTTCGCCGAGAAGAGGGGAGTAATCCACATCGGCTATGGCTTTCAGCGCTCTTTAGCCGGTGGAGAAGCGGTCAGGGCGATAGCAATCCTTCCGGCCCTAATAGGTCACCGCTTCGGCTTCATCTACGACATGAAGACAATAGATAAAAGCTACGCCGAAGGCGCGTTCCTGAGGACGAAGCCGGCGAAGAGGATTCCCCAGATGAAACTCGCCGAGTACATCGAGCGGGGCGAGATAAAGTTCATCTATGTATATAACTCCAACCCACTCACGAGCCTGCCTAACCAGAACCGGCTGAGGAGAGCGCTGATTGAGAGCGACGTTTTCGTGGTCACGCATGATATCTTCCTCACCGACACGGCCCTGTACTCGGACGTTGTCCTTCCGGCGAACACATTCTTTGAGAGACTCGATATAGCGGATTCCTACTACCACCGTTACATAGCTCTAAACGAGCCGGTCGCGAGGCTTCACGGAAAGAGCAACAGCGAGGTTACGCGGCTCCTCGCGAGGGCGCTCGGGGTTGACAGCCCATACCTCTACGAGAGCGACGAGGAGGTCATAAGGAAGATTCTCGAACTCAACGGACTGAGCTGGGAAGAGCTGAAGGCAAAGGGCTTCGTTAAAATTCCGGAAGGACCGAGAGGGTGGGAGACACCGAGCGGAAAGATCGAGTTCTACTCCAGGATGGCCGTTGAAAGGGGTTTAAGCCCGTTTCCAGAGTACAGGAAGTTCAGGGGGAAGTATCCACTCCGGCTCCTCACCCCAACTTACCGGATGACGATAACGAGCCAGTACCATAACACACATGGGATGATCGACCCGAACCTCTACATCAACCCTGCCGATGCCTCGGCTCGAGGGATTACGAACGGCGATACCGTCGAGGTCTTTAACGACAACGGGAGCATCAGAACGGAGGCCAGGCTCACGGAGAACGTTCCGCAGGGGGTTGTAATGCTCTACAAGGCATTCTGGGTTAGACTCCTTGGCTGGAATGCAAACTTTCTGACGGGAGATGAAACCGTCAAAAAGTACGGGAACGGTTCTGTATACCATTCAACATGGGTCGAAGTTAAGAAAGTTTAAGGCAAAAATGGGTTTTTTCTTCAAGCTTTTCGACAATGCATTTCCATTCAATCTCTCACTATGACAACCAATGATGGGCATTCTTTGCACAGCTATCCCCCGGCCCCTTAAAATTCTTGGATATTCGACAAAATTAATAGCGTTAGACGAACCGAAAGGTTTATATATCCGAACCAGGAAGGTTTATAGTGAAGAAAACATAGAAAAATGAGGTGATGGAAGATGGTAGTGATAGGAGAAAAGTTCCCGGAAGTTGAGGTCAACACCACCCACGGCAGGATAAAGCTGCCCGACTACTTCACTGAGAAGGGCAAGTGGTTCGTTCTCTTCAGTCACCCGGCCGACTTCACCCCGGTCTGTACGACCGAGTTCTACGCAATGCAGAAACGCGCCGAGGAGTTCAGGAAGCTCGGCGTTGAGCCGATCGGGCTGAGCGTTGACCAGGTCTTCAGCCACCTGAAGTGGATGGAGTGGATCAAGGAGAACCTCGGTGAGGAGATAACCTTCCCGGTTATAGCGGACGACCGCGGTGACCTCGCCGAGACCCTCGGCATGATCCCGAGCGGTGCCACGATAACCGCCAGGGCGGTCTTCATCGTCGATGACAAGGGCGTCATTCGCGCGATAGTCTACTACCCGGCTGAGGTCGGTAGGGACTGGGACGAGATACTCAGGCTCGTCAAGGCCCTCAAGACCAGCACCGAGAAGGGCGTTGCCCTGCCGCACAAGTGGCCCAACAACGAGCTCATCGGCGACCGCGCCATCGTTCCGCCGGCCGGAACCGTCGACGCCATCAAGGAGCGCGAGGAGGCCAAGGCCAAGGGCGAGATCGAGTGCTACGACTGGTGGTTCTGCCACAAGAAGCTTGAGTGAGCTTCTTTCCCTTCTTAGTTCTTGGTTATTCTTCTCGCATTAACAAAAAAAGTAAGAGGAGCTAAAGCACCCTTCTCCTGAAGAGCACCACCAGCGGGACGAGCCAGGTCAGATGCACAACCACAGCGGTCGGAAAGTCACCGTAATCGTTGAGGGTTATCCCCTCGAAGACCCTGTAGAGCCAGTAGGTGGGGAGGAAAGCTGTGAACTTGCTCCAGTCGGTTGAGAGGTCCCTCCACTCCACGACCAGCTTTATCAGCGGCGGTAGCATGAGGAGCCAGCCCAGGACTTTTGATGCAGTCAGTGCCTGCATCCTCGACTCCGAGAACACCGTGATGAGCAGTCCGTAAATCCAGACCTCGAGCACGAAGAGCACCATGAGCGCCAGCAGGCCGTTCCGCGAGATTTCAATGTCGAGGATTGTGGGTGCGAGGCCGGTCATTACCACCGTAACCACAGAGGCCCCCGTAAGCCTGTAGGCGAGGAAGGCCTCGCTTGAGATGGGAATCACCTGAAGGGCCTGTATGGTTTTGTCCTCCTTCTCGTCCGCCATCATGAAACCGGGCACCATGCCGAATATCATGGGGATGAACAGCATCATCAGCAGGGCGAGCAGCGGGTAGTAAACTCCAATGCGGTCTTTGAAGTACCGGACAATAAGGAGGAGCACAAGGGTCATTGCCACGGAATAGACCAGCATGGGGTCCCTGCGGAGGAGCTTAAGGTCGGTCTTGTAGATGGAAGCGAACTTTCTCACAAAGCTCATCTCAATCCCTCCACCGCATACCTGTAAAAGCGGATTTTAGCGAGCTGATAGGCTATTCCAGACCAGGCGAGCAGGGCCGCCGCTGAATAGGCCAGCGTTTTCCTCGTTATCTCCTCGAAGGGCGCCTTGAAGAAGTATATCGCTGGATAGCTCGGGACTGCATAGAGGACCTTCCAGACTTCACCCGTCAGATAGCCGTGGTAGTGCGCGAAGGGCAGGAGCGAGACCACCATAACCCCCAGTATAGGGATGAAGTAGTCGTCGAGGTCGCGGTATTTGGCCGAGACCGCTATTCCAAGGAGCGTGTAAACTATGGAGACGAGAAAGGTCCCAACAACCACATACGGAAGCCCGTTGAGGGAGCGGGTGCCTATCGCCATTATGAGCACCGCCCCGATGACTGAGAGCAGGCTCAGGAGGAGTGTTTTAGCTAAGATGTAGCTCCTCCAGTCTATCGGCGTGACCGCCAGAGTGCCTATCGCGCCGTCCTTCTTTTCGGCGAATATCTCCGTGCCAACGAACATGAAGCCAACGAGCCCCGGCTCGAAGAGGAGGAAGATCGGCACCATCGTCGGGAGGTAGCGCTCCGGGAAGGCAAGGAGCATGAGGCCATAAGCTAAGGCCACGAGCAGGTATATAGGGTAGACGTAGCTCCTCACCCCGAGAACAATGTTCGTTCTGACGATGTTCCTCATACGAGCCTCCTCCCCGTCACCTTTAGGAATATCTCCTCCAGGGTAGGCTCTTCGGTGTTTATTCTCCTGACTTCGTGCTCCCTAATGACCCTAAGGAACTCCTCGTTCCGGCCTATTCCTTCGAGCGGGAACTCCTTCACGGCAACACTGCCGTTGGCGACGTATTCCACCTTAACGAGCCGCTTGCCCATCTTCACCTTCAGCTCGCCGGGATTGTCCACCAGCCTTATGGAGCCGTCCACGATGAAGGCGACCCTGTCGCAGAGCTCATCGGCCACGTACATGTTGTGGGTGGTCAGGAAGACCGTCTTCCCGCTTTCGCGCATCTCCAGGAGCAGGTCTTTTATCCTCCTCGCGCTCGCCGGGTCGAGGCCTTCGAGCGGCTCGTCAAGGAAGAGTATTTCCGGATCCGGCAGTAAAGCCCTCGCGAGGTCGAGCTTCTTCTTCATCCCCTTTGAAAAGCCACTAACGAGTTCGTCCGCCTTCTCCTCCAGGCCGACCATCTTGAGCACTTCAGTGGGGTCGAGGTGCTTTCTGTAGAAACTCGCGAAGAACCCGAGGTTTTCCCTGGCGGTGAGCTTCGAATAAACGGCCGGGAACTCAAAGGAGACGCCGATTTTGTTGTAGTACTCCTTACCCCATTCCCTGAGGTCTTTTCCTAGGATTTTTACGGTCCCTTCGTAGTCCCTCAGGATTTTCACCAGGATTTTGACCGTCGTGGTCTTGCCAGCCCCGTTCGGCCCAAGGAAGCCGTAGATTTCGCCCTTCTCGACCGAGAAGCTCAGCCCCTCAACGCCCCTGACTTCGCCATAATACTTCTTAACGTTCGCAACCTCTATGACGGGCATGTTTTCACCGGCTAAAGATAGGCATTCGGAATAGTTATAGGTAACCCCGCACATGTGCGGGTCAGTCATCCCGGCTTTCTTGCGATGACCATTATCTCGATGTCCTCAAAGTCCACCTTCCTCTTGCCCCACCTTCCGGCCGTGCCTCCCCAGACTGCCTCGACTTCAAAGCCGACCATCATGAGCATCAGTTTGAGCTCGGTTGGGGTGTAGACGCGCTCTCGTATTGTGAACCGCTCCCCGTTCGGTGCGGTTAGTTCCTCAAGGAACGTCATCGAGTCCGGATCGAAGAGCCCGCTCTCTATGTCCTTGTCCGTGGCGTTCTTGAGCCTCCCGAGGGCGCTGAGGGCCGTTAATATGAATCTTCCACCCGGCTTCAGGGACTCGTAGACGTTCCTCAGTATGGCGAGGTCGTGCTCTATCGGGTTATCCCCGTGGCTGAGAATTGAAAAAGCACCTTCACAGAGGCAGATGGCCGCGTCGAACTCCCTTCTACGCTGGAATTTCGTGGCGTCCGCCCTGATGAACTCGACGTTTACCCCCTCCTTCTCGGCCCTCTTTCGGCCCTCCGCGAGCATTCCCTCCGAAATGTCTATTCCCGTGACCCGGTATCCCCTCTTCGCGAGCTCTATGGAGTGCCTGCCGACACCGCACCCAATGTCCAGAATCCTCGAGCCCTTCGGAAGTTTGAGCTCGCTCAGTATGAAGTTAACTTCCTCCTCTGTGTTCTTCGTAAACGGCTCGTTCAGGTAGTGCGGAGCCTCCACGTTGAAAAATTCTTCCATGACGTTCTTTTTCATGCTTTCACCCCATTACTCCAGCAATTCACCGAGCATTGCCTTCAACCCCTTTCTCAGGTGCTCCTTCACGGTCGAGGGGCTGAGGTTCAGCATCTCCGCCAGCTCGCGCAGGGTGACCTTCCGAGGCTCGTCAAAGTAGCCGCTCTTGTAGGCGAGAAGAAGAACCTCGGCCTGTCTCTTCGTAAGCTTTGAGAGGGGGTTTTTCTCCGTTTCCGCTTCCTCAACGCTGATAACTCTTGCGCCGTAGGTTTCCCGGAATGTCCTTATCACTTTCCCAACGAGTCCCTCCTCGCAGAGGACCGAGAGGACGCTCTCGCCCCCGACGAAAGTTCCACTCTCAAAAATAACGAGGCCCTTCTTCTGGAGTTCGAAGAGCCTATCGGCCTGCTCCCTTTGGGGTTCAAAGGAAGCGCGAATGTAGAGCAGATACCCCCCATTCCGGGGAAAGGCCCTAACGTCCTTCACATGGGGAAGAACCCTCAGCCTTTCAAGTATCTCCTCCGGGTTCACGCCATCTTTGAACTTGATCTCCACCAACTTAACGACGTCGGTGTCTATGGTGAAGTACGTGTCCCCATAGGCCCATTCTATCGCTTCGAGGAACCATTCAAGGCCAGCGAAGAGCTCCCCTTCGTAGGGTATTGCGATTTTCAGGCGCTTCATGACACTAGAACAACTTAACCCCTTATTGGGTTATCGGGGAACGGAGGTCAGGGTCATCTTGGATCATCGGTTGCAGATAGTTTCAATACCAAGTTGTATATTGGCAAGTTGTTATGTATGCACAACGAGAACAGAGAATTTTTATAGTTTGAGGGCCTAATGGAAGTGGTGAAATACATGAAACTCGACGCCCTCGACCTGAAGCTCATCTACCTCCTAATGGACAACTCCAGGTTGAGTGTCTCGGAGCTTGCCGAGAGGCTCGGCGTCAGCAGGCCGACCGTTAAATCTAGGCTTGAAAAGCTTGAGAAAGAGGGGGTTATACAGGGATACACCATCAAGCTCAACCCCCAGCTGGTAAGGGGCCACAACATCGTTGCGCTCATCGTCAAAACGGACGAGCCCGAGAGAATGGAGGAGTTCCAGGAGATAATCGAGATAAACCGCTTCACGAGCAGAAAGTACCTCATAAAAATCGCCATCGAGAGCATGGATGAACTGAAAAGGGTCATCGAGGGGGCCGGCTTTGAGGTCATCGAGATAATGCCAATCCTGGAGAGCTTTGAGCGGGCGAACCCGCCGAAGGTAAAGGTCCCCTTCAAATGCGACTACTGCGGCAAGGAGATTGTGGACGAGCCGATAGTGTACAAGTACCACAACAGGGTCTACTTCTTCTGCTGTCCCACCTGCCTCAGGGAGTTTAAGAAAACGCGGGAGAACCTGGAAAAGGCCTCCACAAAACAGAAAAGTGGCTGATGGCCCGTCATGCCTCAAGCAGCTTTCTCCTTCTCTTCTCATACTCCTCGTCGTCTATTTCGCCCCGCGCGTACTTCTCGTCGAGTATCTCAAGGGCGCTCTTCTTTGAGGTACCGTTGCTTCCGCCCGAGCCCTGTTCCACTAGCCATTTGATGAACCAGACCACTCCGACGATTATCAAAATCCAGAACAGGAGCATGAATATCGCCCCAAAGATTCCAAACCAGCCGAATCCCATCATCTCATGCCACCCCCATTCTCCCTCTTCCATGTGGACCAGAAAGTCCGGATTAACGTTTTCAAGCATCATTTTGATCTCCTCGAACGCTACTCAGTGGCAAAGCCTATAGGGCTTATTATTGACAAAACGAAAAGAAACGAACAAAAATTTTCGCAAAAAAATAAAGTAAAAAGGGCCTCAAACCTTCAGGAACCTCGCGTTTATTGCCACTATTACCGTGCTCATGCTCATCAGCAGGGCACCGAGGGCGGGGCTGAGAAGGATTCCGTAGCTGTATAGCACACCTGCCGCCAGGGGAATCGCGAAGGTGTTGTAGCCAGTCGCCCAGGCCAGGTTCTGCACCATCTTCCTGTAGGTTGCCTTAGCGAGGTGTACCCCGGTTATAACGTCCCTAGGGTCGTTCTTGACGAGGATTATGTCGGCGCTCTCTATCGCCACGTCGGTTCCCGCTCCAATGGCTATCCCGACATCGGCCTGAATCAAAGCTGGAGCGTCGTTTATGCCGTCGCCAACCATCGCAACGACCAACCCCTGCTTCTGGAGTTCAACTATCTTTTCTGACTTCTGATGGGGCAGGACTTCGGCGAAGAAGCCGTCGAGGCCGAGCTCCTCAGCAACCCACTTTGCAACCTTGGCGTTGTCGCCGGTGAGCATGTAGGCCTTTATGCCCATCTCGTGGAGCCTCTTCACGGCCTCCCTCGATTCGGGCCTTATCCTATCCGCCAGTGCCAAAGCGCCAACGAGCTTGCCGTCGATTACAAGGAAGACCACCGTCTTACCCTGCTCAAGAACCTCCTTAACGCGCTCGTCCTCCCTCCACAGGCCGTTTTCCTTCAGGAAGCCGGGGCTCACAACGAGGACTTCTTTGCCGTTGATGACGCCCTGGACGCCCTTACCGGGCAGGACCTTCGACTCCCTAACCTTATAGGGATCAAGGCCGAGTTCCTCTGTTCTCTCCACTATCCCCTGGGCTATCGGGTGGTTTGAGTGGGCTTCGAGGGCGGCGGCGTATCTCAGCACATCCTCCTCGCCGAGCTCATCGAGGGGTATTACCTCGGTCACCTCAAACTTCCCTTCTGTCAGCGTTCCGGTCTTATCGAAGACGACCACCTTCACATCCTTCGCCCTCTCAAAGGCCTCTCTGTTCCTGATGAGGATTCCCTTCTTCGCCGACAGCGAGGTCGAGACAGAGACGACCAGCGGGACGGCCAGGCCGAGGGCGTGGGGACAGGTTATGACCATCACTGTAACCATCCTCTCAAGGGCGAAGACGAAGGGCTTGCCGATGTAGAGCCACACTCCAAGCGTTACCGTTCCAGCGGTTATGGCTATGAGCGTGAGGTAGAAAGCCGCCCTGTTCGCCAGATCCTGCGTTTTTGACCTCGTCTCCTGCGCCTGCCTGACGAGCTCAACGACCTGCATCAGGTAGGTGTCCTTTCCGGTCTTCTCTATCCGGACCTTTATCGCGCCCTCGAGGTTTATGGAACCGCCTATGACACCGTCCCCAGGCTTCCTGTAGACGGGCTTCGATTCGCCGGTGAGCATCGCCTCGTTGACGCTCGTTTCCCCCTCGACAACGATGCCGTCGGAGGGTATCTTCTCGCCGGGCTTGACCAGAACCACGTCGCCCTTCTTCAGCTCACTGACCGGGACATCCTTCACCCCTTCGGGCGTTACGAGGTGCGCCTCGGTGGGCATGAGCTTTATGAGCTCCTCAAGTGCCCTTGAAGCTCCGAGGACGGAGCGCATCTCTATGTAATGTCCGATAAGCATGATGTCAATAAGCGTTGCCAGTTCCCAGTAGAAGGTTTTTCCGGACAGGCCGAAGGTTACCGCGGTGCTGTAGAAGAAGGCAACCGTGATTGCCAGCGCTATCAGCGTCATCATTCCGGGTAACTTTTTCTTCAGCTCGTCCCCCATGCCCTTCAGGAACGGCCAGCCGCCGTAGAAGTACACCACCGCGGAAAGTCCAAAGAGAACGTAGCGGTCTCCCGGGAAGGTCAGCTCGAAGCCGAAGAAGTCCTGTATCAGCGGGGACAGAATCAGAATCGGAACCGTCAGTATCACGGAGACTACAAAGCGCTTCTTGAAGTCCTCCATCATCATCTCGTGGTGCTTTGCATGGGAATGGCCTTCATGTTCGTGTTTCTCGTGCTTCATGCCTTTGTGACCCCCATGTTCATTTGCACCCATATCATGACCATCATGGCCGCCGGCTTCTTTCTTCACCCTACTCACCTATCACAACATTTGACCCAAAACCCTAATAGGCTTATTATTGTCAGAATGTAAACCCACGCCGTCTGAACTTTTAAAATAGGAGTTTTGACACACCAAGCAGATAGATCCGGGAAACTAGAAGGGCTGGAGCAGGGTTATAAACATTGACCCACAAAACGTAATCATGGTAGAGATAGTTCTAAAGGCCGGAGAGGGAAAGAAAACCGAGGCCGAGCACTTCGCGAGGCTCATGGAAATTTCCGCGCCCGAGTACTTCCCAGCCCTGCTCGGGCCGAGGTTCTCCGAGCTTTTCAGAAGGCTCTACATTGAAAAAGCAAACCTTTTCAGCCACGAGCACGTCGTCTTTGCGATTTACAGAGGACAGATAGCCGGAATGCTCCTGAGCTACGACTGGAAGGTCAAGGAGATGGAAGAGAAGAGAACGGGCTGGTTGATGATGAAGAGCCTCGGCTTTGACTTTCTGAGGAAGCTTCCCGGGTTCATAAGCTCCACATCAGGTTCTGGGAGACTGGAAAGGGGAGACTACTACGTCAGCAACGTCGCCGTTTACCCAGAATTCCGCGGAAAGGGCATCGGAAAGGCCCTTATGCTCGAAGCAGAGCGACTCGCCAAGGAGAGCGGGGCAGAGAGAATAGTCCTAGACGTTGAGAGGGACAATGAGAGGGCGATAGCCATATACAAAAAGCTCGGCTACTCCGTTGAGAGGGAGCACTCCGTAGAGCTTGAAGGGAGGACTTATGAGTTCTATAGAATGGTGAAGGGGCTGAAAGGGGAAAACAAAGGGAGCCTCACCTTAAAATCCTCATCGCGTTGAAGACCGCTATCAGGGCAACCCCTACATCGGCAAAGACCGCCTCCCACATGGTCGCCTCCCCGAGGATTCCAAGGCTTATGAAGGCAAGCTTAACGCCGAGGGCAAATACTATGTTCTGCCACACTATCCTCTGGGTCTTCCTCGCTATCCTGATGCCTACGGGCAGCTTGGACGGCTTGTCGTCCATTATGACGACGTCGGCCGTTTCTATTGCCGCGTCGCTTCCAAGGGCGCCCATCGCAACGCCCACATCGGCCCTCGCAAGCACCGGTGCGTCGTTTATGCCGTCGCCGACGAAGACAACCTTTCCATCGCCCTTCTCCTTCTCAAGCTCCTCTATGACCCTCACCTTGTCCCCCGGCAAGAGCTCAGCGTAGAAGCCGTCGAGGCCAAGCTGCTTCGCTATCTCCTCGGCAACGTCCCTGCTGTCACCGGTCACCATCACGACCTTTTTGACCCCGAGGCACTTGAGTTCCTTCACAGCGAGCGGGGCGTCGTCCTTTATCTCATCAGAGATTATTATGTAGCCCGCATACTTTCCGTTGATGACGACGTGTGCAACGGTTCCCTTAACGTGGCAGGTGTCGTGCTCGACCTTGAACCTGTGAAGGAGCCTGTCGTTTCCGACCATGACCTCGACGCCGTCTATCCTAGCCCTGACGCCGTGGCCGGCTATCTCCTCATACTCGATTATCTCTGCCTCGTTGAGTTCTCCCCCATAAGCCTCGCGTATGGCCTTCGCTATCGGGTGGTTCGAGTGGGCCTCTGCCAAAGCTGCGAACCCGATGATCTCTTCCTCGCCGAATCCGTTCCGGGTTTCCACCTTCGTGACCTTGAAAACGCCCTTTGTCAGCGTGCCGGTCTTATCGAAGGCCACGATGCTCGCTTCCTTGAGGGTGTCGAGGTAGTTGGAACCCTTGACGAGTATTCCCTCTCTGGCCGCCCTTCCGATGCCGCCGAAGTAGCCGAGGGGTATGGAGAGAACCAGGGCACAGGGGCATGAGATCACTAGTATGACTAAAGCCCTGTAGATCCAGGGGGTGAAGGGGTCCCCGGTTATCAGTGGAGGAACGGTCGCTATTAGGGCGGCTATTCCCACAACGGCAGGCGTGTAGTAGTGGGCAAAGCGAGTTATGAACTTCTCGGTCTTGGCCTTTCTGGCACTAGCGTTCTCCACCAGCTCAAGGATTTTGGATATGGTGGACTCGCTAAGCTCTCTGGTCACGCGAACCTTGAGGAGGCCGGAGAGGTTGACCATACCCGAGAGGATCTCCTCTCCTTCCCGCACGGCCCTTGGAACGCTCTCGCCGGTCAGTGCGGACGCATCCACGGTGGATTCGCCCTCCATAACGACGCCATCAACGGGAACCTTCTCGCCGGGTTTCACGAGGATCACGTCGCCGGCCTTCAGCTCCTCCGGCTTCACCTGGACTACCTCACCGTCCCTGAGCAGGTTTGCATACTCGGCCTTGAGCGCAAGCAGTGCCTTTATGGAGCGCCGCGACCGGTTCACCGCAAGGTCCTGGAAGAACTCGCCGACAACGTAGAACAGCATGACGGCGACCCCTTCAGGATACTCCCGAATGGCGAAGGCTCCCAGCGTGGCGACCGCTATGAGGAAGTTCTCGTCAAAGACGTTGCCGTGGAGGGAGTTGATCACCGCACTCCTCAACACGCGCCAGCCGGCCATCAGGTAGCTCGCGAGGAAGATTCCGAAGACCACCCAATCGTCAATGCCGTAGTGGTAGCGCATCACGATTCCAACGGCAAAGAGAACCAGCGAGAGACCTATGGAGTAAACCGTTCCCCAGTCAGTCTCCCCGTGGTCATGAGTGTGACCATGTCCGTCCTTCTCGAGAACCTCAACGTCCGGCTCGACCCTCTTCACTATCTCCTTGGCCCTCTCGACGTCGCCCTCTATAACCAGCTCCTTAGTTGTGAAGTTCACGAGCGCGAACTCAAAGCCTTCCTTCTTGAGGGCCTCCTCTATCTCGTATACACAGCTCGCGCAGTCGAGTCCCTCAAGGACGAGCTTCTGCGGCATCACTTTGCCTCCGAGAGATGTTCGAGGGCGGTCCTCAGGAGTTTCCTGATGTGCTCGTCGTCCAGGCGGTAGAAGACGTTCTTGCCATCCTTGCGGTAGGCGACTATCTTCCTGTCCTTGAGGATGCGGAGCTGGTGAGAGATGGCCGAGACGGAAAGCTTGGTTATCGCAGAGAGGTCGCAGGTGCAGAGTTCCCCGGCCTCCATGAGCGCGAGCAGGATTTTAAGCCTGGTGGGGTTCCCAAGGGCGTCGAAGAAGTCCGCCGCTTCGAGTATGCTCTCCTCCTCGGGCAGCTTAGCCTGGGCCTCCAGGATTCTGTCCAGATGCTCTTCGTACACCTTGCAGACCTCGGTCATTTTCTTCACCTCCACATTTGAGCAGTTGTGCAAATGTTCTTATAAACCTTCCCATTTCGAAACCCTCAGAGGGTCAGAGCAGGAATATCAGAATCGAAACCACCAGGGCAATGAGGAAGTACGGAATCGAAAACCTGTGGAAGTCCCTAATGCCGATACCGGAGATGCGGAGGGCTATGAGGTTCGCGAGGGAGCCGATTATTATCCCCGTTCCGCCCAGGTTCACGCCGAGGGCAAGGGGAAGCCACTCCGGCCGCGAGCCTATGAAGACCACCGTCGCGGGAACGTTGCTGATGAGCTGGCTCAGACCGGCCGAGGCGAGGAGGAGAACCAGTCCCCCGGAGGGAAGCCAGGAAGAGCCGGAAATCAGGCGGGCAATCTCACCGAAGTCCACGAAGATGAAGGCAAAGGTCAAAACCAGCGCCCAGTCGAAGCCCAGCAAAGCCTCCCTGCCGAGGATGAGCAGAACCAGCAGGGTCAGCGGAAGGGTCCAGAGCGGCCTTCCGGTTTCGGCGAGGAGTATGTCCCCGATCAGAAGGGAGAGCGATGCGGCAAAGAGCCTCGTTTTAATCGCCACCGGGGGCAGCCTCTCGATGGATATTGGCCTTTCCCGTATCGTGAGAGTGAAGAGGACGAGGAGGACGAGCCACAGGGCCACGGGGGGCAGCATCGCCCCCACGAACCCCAGGAAGGAGAGGCCGTACGTGTTCCAGATTATGATGTTCTGGGGGTTGCCGATCGGGGTCAGGGCCGAGCCGACGTTCGCCGCTATTGCCGAGAGCGTGACGGCGCGGGCGGTGTTTATGCCGGCGAGCCGGGCGGTGATGACGACCAGGGGGATGAAGACGAGCATCGCGGTGTCGTTCATTATCACCGCCGAGGAGAGGGCTATGATGGGAATCAGGAGAAGCATCAGTTTCCGCTCGGAGCCGCCGGAGAGCGATATGAGCGCAATGGAAAGGCGGGTGAAGATTCCCGACAGCTCAAGGCCCTTTGAGACGAGTATGAGCGACGTTATCAGGGCCAGGCTCCTCCAGTCCACCAGGTCGGGCGTTCTGCCTGGGAGGGAGGGATCGTTGAGAACCAGGACTAGGTAAAGCACCAGGAGCACCGTGAGGAACCACTCACGTCTTACAAAGCCCTTCAGCCTCTCAAACGCCGTGTCTCCTAACCTCCTCTGTAAGGCCGTAATCCGGGATGAGCTCCTCCCCATCGGCCGAGACGCGGACGTGCAGGATTATAAAGCTTTTCCACGCCACCGGCACGATCCAGCAACCCTCTGCACGGAACTCGGCCCCACTGAGAACACTGAGTTCGCCCAACAGCGCCTGAACCCGCTCCCTAACCTCCTCCGGATTGACTTCGGCCACCATAGACTCCGGCGGCAGGCCCTTTGGAGCCGGGGTTTTCGTCTCAGGGTTGTAGTGAATCCTGTCCACTGCAAAGCTCAGGTACATGACTGGGACATCCACGTGAATGCCGTGGGGTGCGTGATGGACGATCGGCGTTCCGGCCGTGAAGAAGGGAAGGGCGTTTTTCACGGTCTCTATCGCCCTCTCGGCAAGCTCCGGGGTGAGCTCCCTCCAGCGGTCGGGGCTTCCCCTTATCGGTGGCGGCATGGGGGACATGGCGAGACCTCCTCAATGAACACCTGCCTACATACCGGGTGTGGAAAAAGGCCGTATAACTGTTTGGTCAAGAAAGGCTTTTTATTCTTCCGCACCAAATAGGTTCGGTGATAGAAATGCCCGATGTGAAAGTTGAGAAGATTCTCGACGATCCGGAGCTCTACATAATCCGGGTCGATGATGATAGGATAAGGTACTTCGAGGCCACCTGGAGCATCCCCGAGGGGATAACCTACAACGCTTACCTGATGAAGCTCGATGGTGCGACGGTTCTCTTTGACCTGAGCAAGCGGGAATACACAGACCTCTTCATGGAGGCCCTCGGAAAGCTGGTTGATCCAAAGGAGATAACCCATGTCGTAATCCACCACACCGAGCCCGACCACACTGGCGCTTTACCGGCCTTCCTTGAGGCCAACGGCTACAGGGCCAAGCTCATAGGAACCACCTTCGCGAAGCGCTTCCTGGAGGGCTTCTACGGCGAGAGGGTCGTTGAGAACTTTTACACGATCAAAGACGGCGAGGAGATGAGCATAGGGGGCAAGACGTTCCGCTTCATAACCGTTCCCTGGCTCCACTGGCCGGACACTATGATAACCTACGTCGTTGAGGAGGGGCTCATATTCAGCTGCGACGCAGGGGGAGGCTACGGGATTCCGGAAAGGATAGACGACAGCGACGAGGAGGTCGTTCAGCGCTACCTGCCCCACGTGACCAAGTACATAGTGACCGTCATAGGCCACTACCACAAGTACATCGTCCAGAACATAAAGAAGCTGAGAAATCTAGGGATAATTGATGATGCCAGGATGATACTCCCCGGCCACGGACTCATATGGAAGAAGAATCCGGCCAGGATATTCGAGCACTACGAGAGGGTTGGATCCGGAAAGGTCACGAAGGGCAAGGTTCTGGTGCTCTACGACTCCATGTACGGCTTCGTTGAGAGGAGGATGGAGATAGTCCTCGACGAGCTGAGGAAGAACGGACTGAACCCGGTCGTTTACCGCTTCACGGACAAGGAGGCCCCCGCGGTGAGCGACATACTGGGTGAGGTTCCGGACAGCGAGGCGATAATCATCGGCGCCTCGACCTTTGAGGCCGATATCCACCCCAGAATAAGGTACACACTCTTTGAGCTCCTCGACAAGGCCAACTACGAGAAGCCCGTCCTCATCGTCGGTGCCTACGGCTGGGGCGGCGTTGCTGGAAGGAAGATCGAGACACTCATAGCGAGGAGCAAGTTTGATCACGTCGACACCGTTGAGGGCAGGGGAATGCTCAGAAAGGAGGACGAGGAGCGGTTGAGGGAGGCAGTCAGGAAACTCATTAACTGGATCTCATAGAACCAGCCGCGAACTGTCTTCCAATGGAAGTAAGCGGAAGGGCAAACCAAAGGTTCAGAAAACCGTTATATAGTTTCGTTTCCTCCTTTTTATGGTGTATCCCATGCCAGTTAAGAGAGCAATGACCCGGAAGTTTCTGGAGGACGCCTTCGCCGGCGAGAGCATGGCCCACATGAAGTACCTGATTTTTGCCGAACAGGCCGAGAAGGAGGGTTTCCCGAACATAGCTAAGCTTTTCAGGGCTATCGCCCACGCGGAGTTCATTCACGCGAAGAACCACTTCATGGCGCTCGGACACCTCGGGAAGACCCCAGAGAACCTGCAGGCGGGCATAGACGGCGAGACATACGAAGTAGAGGAGATGTACCCTGTCTTTAAGAACACCGCCGAGTTCCAGGGAGAGAAGGACGCCGTGAGAACGACGCACTACGCCCTCGAGGCCGAGAAGATACACGCGGAGCTCTACAAAGCCGCCAAGGAGAAGGCCGAGGGCGGAACGGATATCGAGATAAAGAAGGTCTACATCTGCCCGGTCTGCGGCTATACCGCAGTTGACGAGGCGCCCGAGTACTGCCCCGTGTGCGGTGCTCCCAGGGACAAGTTCGTGGTCTTTGAGTGAACCTTTCGCTTTTCCACTTCTCAAGTTTGAGGCGCAAACCTTATAAGGGCGGACTAATAACATTAGGATGATGAAAATGGCAAAGTGGAAGTGTATGGTCTGCGGCTACATCTACGATGAGGATGAGGGTGACGAGGACGCCGGGATAGCCCCGGGAACCAAGTTTGAAGAACTCCCCGAGGACTGGGTCTGCCCGCTCTGCGGTGCGCCCAAGGACATGTTTGAAAAGATAGAGTGAGGTGGTTGAGATGCTTAGCGGAACCATAAAGAGTGGAGACTGGAAGGGGGAGAAGCACGTCCCCGTTATAGAGTACGAGAAGGAGGGCGACCTCGTCAAGGTCGAGGTCAGCGTTGGCAAGGAGATACCGCACCCGAACACGCCTGAGCACCACATAGCCTGGATTGAGCTCTACTTCCACCCGGAGGGGGAGAACTTCCCGGTTCTCGTCGGCAGGGTTGCCTTCACGAACCACAGCGACCCGCTGACCGAGCCAAAGGCGGTCTTCTTCTTCAGGACGGGCAAGAAGGGCAAGCTATACGCCCTCAGCTACTGCAACATCCACGGCCTCTGGGAGAACGAGGTCACGCTTGAGTGATTTCCCTGCCCCAACCCCCTCTTTTTTAATGATTCGTCAGGAACCGGCCGGAAGGTTTATCTGGAGAAGCGTTGAATTTAGAGCATAGCAAGATGGACGCTGGAAAATATGGCCGAACTGTGGTATAATATCGTGATGAGTGTTACGGGAGTGCTTATATTCTTTGGCATTTTCCTTGCATGGGCAATTCTCCGTAAGATTGACAGGCACCGGGAAGGTGCCGGGAGCCCCTATCCAACGGTTATGCTGCTAGGGGGACTTTTAACATCCATAGGATTCACATGGGGGCTTCTCGGTAGCGGCGGGATGACGACTGCAGTGCTCTCCCTCATCCTGATTGGCCCCGCAATGATCGGGTACGCACTCGCCAACGTTGGTGTTGAGAAGATAACCGGGAGGCTTATGATTCAGAGCGTTCTAACGCTTCTGAGCCTGTTCCTGGCGGGAAGCTACTCAATGGTCGCCGTTGATGTGGCCTACGCCGGCCCCTTCCTGGCTCTTCTTCTCCTAATGAACGCCCACATGATGATTGAGAAGGGGATACAGAGGCATCTGATAGTGGTCTCCTCATGGCTCATCGTCCTGTTCTCCTGGACCCGGTACGCCCTGAACGATACCCACGGACTACTAAAGGCCGCGATAGTGCTGCCGTACGTTGCCGCGGTGCTCCTCTGGGTTGGCGTTCTCACGGTGACGTACTTCAAACTATCCTCAAACTATCCCGCGTTACACATAACCGCCCAGGAAGGCTTATAACCGAACACTCCAACCCCCTCACGGGTGAGAAAAATGAAGGTTTACATGCCAGACAGGGAATGGCCTGAGCACTACAGGGTGGTTCTGGACGAGCTCGCCAGAATAACCGACCCCGTTACTGGGGGGGACATCCTGGATTCCGGCGTCGTTGCCGGCCTGGAAGTCGCGGACGACACGCTAAAGGTGTGGCTCAACTTCGAGAGCCACGCGGAGTACAACATAACCGGCGAGAGCGCAATAGCCTACTCAAAGATAATCGGGGACATAATCGAGCGCTTCGCCCTCGTGAAGTTCCAGAACGTCTACGTCTACGACCTCAAGAACAATCCAGTGGGAGTTTTCGAGAACAAGAAGGGCTACACAATCGAGGACATCAGCACCGAGAGGGTCTGAGATTTGGGCCTCTTTGACGTTTTTATGCGGAAACAGACGCTAGCAGGGCCAAGGGAAGACCTGCCTCTCGACGTCAAGAACGTGGTTCGAATCCTGCGGAAGGTGAAAGACCCGGAGACCGGGCTGGATATAGTGGATGAAGGACTTCTCTACGGCATCACGGTCAAGGGGCGGAGTGTCGAGCTGTTTCTTCTGATGGCCCGAGCAACACCCGAGTGCCACTTCTGTCAGATGCTGGCCATAAACCTGCAGAACAAGATTCTGGGTGATATAGTTGAAGTTTTAAGGCAGGAAGGGTTTAATAAGATAAAGGTTTACAATGAAATTGGTCTGCTACTTGCAGAGGGATGAGTTATGGTTGGACAGGAATTTGACGAGGGGCTTCCCCTCGAGAAGGTCAAGGATTTCTCGCTTGAGGAGCTCCTCGCAATGGCCATAAAGGCCGAGATTGGGGCGAGAAAGTTCTACGAGAGCCTCGCGGAGAGGATAGAGATCCACGCCCTAAAGGACAAGATAGAGTGGCTCGCCGGGGAGGAGGGCAAGCACGAGGCCCTTTTGAGGAAGATGTACGAGTCAATGTTCTCCGGAAAGGAAGTCATCTACCCGAAGGAGCACATAGGGCCGGAGCTCCAGCCCGTGGCGAGGGAGCTTCATGGTGCGGAGGATATCCTGGAGCTTATCCGCTGGGCCATCAGAGCAGAGGATATAGCGGCCAAATTCTACGCCGAGATCGAGAACCTCGTCGATACCGATGACAAAAAGAGGCTCATGCGCTACCTCAGCGACATGGAGAAGGGCCACTACTACACCCTGAAGGCCGAGTACGAACTTCTCCTCGACTGGGAGATGTACAGCCAGATGATGCACGTTGGACCTTGAAGCACCGAATATCAAGAACGTCCATTCTTTTTATTATTCTCCTGGCCGTTAAAGTTTTTAAATAATAGCCTCTACACTGGAATATATCCCATCATGGAGGATTAAAGATGATAATAAGTCCTCAATGGTTAACCATGATGCTAAAAATAGCAGCCAGTGTTGTGTTTTTGAGGGCTTACATAAAGAGTAGCAGGAAATCAGCTCTCTTTCTATCCTCCGGATGGATAAGCAGTATTCCCGTGTCTCCGATCGGTATAAGCTCAAATCCCGGAGTGGAATGCATCTTCATGGGGACGGCGGCTGCATTCACCCTTATGGGTATACTGACTCTAATTGAGGAAGAGAGCGGCAGAAAATCGCCCAAGGCTATGCACCTTACCCTCCCCACACTCCCCGCGTTGTACGGTATAGCCGAGGCGTCCATCGGTAGCTCGTGCACCGGAACCTACGTCACCAGCGGGGTTCTGCTGCTTATAGCAGGGGTTGTATTCACCGAACTCATGTCCGCGTACTACAGAAGAAACGCGGCTCTGTTCGGGGCAGTCCTGGGTATCTCCGGCATTGCAAGCATGATGCACCCTGTGGCGTATGAGAACGGCTTCCTCACACCCAACGTTGTCATGTACACCTCCCTGCTGCTGGCCACCATGACTGCATACGCGTACTACAGCGTTATATACAGCAGGCACTTTCTGGGACTGGAAAACCTCGCACCCCTGCGCGGAGCGGAGAGGGTTGTTTCCGGGAGCAGTATAGTGTCCGAGAAAGACTTCCGGGAGATTTCAGCCCGTTTGGATGGATATCCCGCACTGGCATTCCTCCGCAATTCAAAGCCGATGAACGGGTGGATAAGCTACAGGATAAGCACCGTGCAGGGCCCCAACGTGATACCCCCGACTGCAATGTACAGGATTACGGAGACCGCTAACATGTACCTCGTGGAGATGGAGAGAATGGGAAACAAAGGGATCGTCATAATAGAGGCGGTTGAATTTCTCAAACTTTACAATGACTTCAGAAGCGTTGTCAAAATGCTGGCAACCCTGAGGGACAGCGTTCTCATCCACGGCGGCGCCCTTATTATCGTCACCGAAAAAGATATCTGGGACGAGGGGGAGTGGAACATCCTTCTGAGAACCATCGGGTGACCCCGATTAAACCCCCATTCATTCCCCATACTTTGCTATCAGCTCCGCCAGAATCCTGTGGTGCTCCTTCTCGTTCTCAACCAGCGCCTCCGCGAGGCCCTTGAACAGCGGGTGCGTCATCTTCTCGGCCATCTTCTGGTAGGTCTCGATCATGTCCTTCTCGATGTCGAGGTGCATCTCCGCGAAGCGCTTAACTAGGGCTTTCTGCTCCGGTGCGAGTTCGACATCCTTGACTTCGGATATTGGTCCCTCGCCGGCGAGCTTCTCCAGCTCCTTCTGGGCATCGAGGATGGCCTTCATCAGGTGTTTGTGAATTATCGTGTCAACGGCTATCCTTCCAACGAGTTCCTCAACCTTCGTGTACCTGAGTCCCTGGCCTCTCACGAGGGCGAGACCATCGGTATAGCTCGCAGCAGCCTTCTTTTCAGTCTCATAGGCCCTCTTAACAAGGGGTTCAACCATGCACATCACCAGAACTATATGAACATCGAACCTTAATAACGTTTTTCATTGAGCGCAACGGTACATTAACATACTGCTTAGTGCACGAGAATCGAAGGAAAGGAATGGAAAATGGGAAGGAAAAGGTCACAGTTCGACCTTTATACCGGTCTCTTCCTCAACCTCTTCGAAACCTTCCTTCATGTACTTCACAAGGTCTTCATCGACTTGAAGAAGGGCCGCCAAAAACTCCCCAACGTGCTCCTTCTCCTCGTTGGCAACGTCGTAGAAGATGTGCTTTATCCTTTCATCCTCAATAAGCTCGGCCAGCTGCTCGTAGAAGCTTATGGCGTCGAGCTCGGCCTCGATGGCCCAGCGCAGGGCCTGGGCTATTTCCTTCTTTGAGAGGGGCCTATCCTTCGGCAGTTCAAATGGGTATTTTGCAAGCATACAGCACCACCACATTCACTTTCAATAGCTGGAATAAAAGAAAACACCTCTCGCAGGGCTTCAGTCCACCTCGAGGCTGAAGTCCTGGTAGTCCATCCAGATGCCGGTCTTCATCACCGAATCGTACTGGGCCTTCAGGAGCTCGTAGTGGCCCTTCTCAACCTTTGCCAGCTCCTCAAACACGCGCTTGACGTCCTCGTGTTCGGCCTCCTTCGCGGCCCTTTCGTAGAACTCCCAGGTCTTCCTTTCCTGCTCCATTCCTATCTTTACGGCGTCCACCTCGCTCAGCTTCCTTTCGTCGGCCTCCACCAAGAGGCTCTCAAGGGCAGCCCTGTCGACCGCGGGGAGTTCACATTTCTCTATGAGCTTTTCGACGAACTTTTCCTCGAACAGCTCCCAGTGGCCTGCCTCTTCGTTTGCCAGAAACAGAAACATTCTCCTAGCCCGTTCGTCGCTGGCCTTTTTCGCCAGCCTTATGTAGAACTTCAACTCAGCCTTCTCGACTTCGAGGGCCAGGGCCAAAGCCTGGAGTTCGTTCATGCTATCACCAAAATGTTTTAGGTTTCGGGCCCTAATAACCTTTGGTGGACAGAGGTGAGTATTGAAAGGGTCGGGGAGCCGCCCTCACTGAAGGATGAGCTGGTTCGCTTCGTTTTCAGGGTCTATCGGGGCACGAACGGAGCGTATCCCGCGCTGGAGTGGGTGGAGAACAAGCCGGGCACGGATGACTTCGATGGATTCAGGGAGGTCTATGAGCCGTTCCTCGAGTTCCGCCTGGGGAGGGAGTTCGACGAGCTCTACGTCCTGCGCGATAGTGACGGGGGAATAATCGGCACCGTGGCGCTGGTTTACAACCTTGAAGGCAAGGACGTCCCGTGGTTGCCGGATGAAATCAACGACGAGGAGACGGGACTCATAGAGTTCTTCATGGTTGACCCCTCGTACAAGGGCAGAGGCTACGGCTCCCGGCTGCTGGAGTTCGCGATTGAGAGGCTCCGCGAGCTCGGCAGGGTGCCCTACGTGATAACCTTCCCCGAGCTTGAGGCTTATTCATATTATATGAGAAAGGGCTTCGTCAAGGTGATGGACTACAAGGAGTTCATGGTGCTCAAAAGGGAATAATTCAAAAATCAAAAGCCGAAGCCTCATTCCCCCACCGCGGGCGGCCGGAACATGCCCTCAATCTTTTCACGTATCTCCGAGAACTGGCCCTTCAGGTAAACCTTTCCGCCGCTGATGACCACCCCGTAGTCGGCCAGCCCTTCAAAGGGCTCCCATATGTGGCTTATGAGAATAAAGCTCCTGCCCCTGCCCTTCCACTTCCCGATGATGCCCACGATTTCGGCGACGCTCTCAAAGTCCAGGTTGGCCAGCGGCTCGTCCAGGAACACAACAGCCGGCTCTCCCACGAAAGCCTGCGCAAGGCTGAGCCTCTTCACCATTCCCGAGGAGTAGCCGTCTATCCTCCTGTCGAGGGCGTCTTCGATGCCAAAGAGCCCGGCGGCCTTTTCAACATCGTCCGGGTTCGCTCCCCGCGTCCGCGCAATGAACTCCAGCCACTCCCGCCCCGTCGTCAGCTTCGGGAACCTTCCGGGGTCGAAGGCCACGCCAACGGATTTCCTCGTTTCTGGGTGCTTCCAGGGGTTCTTTCCGAGGAGCCTCACGGTCCCCTTAGTCGGCTTGTAGAGGCCCAGTGCGACCTTCATGAAGGTGCTCTTCCCGCCGCCGTTGGGCCCGAGGATGAGCGTCAGGCCCTCGGGTATCTCGACGGTGACACCCTTAAGGGCCTTTATCGGCCCAAAGTACTTGTGCAAATCCCTTGCCTCGATTACCGCGCTCATCTCCTGCCACCTCCAAGGAGCGTCAGCGCCAGAAGCCCGCCGAACAACGCCGATGCCCACAGGTGGGCGGATTTCTGCTTCCCTGGGAAGCCAACATCAACGGGCGTTATCGTTATCGTGATGCCCTGAGTGGAGTTCCCGCCGAACTCATAGTATCCGGGGTGGGGAAAGACGAGCGCGAAGGCCCCGTTGCCCTCCACTTCGCCGGTGAATATAGTCTCCCCCGTCTGCAGGTCTTCTATCCAGAACTCCCCGGTGCCGACGGCGTAGAGCTTCACCGACGCCATGGAGGAGATGTAAACGGCTGTTGCGTCCCTCCCGGACACGAAGGCCGTTTTGTAGTGAACGTCGCTCGGCTTGAGGTTGGACTGCAGGCCGAGGCTTACAAGCGAGACCAGCATGAGGACGAGGAGGAGCGCCCGGAAGAGCCTCATCTCACGTCCCTCCAGTTGCCGATGAGCAGGTATAGGGCAAGTAACACCAGCGCCGGGAGGAGGGTTATCTTCACGAAGGCCCACGAGAACAGCGGATCCATTCGAATCGAAATGGTGGCGAAATAGTAACTTATCAGGAAATTCCTCCACGGCACCGGCCCGTACCACGTCGTCCCCAAAAATTCGGGGAGGTAAAGGACTATGAAGCCCCCGAAGATGGAGACGTAGGTGTTGGGCGAGGCTATCGCTATCAGGGCCGCGACCGAGGTCATGAAGAGCAGGGCGGAGAGGTAGAAGAACGCCATCTGGAGGGTGTGGGTTTTCAGAACGCTGAGCACGGCGCCCGGCGTGGCCGAGAAGTGCAGGCCAAAGACAAGGAGATGTACCGAGAAGACGAAGAGGAAGAGCGCGAGGAAAGCCGCCAGGAACTTGGCGAGGAGTATTTTAACCCTCGAAACCGGAAGGGAGTACACCGAGAGGGCAACGCCCTCGTCCCTTTCCAGCCTCACGGCCAGGGTTATTATGAAGGGAACCAGTATCGCCAGAATCAGGTAAACGTCGCCGGTGAAGGCGTCCCTGAAAACGGAGCCAAGCTCCTCGACCCCGTGAGGTCCGCCGTGGGCACTTTCGCTCCACGTCATGTAGTACCTCTTCATAACGGTTCCAACGAGAACCGCCCCGGCCGAGGCCAGGGCTAAATTAAGCGGGGAGCGGAGCTCCCAGCGGAGGACTTCCCTCACCGCCTCCACCTCCAGAGGAAGAGAACACCGAGAACCGCGGCGATGCCAGCGACGGCGAAGACCGCCGTCCTGGACGGGCCTTCGTCGGGAAGCTCCTCGGCCCTGGTGAAGTCTATGTTGGTCCTGGCCAGGACGAGGCCGAAGGGCGGCATCTTGTTGCTCTCCTTAATCTCCTTCTCGTGCTCCTTGGCAAACTCGGTGTCCTGAATCATGGTACTGCTCACGCCGAGGGCCTTCCACAGCGGGCTGAAGGGCGTGAAGAAGGCTATCGCCAGACCGCTCGAGCCGTCGTAGAGGATAACGTCCTTTCCCATAGTCCAATTGTCGAGGCTCATCATGTTCGTGTGGGCCATGTAAACCGGGGCGTTGAAGTCGCCGTAGTATGTCATCGCGGTCGAGTTTATCATCTTGACCGTCTCGATTTTCAGCCCGGGCAGTATCTCAAGCCCGGTCACGTTGGCCGGGTTCTCGGCCCAGAGGAAGTTTCCTCCAGCGGGAGTGCCGTTCACGTAAATTTTCCCGGTGGCCAGGTCGATTTCAACGACCCCTGCCCTGCTGAAGTTCTCCGGTACGTAGGACTTGTTGAACAGCCTGCCCTCTCCCTCCATAATCATCAAGCCAAAGGAGCGCTGTGCCGTCCGTTCAGAGTAGCTCTCCTCGCACACGGTGACGTTGCCGCCAGCGATCGGCACCTCCAGGCAGTCGCCTCCGGTGAAGTTGTAGCGCCCCTGGTACTTCCGGAGAAGGACCCTCGCTTCTTCCAGGCTGAGGGTAGAGTAAGCCTCCCGGGTGCAGTTGAACCCCCTGAGCAGAAGGGACACCTGGGCTTTGTCGTCGGAAACCTTGAGGACGCGCCACGTGAACTCCACCCGGGGGCAGTAATAGGTCACGTTCCCAGTGGAGGTGTTCAGGTCGATTGACAGCCAGCCCCTGGCGACGTACTTCGCATAAATCCCTTCCTTGAACCAGTAGGGTGTTGCCGAGACGAGCGGGCTTAGAACCAAAAGAACAAAAAAGAGGAGAACGAAGAACCTGGAAACCCTCTCCATGTGATTCCCCCCGATTAAGATTCACTCAGCTTTCTTCAGTTGTACTTGTGTAAGCAACCCCAGGGACCCAGGTTATCTCGGCGTAGATGGTCTTGGGCCAGAAGGGGCACCAGCCGGTGGCGGCTACTTGGGCAGAGTCCCAAGCGTATCCGGCCGGTGGGGTTGCGGTGGACGGGCTGAATTTCTTATACCAGAGCCCGCATATCCCTATACCCCTTGCATCGCCGTATATGTTGTAGAGGTAACCGGGCTGGCTCTGGCTCGCGTACCCGCTTATCCAGCAGTAGAGGCTTCCATCGTCGGTGGGCTCGTAGATGTTCTCGTCGTGGACAAGGGGGTCCCTGGTTATTGCCTCCGGCTCGTTGCCGTCCAGTGCCACGGCTACTCCTGCAAAGAACAAAACTCCCAACATAAACAGGGCCAACACCTTCCTTGGCATCGCCCCCCCAACGGGGTTTTGCACTTAATGTTACATCAATGCCGCTTATTAAGCTTTCGGTGTTCTGGAGTTTTCTGTAAACAACTTTAAAAAACAATTATGAACACGTAGAAACCTAGGTAATCATAACACGAAAAAAGAGTAAGAAGCAGGCTAGAAGTTGAAGTTTATGTCCTTCATCAGCTGGTCGTAGAACTCCTCCTTGTATATGTCGGGATAGCGCATTATGTAGTCGTACTGCTTCTTCAGGATGTTGTAGTGGTTGCGCTCCATGTCCGCGAGGATTTCCAGAATAAGCCGCGTGTTCTCGGTGGCGGCGTAGCCGGCCAGCTCGCGGTAGAGCTTCTCGCTGACCAGCTCGGCCTGCATGGAGACCTCGTAAACCTCATCGACGGTGAAGTCCGGCTTCTGAATGAGCTCCGCAAGCCTCTCGGCTATGACTCTGAACTCGCCCATGACGTCGATCTCTATTTTCTTGGGCTCCGTCCTGGCCCCTTCAAACTTCTCGGCCATCTTCTCGATTATCTCGCGGTGTTTGTCTTCCTCCCGGGCCAGAAACATCAGCTCGTCGCGTATTATGTCGCTGGTGGAGAGAGAAGCGAGCTTCTCGTAGGCTTCCTTGGCCCGTATCTCCGCGTTTATGGCAATCTCAAAAACCTCTTTGTCAGTTATCTCCATAGGAAATTCACCGATATAACATTCACCCAGCACCCTATTAACGTTTCGCAGGTAGATGATTTACAAACTTAATCGCGCCGATGGAACGGCCCGGCCCACCCCCTGGAATAACGGCCGAAGGGGAACAAGCTTAAAAACCCCCCCGAAAAGCTCCAACCATGCTCTACCTGGAAATCCTTGGAAACCTTCCGGAGATGGCAAGGGACGAAGTGAAGGCCATGCTGGAACTGGCCGGCGGAGAGATAGCCGGGCAGGACTACCTGTTCCTGAAGCTCGATGCAGATGAGACTGCCTTCCCCTACCTCGACCGGCTCGGCCTCTCTCACGAATATGGGGAGCTCATTGTGGAGGCCGACTCCATAGAGGAGCTCCTCCGGAAGGCCGAAGAGGTGGACTGGCCGATTAAAGGAACCTTTAAGGTCGACACCGAGACCATGGCCAACTGCAGGCACGACGTTCTCGACCTGCCCAGGAAGCTCGGCGCGGTTATTCACGCCCAGGGCTTCAGGGTAAACCTTTCGAAGCCGGACACGCTCGTCCGGGTTTACTGCGGCGAGAAAGTCTACGCCGGGATAAGGCTCCGCTTCTTCGACCCCAAGGACTTTGAGGGCAGAAAGGCCCACCACAGGCCGTTTTTCAGGCCGATTTCTCTCCACCCGAGGGTCTCCCGCGCGCTGGTGAACCTCACGAAGGCCACCCGGGAAATCCTCGACCCCATGATGGGCGCCGGCGGAATCCTCATGGAGGCGGGACTGCTCGGCCTTAAGGTCTATGGAGTCGATATACGGCCGGAGATGGTTGAAGGTGCGGAGATGAACCTCAGGCACTACGGGATGAGGAACTACGAGCTCAAACTCGGCGATGCGACGAGGCTGAAGGAGCTGTTTTCGGGGAAGAAGTTCGAGGCCGTCGCCACCGACCCGCCCTACGGGACCTCCGCAACCCTCGCAGGCAGGGAGAGGGACGAGCTGTACAGGAAGGTGCTGGAGAGCATCTACGGTGTCCTTGAGGGGGGCGGAAGGCTGGCGATAGCATTCCCAACGAGCTTCGACGGGGAGGCGGAAGCTGAAAAGGTGGGCTTCAAACTGGTAGGAAAGTACTACCAGCGCGTGCACAAGAGCCTCGAAAGGTACTTCTACGTGTTTGAGAAGTGATACACAGGGTGTCTTTCGGGGTCATGTACTTCTTATCCAGCCTAAACACTATTGGTCTGGCTTTATTCCGGCTGCAAGATGATATCATGGGGCCATCACAATTTCTGGTTCCCTCCAGCCGTCTTTGTCTCCGGTTCACCCTACTGGTAGTAACTGTCCCCTGGATGTATCCATTTTGCAGAGATGCCCCCAGGGGCACCTGCGGGGCTAAATCTCCGATGACACCACAGTTTGAACGGTTGAATGGCCCCAGTTGCAGGGGAATTTATTTTTCCGGAGATTTCAAGACCCGGATTTTCTCAAAGAGGTTTTCGATCGCAGGATTCGGGATTTTAAGCACTATAAGGTTCCAAACAATGAGTCCTGACAACCACGTAATTTCTCCGTTTCCGGGGCAGGATTTTAAATGAAACACAGTGCCACAGGTTCCCCAAGAAAGGCTTAAATACACATTCTATGATGGGAATATTTGAGAAAATAAAAGAAATCAGAGAGAGTTTCCGTAGAACAGTGTTGTGTGGAAAGCGGGGTCCCTCTCCATGCTCGCGGGTCCTTCATCGAGTTTCCGTAGAACAGTGTTGTGTGGAAAGAAATCCAAACTCCGAGCGGACCCCTCGACTTATGTATGTGTTTCCGTAGAACAGTGTTGTGTGGAAAGTGATAGCGGAGACGTCGGCCTGAGTAACGGTAAGCTGTTTCCGTAGAACAGTGTTGTGTGGAAAGAAGCATACTTCGTCGACCCAGCCTTTGAGCAGTTATTTGGTTTCCGTAGAACAGTGTTGTGTGGAAAGCACGGGGACGCCATCTTTTCACCACCCGGAGTGAACGGGTTTCCGTAGAACAGTGTTGTGTGGAAAGTAAAGGTCCTTCCGTGTGATGCTACCGCCGGCCCGAGTTTCCGTAGAACAGTGTTGTGTGGAAAGTACGCGCGCCCTCAGCGATTCAGAAATCGCCCAAATCTAGTTTCCGTAGAACAGTGTTGTGTGGAAAGACCGCACGCTTTGCAGATGGCCTCTATCGTCTTGTCGAGGGTTTCCGTAGAACAGTGTTGTGTGGAAAGAGCGGAACACATATTGATAATGAGTTGCCTCATCAACTACCGTTTCCGTAGAACAGTGTTGTGTGGAAAGAAAAAGTACCCTTCCTTTATCTTTTCATCAATAAGAAGTTTCCGTAGAACAGTGTTGTGTGGAAAGCCCATCCTCTGCGTTCACTTCCGCGTACACGTCTTTGTTTCCGTAGAACAGTGTTGTGTGGAAAGACGAACTCGGCCGCGAGGGTCCTCGGGTCCTCGGTCCGTTTCCGTAGAACAGTGTTGTGTGGAAAGACCACATCATCCACCCTCTCCCAGGGCACATGATAATGTTTCCGTAGAACAGTGTTGTGTGGAAAGAACATAATTTTCATTTAGACCCTCGCGAACTTCCGCAAGGTTTCCGTAGAACAGTGTTGTGTGGAAAGTGACCGGTATCGGGAAGGGCTGAGGAACGCCCTCATAGTTTCCGTAGAACAGTGTTGTGTGGAAAGTAATGAATACCGCCGTATTCATCACGAACACCCACGTTTCCGTAGAACAGTGTTGTGTGGAAAGATGTCCCCCACCTTGTAGCGCTTCTTGACCGGGCGGCCTGTTTCCGTAGAACAGTGTTGTGTGGAAAGACTCCTCCCGGCGCTGATGGCTCGAGCAGGGGGCTGCTTTTGTTTCCGTAGAACAGTGTTGTGTGGAAAGTTCGCCTTGTCGTCAGGAACGCCAGCAGGTCAAGAAGTTTCCGTAGAACAGTGTTGTGTGGAAAGTCCATCTGACTGGGTGTGGGTTTAGCGGGCGCGTCAGTTTCCGTAGAACAGTGTTGTGTGGAAAGGACGGCCGCCTCGCCGGGTGGACTTCCATCACATCGAGTTTCCGTAGAACAGTGTTGTGTGGAAAGGCGGGTGGGGTGCATCTAACGGAAGCATTACGACGTTGTTTCCGTAGAACAGTGTTGTGTGGAAAGTGTAAACATCGAGCTTATAACCGGCCGGCTCCTTTCCGTTTCCGTAGAACAGTGTTGTGTGGAAAGTTTTTGCAATTGCATTCCACACAGCGGCCCGTATCTCTGTTTCCGTAGAACAGTGTTGTGTGGAAAGTCGTAGCATTATACAATAATTACAGCCGGATAAGGGCGGTTTCCGTAGAACAGTGTTGTGTGGAAAGTCCTAACTGAGGCCCTCGGCCTAACTGATACTATGGTTTCCGTAGAACAGTGTTGTGTGGAAAGTTGGACTACCTGCAAACCCCGTCTGATGCCCTACCATGTTTCCGTAGAACAGTGTTGTGTGGAAAGTCAAAGCTCACGTATGAGTAATTGGAGTACGCTGCATCGAGTTTCCGTAGAACAGTGTTGTGTGGAAAGCAGGTTTCCTTAGCCTCTTCCACATGGCGCAGGGCGGTTTCCGTAGAACAGTGTTGTGTGGAAAGACGCGCTCGCCGTCGAGCTTCTCAACGTCGCAGTAGTGTTTCCGTAGAACAGTGTTGTGTGGAAAGAGCGTCTCGGTGAGGATTTTCCCCGGCCCTATCCTGTTTCCGTAGAACAGTGTTGTGTGGAAAGTGATTCTAAGGAGGATTGAGGAATGACGCGCTGGGCTCAGCTCGTTTCCGTAGAACAGTGTTGTGTGGAAAGCATGACCCGATGGAACGCGCCCTTTGCATGCTCTAGTTTCCGTAGAACAGTGTTGTGTGGAAAGGCAGGAGGCCAGCGGTGCTTTACTCGGGTGGAAAGGAGTTTCCGTAGAACAGTGTTGTGTGGAAAGACGCCTTCCCTCGCAAGAAGGAGTACACGGTGAAGGAGTTTCCGTAGAACAGTGTTGTGTGGAAAGCTCGCCCCTACGTTCGCGTTGACAACTCCAAAGTTCTCGTTTCCGTAGAACAGTGTTGTGTGGAAAGGATACTCGTCCGAGAGGAACAGGATGAGCGTTTCGAGGCGTTTCCGTAGAACAGTGTTGTGTGGAAAGAGTAAAACTTAGTAATTGGGGGCCTGGCACATGGTGAGGTTTCCGTAGAACAATATTGTGCGAAAAGGAAACCCTCCACATAATTACCCCCTATGGTTCTACACACCTACAGTGCAGAGTGAGATTCAATGACTCACGGTGCATAGACAAGTTTATAAGTAGGACGTTTAAATTCACATCTGCACTTACAATGAGCATCAGGTGCATATTATGAGGCTCAAAGTGTCCTTTAGGGCACCCTCTGATACCGGCCCCCTCCGCCCCAACAAGCACGCGGTGCAGGGCTTCATATACAACATGCTGAAAGGTACTGAGTACGGCGCCAGACACGATCAGCCCCGTTTCAAGTTCTTCACGTTCTCTGACTTCTTCAAGGAGAACTCCAGATGGACGTTCCTTGTATCATCACCCGATAGAGACTTCATAAGGGCCCTGTACTCGGCGATCAAGGAGAAGGACAGACTGTACATCGGCACCCACGAGCTTTATCTGGCCGAACTCAGGAAGTTCAACCTCCCGTTAAAGAATCGCTTTCAGACGGGTTCCCCGGTGGTTCTGTACCTGGACGCAGAGGCAAACGAGTATTTCAAGCTCCATGCCCACCGTGACCTCACATTCTTCCTTGAAAGGCTCAAGGAAAACGCAGAGAAGAAGTACAACGCATTCTATGACGACGATTTCATACTGGAGGGGCCGATATTCGACAGGATGATACCAAAAGTCCGAAAAAACGGCAAGCTCGACGTGTACGTCAAGGTTGTCAAAAACGGTGTTCCATTCCCGGTAATAGGTTCCAACTGGGAGCTCCTTGAGAGGGACAGAATCCGGCCCTCTGAAAGGCGCTTTTACCGCTTCATAATGGACACCGGCCTGGGTGAAAAGAACAGTCTCGGGTTCGGCTTTTTGAACCCGATTCGGGGTGGTAACAGTGCTTGACGCGTACCTAAGGAATGGAGAGCTGTTTCTGAAGGAGAGCGGGATAGGTGACCTCGACCCAGAAACCATCTCAAGGGTTTATCTTGAGCCCATTCGAGAGATGGCAAACGATGTGTCCATAACATCCGACAAAGACGCCATTGCCCTTCTAAGACGGTTTGGGTTTGAACTATCTGGGAAGACTAAAGAACTCCTCCCGGGATTGACAGGTGGTAAAAATGGCATCTGCTCTCTTTGTGGGCGAGAAACTACGGTAGTTCCAAACAGGGCGTTCATATTTCCGTTCGAGAGAAAGATCGACTCAATAGTTGATGAGAACAACAGATTGGCACTCTGTCAAGAACATGCATTCAAGATTTATTCCGGGATGGCATACCTGTATACCGTTCCCACAGGCAACGCAACTTTGAGATTCTTCTTCGACGCCCCTGAGAGGGAGCTCAAGAGGTTCAAGAGGACGTTTAAGGACGATTTCTGGAGGGAAAAGTTCAGGGTTGGAGTCCAGGAAAAAAACGGGAAGAAGAAGTATTCCCTTAGAGTGAGTCTAGCCCTGAGTAGATACCACCCAAACGAGGCGTTCTTTGCAGTTCTCCACGAGTTCGTCAAGTTCCTCAAAAACAGACGGATGCTGAAGGAGACTGTGGAGATAGGCAGGACCGTAAGAACTTACATGGTATACGGCTCTGGCCAGTTTTACAGGGAAAATGTAATCGAAGGAACGACGCTTGAGAAGCTCATAGGATTCCTAGACAGGCTCCAGAACGCAGGCAGGGAGACCCAGTGGGGAAAAAGGCACCTCGAAAAATGGGACTCGGCAGTCGTCATGTTCTATGAGAGCCTTGAAGTCCCGCGGAACAAAAAGGACCGTTCCAAGAACTTCCTTGAGCGGGAAGAATTCCTGAGGAAACTTTTGGAGGGGAGTTTTGATTTCGTTCTCCTGAACGGCATTTTCATGGAGAGGGTCAAGCACAAGCTCCCCCTACCGCCGTATTACCACGCGTGGACACGCTCCTACCTGGAGGTATTTGGGGGTGATGTTGTGGACGTCAAGACTTTTGAACAGGTGAACGGCCTGGGATACAGCCTGGGGATGAAGATGAAGGGGACCAACCTCGAGCGCTATCAGTGGGAACTCTTCAGGGCAAGGGGCTTTGAAGAGTTCATGAACAAGCTCGTCGAGCTTCAGGCCAAGCTGGAGGAGAGCCTCGACCTGAGGCCGATCTATGAAAACCAGAAGGAGTGGAAGACCATGAAGGCCATACTGCTGAACGGAATGCTGAACGCCCTTCACGGGGCGGATAAGAAGCCGAAGGATAAGGGCACGGGGGGATCCTCATGAAAGCCATCGAGATTGTGACCCTGACCAAGGTGGAGGGGGCAAATCTGAACTCCAACGGAACAGAGGGCGTTATAGCGGTCCTCAAGAAGATTCGCGACCCCATTGATGGCCGAGAGTATGTCCGTGTCTCCGGCCAGAGCGTCAAGTACCATCTAAGGCAGCTCCTGAAGGAGCTCGGCTGGGAGCTGAGCCAGGTTGTACCAAAGAGCGAAGGTGGGCAGAAGGTCATAGTATCCCTCGGAGAACCGGAAAAGTACATAGACGACGACATCTTCGGCTACATGATAGCCAAGAAAGTGAACAATAAAAACGCAACGCTCAGGAGAACCGCAGTGGTAAGAACCAACGGTATGATATCCATATTCCCCTATCAGGAGGACAGGGACTTCGGAGTTCGCTACGACCCGAGCGGAGACAACCACAACATATACGAGACAGAGATAACCACAAACGTCATGCGCGGCAACTTCTTCATCGAGCTCGACAGGCTTGGCGTCTTCAAAGAGGGCCTCGAAGTCCCAAAGCTTGAGGGTCTTGAGGTCAGGAAAGAAAAGGACGCCACGGGGAAAGAGGTTACATTCTACATCCTTCCAAAGCTGGAACGTGAGAAGAGACTGAGGGCGCTCCTTGCGGCCATAATGCAGTACCACGGGGGTGCAAAGCTCAGCAACTTCTTTACCAAAGTTTATCCCGAGATCATGGTCGTGGCCCTGCTGAAGAGGAAAGTCCCGGCAATAGGTGATGCATTAGCTGTGAAGCCAGGCTACGTCGATGGGAAGCTGGTAATTGACGTGGACAGGCTGAGGGAGACTGTAGAAACCTTCGAGGACAACATCGAGAAGCTTTACATAGGACTCTTCGAGAGCCGCTTCGCCAACGTAGATGAGCTGAGAAATTCATTCAGCGACATGGACAACGTAGAGATACTGAGCATGAAGGCGCTGAGGGAGAGGCTTGAAGAACTTGAACTCGGTGAGTAACGTGCTGGGCCTCGTTCTTGAGGTCAGACCCCTGCAGGCACATTTCAGGATACCCTATAACTCCCTACTCCTCGACAGCTACCCATTCCCACCAAGGACGACTGCCATAGGTCTAGTGGCTGGGGCTATGGGGCTCCCAGAGGGTGGTTACAGAGAACTGCTTAAAGAAATGAGGTACGGGGTAATAGTAGAGGATCCAGGGGTCAGAGTTGAGGAAAAGGCAGCAATATTCAAAAGTCCCGACTCCCCTCTCTATCCAATAACTAAGGTCCTCTTCCACAAACCGCGGTATCGCATGTTTTTCGCCGGGGACGATGATCTGATAGAGAGGGCCTACGACTCCCTCATCGATCCCGTTTTCACCCCGTATCTTGGGGATAGCGAGAGTCTCATGTATCCAGCGAAGAGAGACTACGTCCGTATCGTGGAAGTCAATGATGGCAAAGAATCCATCCTGCGGAGCATTATACCAGGCGACGAGTACACCAAAGGTGCTAGGTTTGTCCTCATGAAGAGAACCAATCTGACCCCCAGGGAGTATAGGATGCCCGTCGACTTCACCTACGGCAGGGGAAAAGGACGAAGGGCGGTTTACAGGAAAGTGGTAGCGTTTGCAGGGGGATACGTTGAGCTGGCCAACCCCATCGATGTGCTACTCTTTGATGGAGAACCTGTGTTCGCTCTTTGATTTTTTCAGTTTTACCTTTGTCGCGTCTATTTTGTTATATAAATCGACCATACCAGAGAACTAATGGTAAGAAGGCAAAAACGGGTTTTTCAAATGTGGGGTGTGGGGGGCTTCTGCGGGTGTCCGCTGGATTGGGGAGAATGGGAATACTGCTATCTATCCCCCAGTTTTTAAAACAACGCTAGGACGGGAGAGGTTGAACCCTCAACCGCACATTGGAGGGCGGTATCACGTTATTAAACGCCAAAGGGGAATAGTTTAACCCTCAGACCAGTTTCGATTACACCAATTGCAATATAAGGACAGTATGAGGCTTCAATGGCCAAGATACTGGATCACATGCCGTTTTAGTTTGTGTATCAGGTTTATAAACAGCCAGCGATGTTACGGATTCTCGGAGAAAACATTAAATAGAGAGTCTCAGGATAGTTTATTGTACAATACAAGGAGAAAAAGAGAAAGTTTCCGTAGGACAGAATTGTGTGGAAAGGCGAACTACATCGAGAACATAAGCGAGGACTACGAGAGTTTCCGTAGGACAGAATTGTGTGGAAAGTGTAATTCCTCAGGCGGCGGCCGATGACCTCAGGGAAGTAGGTTTCCGTAGGACAGAATTGTGTGGAAAGATTATCCCTTAGACCAAAATAAACTTCATTGTTGTCATGTTTCCGTAGGACAGAATTGTGTGGAAAGTTGGCCTTCTTCACATTCAGGTGCTTCTCAAAGTTCTGTTTCCGTAGGACAGAATTGTGTGGAAAGAGGACCGCCGCCCTATACTCTCCGCAAAAACACACCGGGTTTCCGTAGGACAGAATTGTGTGGAAAGAGGACCTCCTTCTTCTTTTCCTCGTCGTCCGATGCAGCCAATGTTTCCGTAGGACAGAATTGTGTGGAAAGACAACCTCATTCACCTATCCTCACCTCCCATCTTTTGTTTCCGTAGGACAGAATTGTGTGGAAAGTAACTTCCCAGAACCGCCCGAACCGTGGGAGGAGTAGTTTCCGTAGGACAGAATTGTGTGGAAAGGGAAGTCGTCTAGTGCCTCCAAATGCTCAACTTTCTCTGTTTCCGTAGGACAGAATTGTGTGGAAAGCCGTCCTCGAAATCGGCGTAACCTCCTCGGTAGTGAACAGTTTCCGTAGGACAGAATTGTGTGGAAAGCGCCGTGTTCCCTCATGCTCACGACGACGGCCGCGGGTTTCCGTAGGACAGAATTGTGTGGAAAGCGCCGTGTTCCCTCATGCTCACGACGACGGCCGCGGGTTTCCGTAGGACAGAATTGTGTGGAAAGAAGTGGTTGCTAATCGTCCGCAAGCTCGCCCATAAGCGTTTCCGTAGGACAGAATTGTGTGGAAAGAGGGTGATTGGGTGGTCCGGGTCGGCGTTATCGCTTTCCTGAAGTTTCCGTAGGACAGAATTGTGTGGAAAGAGCTCCTCAAGCGTGCGCCTAATCGCCTCTTCTCTGTTGTTTCCGTAGGACAGAATTGTGTGGAAAGACTCCGTCCACTCTGAGGACCCTTCAGTTATCCCAGGTTTCCGTAGGACAGAATTGTGTGGAAAGTGCCCGGAGCGTATGTCGACTTGTGGGTGACAAGGGTTTCCGTAGGACAGAATTGTGTGGAAAGTACCACCCCCGAAGTTTTGTCGTTAGAACTATGTTCGTTTCCGTAGGACAGAATTGTGTGGAAAGCCAGGCTCATGTGGTCCATCAGTAGCGAGGCCACCGGGTTTCCGTAGGACAGAATTGTGTGGAAAGTCAAGGTGGCTGAAGAGTTAGGCGACCTTTTGCAAATCGTTTCCGTAGGACAGAATTGTGTGGAAAGATCTCCACCACTATGTACACCGGTTCCGGCGTCGGTTCCCGTTTCCGTAGGACAGAATTGTGTGGAAAGAAAACTTTTCTCCCCCTGCGCCCACAGCCTGCATGTTTTGGTTTCCGTAGGACAGAATTGTGTGGAAAGAGGTTCGAGAGTTCGGAAATGGGTTATTCCAACGTCTTGTTTCCGTAGGACAGAATTGTGTGGAAAGGAGGAGGTCGGGAGCCAATGAGCGAGGAGAAACCGCTTTTTGGTTTCCGTAGGACAGAATTGTGTGGAAAGAGGTTGGCGAAAAGGGCCTTTGCCTCGTCGTTGGTCGGGGTTTCCGTAGGACAGAATTGTGTGGAAAGTGGAACGTATGACATGGGGATAACCTCGGACCCTCTGTTTCCGTAGGACAGAATTGTGTGGAAAGAGGAGTTTGAGGAGAAGGAAAGGCTCGCGGTCCTCGAAGTTTCCGTAGGACAGAATTGTGTGGAAAGAATAACCTGCCATACAACCGTGCTTGTGGGTCAGAGGAATAGTTTCCGTAGGACAGAATTGTGTGGAAAGCAGAGACCCCCGCACCCACGACTGCTTTTGGTATGACGTTTCCGTAGGACAGAATTGTGTGGAAAGCTATGGGTAACCGACGACGCCCAAACCGGCTTTTGTAGGTTTCCGTAGGACAGAATTGTGTCCAATAAGAAGCTTAAGCAAAACCCCGGTTGGTGGTTTCATGAAACGGCCGGTGTATATCACCCAGATGGGGATACTCGAAAGGAGGGGCAATACTCTATTCTTCGAGAACGAGAACGGCAAGAAAGCCATCCCCATAAACTCCACCAGCGAAATACACTGTTTCAAACCCGTGACTTTAACGAGCGGGGCTATAAAACTTCTCTCAGAGAAAAATGTCCCTGCCCACTTCTACAACAAGTACGGCTATTATAGGGGTTCGTATATGCCGATTGAGGGGCAGATAAGTGGAACGGTCGTAATAAAACAGGCCGAGCACTACCTCGACCCGGAAAAGCGCATCTACATAGCCTCTCAGTTCCTGGGGGGGATAAAAGCCTCGATGGTGGCTTTTCTGAAATCACAGAGGGCGGATTATGGCACCATCTCGGAAATCGAGGTTAAGGGTGAAACGCCCACCGAGCTGATGGGGGTCGAGAGCCAGTTGTGGAGGGAGTTCTACGGGGTGTATTCCACCATGCTCAAACACTTCGAGTTTAATGAAAGAAATAGAAGGCCTCCCCGCGATGAGGTGAACGCCATGATAAGCTACGGGAACTCGGTTCTCTACACGGTGGTGCTCTCGGAGATTCGGAAGACATACCTCCATCCGGCCATCAGCTTCCTCCACGAGCCTCTGGAGCGGAGGTATTCGCTGGCACTTGACATTGCAGATATATTCAAGCCGATAATCGTCTTCAGAGTTATTCTCCGACTCGTCAACAGGCGACAGATACGGAAAGAACACTTCGATAGGGACGTTGGGGTGATGATGAACAGGGAGGGGCTCAGAATATTTATCGAGGAACTCAACGGAGAACTCAACAGGAAGGTTCTCCATCCACGATTCAAGAGGAAGGTATCGATTCGATACATGGTTCGCCTGGAAGGATACTCCCTTGTGAGGCACCTCCTGGGGGACAGCAAATACAGATCACTGCGGGCGTGGTGGTGATGTACGTAATAATCGTTTACGATGTTGACGTGAGGAGGGTTGGCAAGGTTCACCGCTTTCTGAGGACACACCTTCACTGGCGCCAGAACAGCGTCTTTGAAGGAGAAGTCGGCAAAGCCCAGCTCTATGAGATAAAACGAACCCTCGAAAGCATGATCGAGGGAGATGACTCCGTGCTGATATACGAACTGCCGCGCGGGGACTTCACGCTCCACGTCATCGGGATTGATAAAAGCCCCGTGGGGGAGATAATTTGAGGATAACTGGCGTCATGGTACAGTACTATTTCACATGCAAGAGGGAGCTGTGGTTCTTTTCTAGGGGGCTTCAGTTTGACGAGGAGAACGAGGACATGCTCATAGGAAGGCTCATTCACGGGGAATCGTATGAGCGGAACTGGAAGGAGGTTACTCTGGGCGACGTGAAGCTCGACGTGGTGATAAAGGGTGACGGCATTGAGGTCGTGGAAATCAAGAAAAGCTCCAGGCTGGAGGAGCCCGCCAGGTGGCAGCTGAAATACTACCTCTACTTGCTGAAGAAAGCGGGCGTTGATGCGAAAGGCGTCATGACATATCCTCGAGAAAAGAGGCGCGAGGAAGTAGAGCTGCGGGACGAGGACATACTGGCCCTCGAAAAAGCTCTGGAGGACATCGAAAGGGTTATATCCCTTGAAACACCACCTCCAGCTAAGAAAAAACCATACTGCAGAAGATGCGCTTACAGGGACTTCTGCTGGGTGTGAGATATGGAATGGGACAATTTGATAGAACTCATGAAGAGGAAGCGAGCCAAGGCCAAACCTGACAGGAGCCTCTACGACCACTCCAAGGGGGCGCAAGAAATAGCCAGAGGACTTCTGCCAAAAATCCCCCACGATGAGCGGCTCGATGAATGCCTGCTCCTTCACGTCTTCCTTCACGACATTGGAAAGCTCGATGACAGATTCCAGGCCAAACTCGATGGAAAACTGGGAAAGGCACCTCCCCACGCGTACCTCGGACTCGAGCTGGCCTCGCGGTTTCTGAACTGCCAAGAACCCTACAGGACGATAGCCCTAGCCTCAATACTAAGCCATCACTCTGACCTTCACCAAGCACTTTACAGCAACGAGATAGAGCGCGGGGAGAAACTGGTAGTTGACGGAACCACTATTTCAGAGCCCGCTGATTTCGTCTGGGAGCTCAGAGAAAGAATTCTTGGAGGGGATCTGGAGGACGACTATGACATGGATCCTGTAGAGGTCCGCGCCCTGTACACGCTCTTCAACGGTCTTCTCCGCGTTTCAGACTGGCTTGAAAGCGGGGGTTTCTCGGCGGAGACGTATCACCTGCCGGGGGGAGGAGCCGTCCGGGACCTGACCGCAGGGTATCTGAAGAATAAGGGCTTCTCGCTCAGGCCATATCAAAGGGTGGCGCTGGGCAGGGGAGGCGGATACTTCAGACTCCCGACTGGAGACGGCAAAACGGAAACCAGCCTCCTGGCAACCCCTGATGGAGCCTCTAGAGTGGTCTATTCACTCCCAACGATAACCACCACGGAGGCAATGAGGAAACGCTTTGAATCCATGTTTGGGAAGGATACGGTCTCGTTTTCCCACAGCATGCTGTTCCTGAGCCTTTACCGGAAAGGTGCCCTGGACGAGCGTCTCATTCACCGCTACGCGATGAGGCCCATCTTCGTATCAACAATCGACCAGGTTCTGCTGGCTTTCCTGAACTATCCACGCTTCCCGGTCAGGGAGTTCGCACTCAGAGGAGCGCACTGGATAATCGACGAGATACACGCCTACAGCCCGTTCACACTATCCCTTATCTTGGACGCGATTGAATACGCTATCAAATACCTAAAAGCCCATGTTACCGTAATGTCTGCTACACTGCCATCGCACGTTATTGCGGAACTGGAGGGGAGGGGGCTTCAGCCGCTAATCCCCTTAAAGAGCGTTGAGGAGCGCTACCGTTCCAGGAAGAGGGTGGATGTGAAGGTGAGGGACGAGCCGCTGATGAACGCCGTTGATGAGATCGCTGGCGAGGGCGGTAAGGTTCTGGTGGTCGCCAATACCGTAACGAGGGCCAGACACCTCTACGAGGAGCTCCGGAGAAAAAGAAAGGACGTGTACCTCTTCCATTCAAGGTTCATCAATAAGGACAAGGAAAATAAAATGGAACTCGTGGGAAAAATTGACAGGGGAATACTCGTGGCCACCCAGGTGGTCGAGGTTTCCCTTGATATAGACTACGATGTGATGTACACCGAGACCGCCCCGCTGGACTCTCTGATACAGCGCTTTGGGCGGGTCAACAGGAGGGGGCAGAAAAAAGGCAGGGTGTACATCTTCCAGCCAGAGGGCAAAAGAAAGCATCTGCCATATGACAGGGATGCATTCAAGGCAAGCCTGGCCCTTCTTGGAGAACTCGAAGGCATGGAGAGTGAGCTTCACCTTCTGGAGCTCAACGACAGGTTTTATGACGAGATATGGAATAACTATGAGGGCAAGCTCGAGGAGAGACCGCTCTTAAAAACTCTAAGGACAATAAATCGTTGGAAAAAGAGCGAAGACTGGCTATCCACGAGGGACACCTTCATGACCCTGCCGGCGATTCCACGGCCATTCATTAATACGGCCGCAGAATTTGCCTCCCGCTGGGATGAACTGTCCAGGGAGAAACGGCTGGACGCGGCGGTTTACGTGATGGAGCACACGGTGAATGTACCTATATGGGTGCTCGGGGAGGCAAGGCTCTACAGCGAGGACATCTACGAAAGATTCGGGGTTTTTGGCGTTGACGTGGACTACGACAGCGAAGTGGGGATAAAAGAGGAGAAAAAGAAGCTGATGCTATTTTAACCCTGTGCTTTCCATTCTTTATTTTCCAGGCTCTCTTCTAGCTCAGTAATAACAAGTTCCCACCAATTACTAACGCGAAAAGTTTTTATCCAGAAACAGCTTAGGGGTAACCATGAGAGCGGCCGCCCTGCTCCTCATTGCCCTGTTGATCCTCCCCGCGGTTTCAGCGTGGAACACGACGATAGAGATCAGGGAGAGGCCGTATCATGTTATCGACAGCCTCCACATCAATGCCAGCTCCCCCTGTCCCCAGTGGGTTGTTATGACACTCTTCGGGCCGGAGGAAAGTAGAACAGCCTCTTTCTTCCTCAACGGAACGGAGAAATTTTGCCTGGAAAACGTATCCCCCAGGATAATAGCGCTTGGATGGAAAAACGTGACAGTGTTCCTTGAGGCTCGCTGCCCCATCAACATCTCAATCCAGCCCGTCTATGACGTTGACGTCTGCGGCAGGGAGTACTACGTCTCCAGCTGGAGATACAGAATAGTTAGAATGCCCCTTAAGAGGGAAAGAGCCGCCTATGAAATCCAAAGCCCCCTGGAGATCGAGGCCATCTATTTTGACTCCAACAGGCTGTACGTCAATGGAACAGAGGTTACGGAGCTTCCATTGAGGGCAATCATAACAACCGAAAACGGGAGTATCGCAGTTGAACCACGTCCCCTCCACAGCGGGCTCTGGTGGTATCAGTTGGGTGGGTTCATCAGAACAAAGAACCTCACAGTAAAGCTCGAAGGAGAAGGGGCGGAATACATCGATGAAGTCTACGCGCTCGCCCTCCTACCCCAAAAGGGCTTCCCAAGTATACCCAGCTACGGAGAGGGCTACCCTCCACCGAGCTGCGGACCGGTGAGCTACCTCAGAATAAACGGAGAAGCTCTGTGGGAGGGTGAGAACTTCACCCTCTTCCGGTACAAAACAGACGATGAAAAAGAGGGAGAAATATACGTCAAGAACGGCTTCGTCTGCACAAAACTAAACGGTGGAGAGGCCTGCAGCGGGCGGCTGATACCAGGACCGTCGCATTTTGAAATCCTGTTCTCATATGGAACTCTCTACGTAATGCAGCGGGGCAGGAATTTCCTGACGTTGGAACTCCAGAGCAGCGGTATATACCCAGAGCTTTTCCTCGGGCTCCCCAGCAAAAGGCTCTACGGCATGGAGATTTACGCCAGGGATCCAGTGCCCTGGAAAGAAAAGAACAAAATCTGGCCCGCCGCGGCCATTGGAATAATCCTGGTGCTTCTGGGCGTTCTGGCTGTGGTTGTGGGGAGAAGACGCTAATCCTCGAGCCAGATTTCGAGCCTCTGCTTCCCCTTTCCGAGGCTGGAGCGCTTGAACTTCTTCAGGTGGCCTATCTCCTTTATGTCCTTAACATGGGTTCCGCCGCAGCGAATTACCTCGAAGTCCCTTATCTGGGTGTAGCGGGTCTCCCCTTCCCACCATATCTTCATCTCGCCGCCCTCGTCAACGAGCCTGTTGAAGGTCTCTATAATCTGCTCCTTCCACTGGTTCACGTTCTCGGGGTAGGTTATGTCGTAGCGGCCCTTCTGGACGTTCATGCCGCTGCCGTAGAGCTCCCACTCGCCGGGGAGAACCTCGTTCAGCACGTGCTCCAGGAGGTGCATCGCGCTGTGAATTCTCATGAGCTTGTAGCGGTAGTCCCAGTCGATTTTAAGCTCAACCTCGTCGCCGGGCTTGAACTTCTCCGGCTCCGCAACGACGTGCCAGACGTTTCCTCCCTCGTCCTTGTAGACGTCCAGAACCTCAACGCCGTTTATCGTCCCCCTGTCGTGGGGCTGGCCGCCGCCGGTCGGGTAGAATACCGTCTGGTCGAGGAGAAGGGCGTTCTCCTTGACTTCAAGAACCTTCGCCTTCGCTTCCCTCAGGTAGGCATCCTCGTAGTAGAGCTTGCGCGTCATCCTGACCACCACCCAAAATTGGAGCGCTCCCTTAAATGGGTATCGAAACGTGGAAGAAAGGAAGAAAGAAGCTCAGCGCCTCTTCCAGAAGGCCACCGCCAGGACCACGATAAGCGCCGCAACGATGACCGCGGCCATCTTCTGGGTGTCGCTCATTCCCCCGTTGGATTCCTCGGCCGGCAGGGTGTACCTGACCGTTGCGCTGGTGCGGTTGGCGAGGAGGGCCTTCACGTCCTCCGGCTGGGCGCCGTAGCGGATGTAAACGTTGGAGACTATCTCCAGGGTGTTCCCCCTGCGGACAACGGTCATGGTAAAGCGGTTGCCCTTGACCTCGGTGCTGACGTTGTCGGGCACCTCGATGAACTCCCCGCCGTCGGTCAGGTTGAGGGTGAGGTGCAGGGTGTTGTTTACCTCGTACTCGCTCCTGCCCTGGAGGCTCTGGGCCATTCCCATCGTTGGATCAAAGGTGTAGACGTATGATCCGTTCTCGTACTTCGTGAAGTTCCTCAGCATGTACTCCGCGTCGATGACGAGGGGCGCGGTTGTCTCGTTGAGTCCGAGGATGGTTACCTTACCACCATCCACTATGGCTCCCTGGTAACCGAGCGCAAGGGAGTACGTCCTGAGTATGTACTCAGTAACGTTCTGAACCCCGTACGATACTATCTCGACCTTTCTGGCGATGACGTCCCTGAGGGGCTCCACGTATTCGTCCTTCATGTGCAGCCTGACGGTGCCGTTGGAGTACACGTTAAGGGTAACGTACTCGTTGGTTATGCTCTTCTCATAGTGCTCGACTCCCTCGTAGGGGGTCTTATAGCGGATGTAGTAGTCCCCATAATCCCCGAAGAGGGAGTTAAGCCCATCCGGGGTCAGCCAGGGCTCGAGGTATATGCGGGAGCGAACGATGACGGTATCGCCCTCAGCACTCGACTCGACCGCAAACCTGCTCTGGTTGTACTGCTTGACGAAGGGTTTGGGGTAGCTCAGGAGCGTCGCGTTGGGTGGAAGGACAACTATGAACGTGTTGTTGGCCTCGATTCCAAAGGGGAACCCCGTATCGGGGACCATCATGGAGCCGTATCCCCTGGTCGGGTCGATCCAGAGCTCCCAGTAGTGATCATACGAGTAGTACCTGGCATAGTCGAGGGCTATCGCGTTGAAGACGAGGGTTATGTTGTTGCCCTCCTCTATGCCGTAGGACTTCATGCTCTCGTTCACCAGCTTTACCCCGGCCTGGGCGAGTCCCTGGATGTACCTGGCGAGCTGCTCCTGCTCGAACTTCTCTATGGCCTCCTCCATCGTCATGTTGCCGTTCTGGGTCTCGTTGAGGATCTTCTCTATCTGCTTCTCGATCTCCTCCTTCGGTCCCAGCCAGACGCTCGTCATGGTGATGTTGGCGCTGCCGTTGGGCAGAACGATTATCTTGAACGTGAAGTCCTGCTTGTAGACCACGGGGGCCGTATCCCCGGCAAGCCCGAAGTTCGGGCCAACGAGAGACGTCAGAAGAATCGCCGCAAAAATAACCGCAAAGACTCTTTTCATTACACACTACCTCCATTCAATCTGTACCGGTAGTTAGCGCCACGTTGAAGTATTTAACTTTATCCCATCGTCTGATCGGTCAGAAGAAACTTGAAAGAGAAAAGGAGGCGGGGCTCACTCCGCCCACTTCGACTCGTCCAGCTCTCCCTCGGTCTTGGCCACGATCGTCGTTCCCGCGAGATCGCCGGTGACGTTCACCATCGTCCTGCCCATATCGAGGATGGCGTCGATTCCGAGTATCATGGCGTAGGCCAGGGCAACCGGACTTCCGGCGGTGAGGTCGAGACCGACGCTCTGGAGAACCATGGCGAGCATTATCGCCCCCGCACCCGGAACTCCTGCCGTTCCTATCGAGGCCAGAACGGCGGTCAGAACGACGATGAGCTGCTGGCTCAGGGAGAGTGGCTGACCGATGGCGTATGCGACGAACAGGACCGTAACTCCCTGGTAGAGCGCGGTTCCGTCCATGTTTATCGTCGCGCCGAGGGGCAGCGTGAAGGAGAATATTCCCCTGTCGATGCCCATTCCCTCCTCCGCAACGCGCATCGTAACCGGCAGCGTTCCGCTGGAGCTCCTCGTGACGAAGGCAGTCAGCATGGCGTCCTTTGCCCTTTTGAGGAACTTCACCGGGTCGATGCCAAAGATCTTGAGCAGGACGGCATAAACAAGCAGTATCTGGAGAATCAGACCAACATAAACGGCCAGAACGACCGTTGTCAGCGGGCCGATGACCTTCGTGCCCTGAATCGCCATGACGTAGGCTATGAGCGCGAAGACACCTATCGGTGCGTACTGCATGACACCCCCGACTATGAGATACATCGCCTCGGCGAGACCGTCAAAGGCCCTGAGAAGCGTCGTTCCGGCGGCCCTAAGCCTCTCGTCCTCCCTGTTGATGAGGTACGTGAGGGCTATTCCGAGGACTATCGCAAAGAATATCGTCTGAAGGACCGCACCGCTGGAGAGCGACTCAAATGGGTTCGTCGGCACTATGTTCAGGAGGGTGTCAATCAGGGACGGCGGCTGGGCCTCGATGGCCTTACCTGTGCCGGTTCCGAGGTCAACTCCCCTCCCCACATGGAAGAGGTTGCCCATGAGCAGGCCGAAGAACACCGCAAACGCCGAGGTAAACAGGTAGTAAACGACGATCTTGACGCCAACACGGCCCAGCCTGGCGGGGCTGATGCTCGATGCACCCACCACAAGGGACGCGAGGATTATTGGCATGACGAGCATCTTCAGGAGCCTGACGAAGAGGTCGCCGAAGGGCTTTACGTATGTCTCAACGGCGTCCTGCCAGCCGAAGTGAGCCGCCACCAGGCCGAACACTGCACCCAGAATGAGGCCCCAGAGTATCTTCCAGAGAACCGGGTAGTCCAGATACCTCCTCAGAAGTCCCTTTCCCACTGTTCCACCCCCTTTATTGGGCTGACTGATTGCCAGCAAAATCAATCAGTTCGAGATGATATATTAATTTTATCCGCTAAATATTGACAAAATGGCAAAGAACTTAGAAGAACCTTAGCGAAACGTCCCCATACAGGATTCTCCTTAACTGTCCGTCAATGCTCATGAGTAATGAGCCATCATCCAGTATGTCCAGTGCTATGCCAGAGATTTTCTCATCACCTTCGGTTACGGTGACAACCTTCCCCAGTATGAACGCCCTCTCGCGAACCTTCGCCATCAGCAGGTCCGGCCTCTCGAGGAAAACCCTATACCATCCCCCCAGATGGAACAGGAGCCTCTCGAGAACAGCGTCGAGCGGCAGCTCCCTGCCCGTAAACTGCACCATCGACACAGCGTTTTCCCTGAGCTCCTCGGGGATGGCGTTGTTCACGTTGAGGCCTATTCCCAGTATGCTGTACTCGCCGGCCTTCCCCTCGGTAAGTATTCCCGATATCTTTCTGCCTCCCGCCCACACGTCGTTGGGCCACTTTATCCCTGACTCTATCCCAAAGTCCGCGAGCGTATCGACGACCGCCAGCGCCCCGACGAAGACGAGCCTTGGATCGACCCTGGGGGGCTTGAGGACAACGCTCATCCAGAGCCCGCCCTCCGGGGACGCCCAGGAGCGGCCCTTCCTGCCCCTTCCCGCGGTCTGTTTCTTCGCCACGACAACAGTTCCCTCCGGGACATTTCGGGCTATTCGCTTCGCGTACTCGTTGGTGGAGTCAACCTCGTCCAGGGTTATGATCTTTCTTCCGATGATGCGCTCCATTTCCACCACCGGGGTGATTTCCTGGAACACCTTAAACAACCTTCGCCCAAAAACCTTAAATCCCCAAATGAATATATCACTCCCGGTGATTAGTATGGATGCATACCAGAACGTGGGCATAAAGAGGAGGATGAAGCGCTTCTTCAGGAGGGACGGAAGGGCCCTCATCTTCGCCATGGATCACGGCTTCGAGCACGGGCCGACGGACTTCGAGGAGCACTGGGAGCACGTCAACCCGAGGATCATCATAAAGAAAGTCATGAGGGCCGGAATCGACGGCGTTATGATGCTCCCTGGCCTCGCGAGGATTGCCGGCAACGACGTGAAGCCCGACAGGGGTCTGATGATCAAGCTCACCAGCAAGACCAACCTCCGCCCGAAGGACGACCAGCTCCTCCAGAGCCAGCTCGGCTACGTTGAGGACGCGGTGAAGCTCGGCGCCGATGCAATAGCCGCGACCGTCTACTGGGGCAGCCCGCAGGAAGACGTTATGATGCGCCAGTTCGCGGAGATAGCGAGCTACGCCCACGACCTCGGCTTTCCGGTCGTCCAGTTCGCCTACCCGCGCGGACCGTACATAAACGAGAAGTACGGGAAGAAGGAAGACTACCGCGTCGTCATGTACGGTGCCAGGGCGGCCGTTGAGAGCGGCGCGGACATGATAAAGACCTACTGGACCGGCTCGAGGGAGACCTTCGCCAAGGTTGTCGATGCGGCAGCCGGAGTTCCCGTTCTCCTCAGCGGCGGGGCAAAGACCGAGGACCCCGTGGACTTCCTCAAGCTCGTCTGGGACGTCATAGAGGCCGGCGGAGCCGGGGCGGTCGTTGGAAGGAACATCTTCCAGCGCGAAGACCCCGAGCCGTTTATAAAGGCACTCCTCCGCGTCGTCCACCGCAACGAGGACCCGGAGGAGGCGGCGAAAGCCGAGGGGCTCCTCTGAGCCTTCAGCAGTTTTCAACTTTTTCTTTCGCGGCACTGTTTCGTCTTCTGTCGAATTTCTCTCCCCCGAACGTCGTTAGACTTTTAAATGGCCGACTGTAGCCCAGGATGGAGGTGAGGGCATGAGCAGGGTTGAGATAATAGACACAACGTTTAGGGACGCTCACCAGTCCCTTATAGCCACACGGCTCACGACCGAGGACATGCTCGCGGTAGCGGAGAAGATGGATAAAATAGGCTTCTACTCCATGGAGGTCTGGGGAGGGGCCACCTTCGACGTCTGCATCCGCTACCTCCGCGAGGATCCGTGGGAGAGGCTGAGGCTCCTCAGAGAGCAGGTAAGGAAGACGAAGCTTCAGATGCTCCTCCGCGGGCAGAACGTCGTCGGCTACCGCCACTACCCCGACGACGTGGTTGAAAGGTTCGTTGAACTGGCCCACAGGAACGGGATAGACATTTTCAGAATATTCGATGCCCTAAACGACGTCAGGAACATGGAGGTGGCGATACGGAAGGCGAAGGAAATCGGTGCCGAGGTTCAGGGTGCGATAGCCTACACAACAGGCAAAGTGTTCACGCTCGAGTACTACCTGGGAAAGGTCGAAGAGCTCCTAGCGCTCGATGTTGATGTGATAACCATCAAGGACATGGCGGCCCTGCTGACGCCGCGGAAGGCCTACGAGCTGGTGAGCGAGATAAAGGAGCGCTACGGCGTCCCAGTCAACGTTCACACGCACTCCACAACGGGAATGGCGGTCGCGACCTACCTCAAGGCCGTCGAGGCCGGGGCGGACTACATAGACACTGCCATAAGTCCGCTCGCCTTCGGAACGGCCCAGCCGGGAATACAAACAATATGGCACGCCTTACCGGAGGCCGTTGGGAGCCACCTCGACAGGGAGCTCATCCACGAGGTCTCACGCTACCTCAAGCGGCTCCTCGACGAGAAGTACTCGGGGATGCTGCACAAGGAGGCCCTCATGGTGAACCCATACGTTCTGAAGTACCAGGTTCCAGGCGGGATGTACTCCAACCTCATAAGCCAGTTGAAGGAGATGAAAGCCCTCGACCGGCTCCAGGAGGTTCTGGAGGAGATTCCGCGCGTCAGGGAAGACCTTGGATGGCCGCCGCTGGTGACGCCGACCAGTCAGATAGTCGGGACGCAGGCGGTTCTCAACGTCCTCTTTGGAAGGTACGAGAGGATAACCGAGGAGGTTAAGAACTACATCAGGGGCCTCTACGGCAGACCGCCAGCGGAGGTGAACCCGGAGCTGAGGAAGCGCGTCCTCGGCAACGAGGAACCGATAACCGTGAGGCACGGGGAACTGCTCGAACCTGCCCTCGAAACCTGCCGAAAGGAGCTGGAGGGCCTTGGCTACCTTGAGAAAGAAGAAGACGTCCTCACATACTGCCTCTTCCCGCAGATAGCCAGGGAGTTCTTCGAGAGGAGAAAGGCCGGAAAGAAGGGGCCAGAGATACCTGCGAGCGCCCAGAGGTTCAAGATCTACGTTAACGGCGTCGAGTTCGAGGTTGGAATCGAGGGCGTCGACCTGAGTGCCCTCAGGTACCTGCCTCAGATAGCAGGAGCTTCAGCTCCCACCGGCACTCCAAAAACGGCGGCTGTTGCTCCCGCACCTGCGCCCGTTGCTGCTCCTGCTCCGGCTCCGGTTGCTTCTGCCGCTCCAGCATCTACTCCAGCCCTGGCTGGGGAGGGTGTTGTGACGGCCCCAATGCCGGGCAAGATCCTCAGGATACTCGTGAAGAAGGGTGAGCAGGTTAAGACGGGTCAAGGACTCCTCGTGCTCGAAGCAATGAAAATGGAGAACGAAATCCCCGCACCAAAAGACGGAGTAGTCAAGAAAATCCTCATCAAAGAAGGCGACACCGTCGACACCGGACAAACACTAATAGAACTCGAGTAAACGGCCCCCTCTCTTTCACCTCGCCAATAAAAGGCTCAGGGGAAGCCCACTTATCATGAACTTTTTTACATTTTTCTTTTGAAAGCTTTGCACTTTGGGCAGAGAGGAGGTCAGCTTCGGGGAAAACGTTAAATCCTCTTCCATCCATTTTCAAGGGCGGTGGACGTTATGGACATTTATAAAGTCAGCTTCGGTGAACCAAAACTCGGCTGGGTCGTTCTCGTCCACGGCCTTGGTGAGCACAGCGGGAGGTACGGGAGACTAATCAGAGAGCTCAACGATGCCGGCTTTGGGGTCTACACCTTCGACTGGCCCGGTCACGGGAAGAGCCCCGGCAAGAGGGGACATACGAGCGTTGAAGAGGCGATGGAGATAATAGACGGCATCATAGATGAAATTGGCGAAAAGCCATTCCTCTTCGGCCACAGCCTCGGCGGACTGACCGTGATCAGGTACGCCGAGACGAGGCCCGAAAGGATACGTGGCGTGGTGGCGTCCTCACCGGCACTCGCCAAAAGCCCCGAAACGCCCAAGTTTATGGTGGCCCTCGCGAAGTTCCTCGGGAAAATCGCCCCGGGGATTGTTCTTTCCAACGGGCTGAAGCCGGAGCTGCTTTCCAGGAACCCCGAGGCGGTGAAGCGCTACGTCGAAGACCCCCTCGTCCACGACAGGATTTCCGCAAGGCTCGGCAGGAGCATCTTCGAGAACATGGAACTGGCCCACAGGGATGCTGGAAGGATAAAGGTTCCCGTGCTGCTGGTCGTCGGCACGGCGGACGTGATAACACCTCCCGAGGGGGCGAGGAGGCTTCTGGAGGAGCTGACAGTTAAGGACAAGGCAATCAGGGAATTCGAAGGGGCCTACCACGAGATATTCGAAGATCCCGAATGGGCGGATGAACTCCACAGGACAGTGGTTGAGTGGATGACCGGGCACACAGGGTGAATTCCTATGATCTTTGATACATTTCAGGATTTTATGGAGCGCTGGGATGGGAGTCCTGAAAGCTGGGTAACATACATCAGTAACTACCCTGAGCTTTTTGAAAAAATTAAGGAGGATTACGCGAGATACGGGGCGAGCTGGAGAGATTATCTGAGCCTGCTGGACAAGAGAAAGCCGGAGGAGTTCCCCAAAGCATACGAAAGCCTCATGAGAGCGCTGCCAAAACTCACCGCCGACGTCGAGAGGCTGTTCAGAATCACCCCGGACGAGTACAACATCGTCATATACGTCGGCCTTGAGAACGGGGCCGGATGGGTGACGGAATTCAAAGGAAAGCCCTCACTTCTTTTTGGCCTGGAAGCAATAGCCGAGCTTGGATGGTACGATGGAATCTCTGGATTGATTGCACACGAATTCGGACATCTTGTGCACTGGCTCATGAGGAACGAGAACCTGGAAAAGCTCGAAGAAGATTCCATTATGGGGCTGTATACTGAGGGATTCGCCCAGAGGGTGGAGGACATTGTAACCGGGAGGCCGTGGCACCTCGAATACGATGGATGGTTCGAATGGTGCACGAGAAACGAGCGGCGCATTAAGGAGGAGTTCTCAAGAAGGGTCCGGGAAAACGAACCCCTGAACCCGTTCTTTGGCTCGTGGTACGAGCTCTTTGGAATGAAGTTTACCGGCTACTATCTTGGCTACAGGTTCATCAGATGGCTTGAAGAGACGCTCTCCTTTGAAGAGATAGCAAAACTGAAGAAAGAAAGGGTCAGGGGCATGATTCTGGAGTTCCTCGAGGGCTAGATGTTTTCCCTTCTGTCTATTATGTGCTCCAGCTCGGGTCCGGTCTTTATGAGTCCGACAGGGACGCCGACGCGCTCCTCGATTTCCTCAACGAACTCCCTGGCCCTTCTCGGCAGTTTCTCGTAGTCCGTGACGCCGAAGGCGTTCTTATCGTACTTGTCGAGCATTGTGAGGGCAAGCATCGTTGCCCCGTTGAGCCTCGCGGAGTAGCGGGCGAACTCGAAGTCGAACCAGCCGACCCTCCTTCTCCTTCCGGTCACCGTCCCGTACTCGACGAGGCCCATCTTCTCTGCCTCCTCCTGGCTCATCTCGGTCGGGAACGGCCCCTCCCCAACCCTCGTCGGGAAGCTCTTGAACACGACTATGACGTCATCAACCCTCGTCGGGCCTATTCCCACGTCGCTCGCTATGGCCGAAGCGGTCGTGTCCTTCGAGGTGACGTAGGGGTAGGTTCCGTAGTAGAGGCTCAGTCCAAAGCCCTGCGTTCCCTCGACGAGAACCAGCTTCCCATCATCCAGGGCGTCGTTCACTTCCGCGGCGACATCCGTCAGGTAGGGCTCAAGCTCGGGGACTTCCTTTGTAAGCCTCGCCCTTCTCATGACCCGGTCGGCATTAGCTGGCCCGCAGCCGCTTCCGGTGGTCCCTATCTTGTCGTGGAGGTGGCTGTTGCTCCTGTCGAGCTTCTTGTGCTCGTCCTCGATTATGGAACAGCGGTAGTCGATGCCCACCCTCTCGCCGACGTTGAAGTCCCTGAGGTGCTCAAGCTCGTGGAAGAACACTCCAGGATCAACCAGAACGCCCGCACCCACGAGAAGCCGGGCCTTTCTCTGGATGAACGCCGTTGGAAGCTGCCTGACCGCGTACTTCTTGCCGTTGATAAAAACGCTGTGGCCCGCGTTCGTTCCAACGCCGCCGCGCGCTATGACCTCAGGCTCGTCCTTCAGGGCAAGGTAAGCGATAACTGAGCCCTTGCCCTCGTCTCCCCATTGACCGCCAACAACGATGTAGCTCGGCATGGCTCCTTACCCAGGTTTAAGTCAATAGGGGGCTTATAACGGTTTCGAATTTAACAAAAGAGTGTCAAAACACTCCACCCGGGCCCCACAAAAGGTTAAAACCCGTGGCAAACACTACCTGTGGGGGTAGCTATGAGGAACAAGCTGGTAGTCGTCACTGGAGGGGCCGGTTTCATCGGCTCCCACATCGCCTGGGAGCTTGTCAAGGACAACGATGTTGTGATAATAGACAACCTCTACACCGGGAAGGAGGAGAACGTGCCCCCGGGCGCGAAGCTCGTGAAGGCAGACATCCGGGATTACAGCGCCGTTGCGGAACTTATAAGCCACGCGGACTACGTCTTCCACGAGGCGGCGCAGGTGAGCGTCGTCGAGAGCGTCAGAGACCCGGTTTTCACAGAGGAGGTCAACGTCATCGGCACCCTGAACATTTTAAAGGCCCTCCTGAATGGGCACGGGAAGCTGATTTTCGCGTCCTCCGCGGCGGTTTACGGGGACAACCCGAACCTGCCCCTGAGGGAGGTTGAGAGGCCGCGGCCGCTCTCACCGTACGGCGTGACTAAGGCGACCGCTGAGGAGTACCTGCGGGTCTTCAACGAGCTCTACGGGGTTCCAACCGTCGCGCTGCGCTACTTCAACGTCTTTGGTCCGAGGCAGAGCGCCAACCAGTACGCGGGAGTTATAAGCATCTTCATCAACCGCGCCCTGAAGAACGAGCCGCTCGTCATCTACGGGGACGGCAAGCAGACGAGGGACTTCATATACGTCAAAGACGTCGTTAGGGCGAACATACTCGCCGCCGAGAGCCGGAGGAGCAACGGAAAGGTTTTCAACGTTGCAACCGGAAAGCAGACGACCATCCTGGAGCTGGCGATGAAGATAATCGAGATAACAGGTGCCAACAGCTCAATACTCTTCGACAGGCCCAGACCGGGAGACATAAGGCACAGCCTAGCGGATATAAGCGAGATCAGGAGCCTTGGCTTCGAGCCGGAGTGGAGCCTGGAGGACGGGCTGAAGAAAACTGTGGAGTGGTATCGGGCTATGAGCCACCTCGCTGAGGGCTAGATTTGTAATTCTTGCAAGTTCTCTAATTCTTTGCATAAACCTCAGAATTCCCGGATCCTGTAATGTTATTCATGTTTTGGAACTGGGGGACAGTCTGTCTCTTAGAGCCGAGTCCATAACCAGACAGTACTGCCTGACCAGCTTTCCCCACGGGGGCTATTGCCGGAGCGGTCGTAGAAGCCACGGCAGTCCCAGTTGCCGACGCTGCCGCAGGCTCTGGAATAAATGTAAGGTGATAGTACCACCTTCCTATATCGTAAGTAGGTTCGGGATTTACGTACTTTCTGACGAAGAGAAACTCTACCTCTGTCGGACCACCACTCCATTGACCAATTCCAACGCGTCCCTCAGAGGTTATCGAAACAGGGTACGAGCTTGTATCCTGAACTCCCATTGGGATTCCCGTAGAAGGGCTTGAAGAGAGAACCCATCCATTACCTGACTGGTATGTGACGAACACAGTCTGAGAAAAGTCAAGAGTGTTTGCGTAAACAGTGGCGTTTAATATCTCCCAAATGCCCATCACGTACTGCGGAGTACTTTGCTGGTAGCTCCAAGATAAAGAGGACAACGATGAATAAACATTAAAATTGACCGCTCCATCTTCCTGAGATAACGGTATGACGCCAAACAAGTATCGCGTTCCGATACCCTCACCCCATCCATCTCCACCAGAGTCTACATAGGGCACGATAAATGGACCCAGAGAATATGTATTTATGCCTCTTTTATTATATGATGTTCCATCATCCCACCCAAGATTCACAAGCATTTCAACCGCGTATGGGGTTGGGAAGCTTTGTTTTGTCCACACCCAGTCCCCGCCATCAAGAACAAGCCTGCCATTGGATACTGCTGGGGACCCTCTGATTTCCCAATTGGCCAAATTGTTGAAGTCATCATAAAAGAGAAAAACCTTGTTGGGATCCAGATAGCTCGAACAGGAATTTCCTGTCCCGAGGTAATTGACGAATATAGTCTCATCAGAGTCAGGTGCGATGGTAGTTACATTAACCCAGAATACCGCCCAAGAGTAGGTGTTGCCGTCAGAGTTAACAAAAGTGCCCTGAAATTCTTTCCAGTAATACAGACAATGGCCGGTTGAGTTTGTAAAGTAAAGAGAGTCCCAGGGAAAAGAAGGGGACGATGCAACCAGCAAAATCCTAACTGGATAATGATTAAGATACACAGCGCTCCCATGAATTGTTATGGGATTAGAGTAACTACCATCGTAGGTCCCAAGTCCAAGTTTTTGAATACTTACAAAGATCGGCCCAGAAGAGTCCAGATTGTATTCGGAGGACAAAATTATGACCTCGGTTTTTGTTGGGTCTACACCTGAGATATCCGTCGAGGATACACTCACATTAAATGCAACCCCACCAGGAATGCCACCTGGCCCTACAGTGAGGGACCCGTTTGAGACCATATTCCCTGAGGAGTCCCTAAGATCAACATAAACCATCGTACCCTCTGAAAGACTGCCGCCCAATATAAGCTCTACATTAGTGACCGTATTCCCAGATGTCCATATAGTGTACCTTCCATCGTTAACAGGACTCACTAGATAGTTTGAGCCCGCCCCAATCTCCTGGGCACTGATGTTAATCCTAGGCACGGCTAGCCCAAAAGTTCCCAGAATCAGCAGCAGTGCAAACGCCACGGCAAGGAATTTTATCCTCACTCTATTCATATCCCTTGTGAATAGTGCTGAGAGACATTTAAACGTATCCGAAACAAAGGCACCAAAACACCCAATTTTACGAAACAAACGTGAGTAAACACGCTTTTCTCAGAACACTAGGTTCCGGTTCCCAGCGGCAATCCGAACAGCGTCCGCGGACCCACCAACGAAGAATGACAGACGAGATAAAATCGAAAGAGAACGTCCTGGGAAGTGCCTCACTTCTTCACGCTGAAGCCCATGGCTTGCCTCTGCTGAAGCTCCTGCGCCTTCTGGGCGAGCTCTCCCAGCTGACCCTCCAGCTTTTTGAGAGCCTCCTGGGTCTTGGCTATTGCCTCATCGTACTCCTTTATGCGCGCGTCCAGATAAGTTATTGCGTCGTCAAGGTTCTTCTCGATGGCGTAGCCGGCGCCGACGCTGACTATCGCGTTCTCCTTGTCGTCTATGTGCGCCTTCAGGAAGGAGCCGGCTCCAATGGGCACCAGTATCTCCGGCTTCTCCTCCTCGACCTTCTTGAGTTCCTCCAGCGTCTCCTTCACAGCCTGGAACTCGTTCCTTCCAAGGGTGAGCAGTTCGAGGTTCTGGGCCAGGAGCTGAGCCTGGGCCTGAAGGAGCTGGTACTCGTAAGCGAGCCTTTCAAGCTGCTCGTTCATCTCGGCCATTTCACACCACCGGGGAGACTACGCGGGGGAGGCTTTTAAGGTTTGGGTCCAAATTACCAAAGAAACGAAAAAGTTATTTAATCCAACACCAAAGAAAAAGCGGTGGTGGAATGAACCTGGGAAGAATCCTTCTCGCCGCAATGATTCTCGTGGCGGTAATCGGAACCGCGTACTCCATAAGTGAATATCTAAGCGAGAATGAAGACTGCAAATTGGTGATATCAGAGCCGCCCAAGGTCAACTACCATGCCAGCTACCAGATCTGCCCGTACGTACAAAACGGCACGGGGAGGGGCTACGCTAGAAAGGTTTACAGCCCGAGGAGCCTGGGCAACGTTCTCGTGGAGGCCTTCAACGACTCCCTCGACCCCAACTATCCCCTCGCCGTCGTGAAGTATTTGGCTGGGAGGGGGAAGCTCAGGGCTTACTCGGAGTACTTTTACATGGAGTTCAACGAGAACGGCAGTCTTGAGTCCAGCGTCCGCTCCGAGTGGGTTCCAACGAAAAGTCCCGACGACCGCTTTATTGTCTATCCTCCCAGGGACATGTTCCTCGACAACGATACCTTCGACTTCCTCGGAGGGTGGGTTTACTCTGAGATGGACGGCAAGGGGGTTCTCGTGGTTTACTACCTCGCCAACCCCGAAACCATCGAAGGGATCAGTGACGCCACCGTAATCTACCCACCCTCCTGGAGCATCGAAACTTCCACCTCTACCCTCCTCTGGCAGTGCTGGCCAGAAAACGGAACGATAATGACCTGCAACGAAACTGACGAGATCTCCAAGTACTTCTCCTTCCCCAAAGCATACGGTGGCTTGGACTCCGCGGGCTTCAACGTTACCCGGCCGTACGGAGCTTTTGCACTGGTCTTCAACACGACCTACGGGGAAGAAGATAGACCTCCGCTGTGCGTCAGGTTCGAGCTGGAAACAATATGGGGAGAAAGGGAAGCCCCGATGAACTGCGAGGTCAGCGGAGTATCTCTTCCCTGACCCTCTCGGCTATCTCCCTCATCGCATCGGCCGCCTTCGAGTCGGGGAAGGCCTCGACGAAGGGTTTGAGCATGCTCATGCTCCTCGGGATGGCCCTGTCGTAGGGTATCTCGCCGAGTATCGGGATTCCCTCGGCCTCGGCCCACTCCCTCAGAGCCATGAAGCCCGGGTTGAAGTCGGCCTTGTTGATGATGAGGTAAGCCGGCTGCCTGAAGTGCTGGACTACCTTGTAGGCCCTCTGCACGTCGCTGAGGGAAGCAGGGGTAGGCTCCGCCACGAGTATCGTCAGATCAGCCCCGCCTATGCTCGCTATAACCTGACAGCCGATTCCTGCGGCGCTGTCAACCACCATGTGCTTCAGGCCAAGCTCCCCCATGAGCTTCTTCGCCCACTCCTTCTCCTCGGTGACGAGTTTTCCGCTGTTGGGCCTGCCAACGTCGAGCTGGGCCGAAATCAGCGGGAATCCGTAGCGGGTAGTGGTCTTCCTGACGACTCCGGAGCGGACTTCCTCCAGCGTTATCGTTCCCGGAACAGGACAGACGAGGCCGCAGACGTTGCAGCCCTCACAGGTCAGCTCGCTGACAACGTAGTCGCCGTCTATGACCTTGATACAGTCGTAAGGGCAGCGCTCCTGGCAGATACCGCACCTTATGCAGCTCTCCGTGTTTATCCTCGCCACCTTCGCCCCTACCAGCTCCCTCTCCTCCTCCCAGTGCTCCACGCCGAGGAGCAGGTCGAGGTTCGGCGCGTCAGCGTCAGCGTCAACGGCAACGAACCGGTACTCGTCCTTCAGCAGGTAGAGGAGCGAGGCCGTGACGGTACTCTTTCCAACGCCTCCCTTGCCGCTCGCTATGACCAGCTGCATCACTCACCACCTCCGAGGAACTCAACGACCCTGGAAGCAATCTCCCTGAAGAGCCCCGCCTCGGGATAATCCGTCAGGACTATGGGCTTCCCCTCAACGTAGCTCCTTATGATGTTCTCGCTGTACGGAATCTCCGCGATTACCTCCGCACCGTACTTCTCGGCGATCTCGCGCACCTTGGCCACGTCGCCGAGGTCCGAGCGGTTCACAACGACCATCGCGGGAACCTCCATCAGCTTCGCAAGTTTTAGAATCAGCTCGCCGTCGTGAATTCCGAGGGGAGTTGGCTCGGTGACGGCTATGATGAGCCTCGAGTCCTCAAGGGCCTTCGAGACGGTGTTGCTCGTTCCCGCGGCGGTGTCAACCATCAAAAGCTCCTTCTCAAGCCCCTGGGCGCGCTTCTTGGCCCTGGAAACTATCGGCATCGCCCTCTCCTCGCCCTCAAGGAGCCTTCCCGTGACGAGCGGGAAGCCGTAGGGGGTCTCAGTGAGGTAGGTGTGCCCCATCAGCTTCTTGCCCGGCAGAATCGCCCCCGGAACCGGGCAGACTATCTCACAGGCGGCGCAGCCGGAGCAGAGGTTCGGCATCAGGAAGGGCGTCCCATCGCGCATGGTTATTATCGCATGCTCCTCACAGACCTCCGCGCACTTCCTGCAGCGGGTGCACTTCTGATAGTCGAAGCGCGGCATGAACAGTTCAACCGGCTCCTCATTGGCCAGCTCTACGCCGAGGAGCAGGTGGTCGTTGGGAGCCTCAACGTCGAGATCCGCCAGGACAAGGTCGTAGTGCTCCCTGAGCGCTATCGCCAGGTTAATCGCGATCGTGGACTTTCCGGTGCCACCTTTTCCACCACTCACCGCTATCTGCAAGCTCTCACCTCCAGGAATTAGGCTAACCTAAAAGCTTTTAAGCTTTGTGCATACGCTCAAAACGGTGATGCTCATGAGGTGCCTGAAGGTCGCGTTTGGAATGGAGAACGACGAGACGCTCATAGATGCCCACTACGGGGATTCAGAGTTCTTCGCGATATACGAGATCTGCGAGGACGGGAGCGTTAAGCTCCTCGAAAAGAGGCACAACAAGGCCAAGGACTTCGAGGAAGAGGATGACGGCCACGGTGACCCCAGAAAGTTCAAGGCCGTCGTGAGCCAGCTCCTCGACGTTGACGTCCTGGCGGCCTTCAGAATGGGGCCGAACTTCCTGAGAATCCGCGACAAGACCAACAAGGTGGCCTTCTTCACGAGGACGAGGGACTTAAACCTCGCCCTGCAGAGGTTCATCGAGAACTTCGATGACCTCTACAGCCAAGTTCAGGCGAAGAAGGCCGAAAAGCCCCCGATAGAGGAGTGAGCGATGGGGTTCCTTGGGATAGTTCCCAAGGTTTCCCTTTTCACGGTTCCCTACGCGGTTTTGGCATTCTACCTAAATTCGAGGCTCAACTTCTCTTTTCCTAGGTTTTCGGCCTTGGGGGTTGCCCTTCTCACAGCCGGCATGGTCTTCTGGCTCCTCTGCTACCGGCAGATTTCGAAGGCCTACCGAAGGGGTGAGCTGCTCACAACGGGCTGCTACTCCAGAGTCCGCCACCCTATCTATTCAATCTGGGCTGTTTCTTAGTTGGTAACTTTCGTAACTTTTGCTGGTTTTTGTTAGCACAAGGTTTAAATACTCCAACTTAGTATTTCTTTGATGGTGGTTAATAATGCCTAAGGCTACTTTCGTCATCAGTGAAGAAACCCTCCAAGAGTTCAAAAAACTCGCTAAAAAACGCTACGGGGACAAGCGGGGAGTCTTAAGCGTTGCAATTGAAGAGGCAATCAAGGATTGGATTAAGAAAACAAAAAAGGAGCTGGAAAATGCCGAATGAAACAATCAAACTCACCGCTAAATTCAAACTCAAGGGAACACCCGACGGATTAGATGACCTTTTCTCCACTTATCGAGAAATCGTGAACTTTCTCATCACTTACGCTTTTGAGAACAACATCACCAGCTTTTACCGGTTGAAAAAAGAGACCTACAAGAGCCTTCGCAAGGAGTATCCAGAACTCCCAAGTCACTACCTTTACACGGCTTGTCAAATGGCGACTGCAATCTTCAAAAGCTTTAGGAAGCGGAAAAAGAAGGGTAAAACGAGGGGGAGGCCAGTTTTCAAGAAAGAAGTCATAATGCTCGACGACCACCTGTTCAAACTCGACTTGGAGAATAAAATCATAAAGCTCTCCACTCCGAACGGGAGGATTCAACTGGAATTTTATCCGGCTAAATACCACGAGAAGTTCAAGGACTGGAAGGTTGGGCAGGCGTGGTTGGTTAGAACGCCGAAGGGCATCTTCCTCAACGTTGTTTTTTCGAGAGAAGTTGAAATTAGCGAGCCTAATGCCTTTGTTGGTGTGGATTTGAATGAGAACAACGTAACGCTTTCCCTTCCTAACGGCGAGTTCCTCCAAATCATCACTCACGAGCGAGAGATTAGGACGGGTTACTTCGTGAAGAGGCGGAAAATACAGCAGAAAATCCAAGCTGGAAAGAAGAGGAAAGAACTTCTCGAAAAATACGGTGAGAGGGAAAAGAACAGGCTTAATGACCTTTATCATAAGCTCGCCAATAAAATCGTTGAGGTGGCGGAGAAATACGGCGGAATCGCCCTCGAAGATTTAACGGAAATTAGGGAGTCAATCAGGTATTCGGCTGAGATGAATGGGAGACTTCACAGGTGGAGTTTTCGGAAGCTTCAGAGCATTATCGAATACAAGGCGAAATTAAAGGGTGTTAAGGTTGTTTTCGTGAATCCGGCTTTTACTTCTTCCCTGTGCCCGATATGTGGGGAGAAATTGAGCCCGAATGGGCACAGGGTTTTGAAGTGTTCGAATTGTGGTTTTGAGGCTAACCGTGATGTGGTTGGCTCTTGGAATGTTCGTTTGAGAGCCTTGAAGATGTGGGGAGTTACCGTTCCCCCCGAAAGCCCCACAATGAAGACGGGAGTGGGGAAGGTTAGCCGTAACGACGTTTACGAACTTTACACAAGTTACGGCTAACCAGAACGGCTTTCTTATAGTGCCAGGCTTCTCGCTCGCCATCGGCGGCTTTATGCTCGGCCTGCCTTTGGTTTACTGGCTCGCAGTGGTGAGGTTTATAGGGGAAGAAGAGAAGGCCTTGGAGGAGAGGTTCGGCGATGAATTGCGAGAATACACGAAAAGAACGGGCAGATTCCTACCGAGGATTCCAGCTCCTCCCTGTTCATCTCTACGTCCTTGCCCACCTGAAAAGGGCGGGCGTTGATTACGCGAAGATGATGGGGAAGATGAGCGGCCTTCCGCTTGAACTCATAACGGATGCAATCGAGGACCTCCTTGAAATCGGCCTGATAGAACGCGACCCGGGGAGCGCGGTAAAGCGAAGCAAAGCACGCTTCAAGAAGGCCTTTGAGGTGCATAAGCACCACACCTACTACCGCCTCTCCAGGGAGGGCGAACTCTTCGTCCGTTCGATTGATAAGAAGTGGGTGGAGAAGTATTTTAACGCGCTCCTCCCAAACGGGTGGAAGGTCGCCAGGGCACTCGCCGAAAGCAGGGACCTAAATGAAGCAGGCAGAAAGGTAAGCATTGACGGTGAGACCCTCGAAGAGCTGAGGGTTCTCCGCTTCGTGACGGAAAAGGGCAGAAAGACGGAGTTCTTCAAGCGACTGTGGGGGTTCCTCGGGGTTTAAAGCTCGATGACGCTCCCCGTTCTCACTCCCACGAACTTCTCGGGATATTTTTCACGCACGTAGGCCTTTGCCCCTTCCCCCGAGCAGTGGGCAGGGGCTATTAGCTCGGTCAGCTTCGCCAATCTATCAAGAGTCCTAACCGAAGGATAATGAAAACCACCGATTACGAGATAGGCTTTCTCATACCCAGAGACCTCAAGGACTGCCATAGTAAGCCTGTCAACGCCGGGATGAGAACAGCCAACGATGACGACGAGGCCGGAGGGCGTCTCCACCCCAACCGCCTGCTCAAACCCACTTAATGGTCCCGAAGTCCAAACTCCGACTTCGATCGCACCGGCCTTCGTGACCTCTCTAACCTGAAATCCCCATTGTCTCGCCATCGTCCCGTTTCTCGGCGGAGTATAGAGAGGAATTCCCGGATTCAGCTCACCGACGAGGGAGAGGCCCCCGTAGTGGTCGTAGTGCCAGTGGCTGAGAACGGCGAAGTCGAGGCCCTTTAGGGAAACGCCGAGAACTTCAGCGTTGTGGAGCAGTATTCCTCCCTTCGTGTCGGCATCGAAGAGGAAGCGGGTTCTTCCCTCCACAAGGAGGCTCCAGCCCCAGTCGTTGAGGAAGCCCTTCGAAGAGGCGTTGTCGTTAAGGACGAGGAGGCGCATACCCTTCCCCCTTGTTTACACCCTCAATGCAACGTATCGCTGGAAGGGTTTTAAACTTCTCCCGCCAAACACACGTGGGGGAAGAAAGTGATGGAAGTAACCTACCGCTTCATCGGAGTCATCCACAGCCCATTCAAGGAGCCGAAGGGCGTTCCAATACAGCCCTCGGCGGCCAGAGGAGTTAAAGGGACCGTTGAGGTCTTTCCTGAATACTCGCCAGGACTGAAGGACATCGAAGGGTTTTCGCACATCATACTAATCTACCACTTCCACCTTGCGGAGCCAGGAAAGCTCCTCGTCAGGCCGTACATGGATGATGAGGAGCACGGAGTCTTCGCCACCCGTGCACCGGCCAGACCGAACCCAATAGGCATTTCGATAGTGAGACTCATCGGCGTTGAGGGAAACGTGCTCCACATCGAAGACGTTGACATCGTTGACGGAACACCGCTGCTCGACATAAAGCCGTATGTGCCGGAGTTTGACATTAGAACCGTCGAGAGGACGGGCTGGCTGGAGCGAAACGTTCACAAGCTCCCAGAGGCCAGGGACGACGGCAGGTTCGTGAAGGGATAGCACCGTTATCCTCTTGATTCACAGCTGAACAAAGGACATCGTACAAAAGCTTTAAGCCAACTTTTTTGTTAAGATATCTGTCTGAACATTTAGGGAGATGCCGAAAATGGTAAAGATTGGAATTATAATTTGCGACCGCTACCGCACCTGCGCGGGCGGTAAGTGCTTCAGGGCGCTGAGGGAACGTGAGGGAGCCTTCAGCATATACCGGGATCAAGAAGTCGAGGTTGTAGGATACACCACCTGCGGGGGTTGCCCCGGAGGGAACATTGAATACGCCCCGGCGGAAATGAAAAAGAACGGTGCCGAGGTGATACACCTCGCGACGGGCTTTCTGGTGGGCTATCCTCCCTGTCCCTGGATAGAGCACTTCAAGCGGTTCATAGAGGAGAAATACGGCCTCAAGGTCGTCCTTGGAACCCATCCCATTCCGCAGAAATACTACACGACCCACAAAGCTTTGGGCACGTGGGACTCGCCCGACTGGGAGGAAAAACTGAAGTACGTCATCTGCGATGAAGAAACGAGAAAGAAATACGACTAATGGCTGAATCAACTCCCCAAGCCAACGCTAAGACCTCACGGCCGCACAAAGGTCAGCTTTACGGCTTCGCCCTCCTCAAACCTGCCCACGAGCTTGAAGAGGGGATTGTTGCAGTAAACCCCAACCCCCCTTATTTCCTTTCCATTGGCCAGCACCCTAAAGTTCGCGTCAAAAATCGAGACGCCGTTTGATAATCTCTCCCCAACCGAAAGCCCCAGGCCAAAGAGCTCTACGCCCTCTTTCTCGCCAAAGAGTGCCCCGTAGCGGTAGTGCGGGAGACCACCCTCAATGGGAAACCCTTCGGATGTTAAGGGCGTCAGGGAACGTCCTCCGGTTTTCAAGGGCCGTGCCCAGCAATAGTTTTCCGTGCATTCCACGACCTCAAGCTCATCCCCCCTCAGAGAGGGCACCAGCTCAAGGAGAATGGGACTCATTAGAAACGCCCCGCGCGCCCGGTAGGCGTCGTGGCACGGCCTGAGCTCAAAGTGTGCGTGCCTGTCGCTCCAGGGACTGAAGAAGCCCGAGACCACCATTTCTCCCAGGGGGTCACCGAGAGTAAGGTGTTCTCCCTCCACCACCTTTGGTTTTACGTGGAGCACCTTGAGACAGAAGCCATCAACCTTCACAATCGTGAGGTAATCCTCCCGCACGGGCACGTAGCCCGGTGTCCTGACCCTCCTGGTAGCCACCACCCTGCCCTCTTCAAATGGAAAGAGCGCCTCGTCGGGAAAATACACGTCAACGGCAGTCCCGAGCCTGTGGGCTGGATAGGGGCTATTGTAGAAGCTCCACCACGAGCGCTTAGGCACATTGAAGGAGAATCCCTTGACGGTGGCTACCTTCATAGGACTCCCTTTTGAAGCAGGGTATATGAACCTTGCCCAGAATTAGGGCAACCGAAAACTTTAAATGCTGTGCATATGCACAAAATAATAGAATGAAAGTGAGGTGGTTGAGATGAGAATCGCGATACCCACCAATGGAGGGGGACTCGAGGACACCGTTGCCCAGGTCTTTGCCAGGGCACCCGCGTTCCTCATAGCGGACGTTGACGAGAACGGCAACGTCACCAACAGCAGGGTCATCCAGAACGGTGCCGCCATGGCCGGCGGCGGAGCCGGGCCGATGGCAGTCCAGACCCTCATCAACGAGGGCGTCGAAGCGGTGATAGCACCGCAGGTCGGCCCCAACGCCCTTGGAGCCATACAGGCCGCGGGGATAAGGCTCTACCAGGTCGCACCTGGAACCCCGGTTGAGGAGGCCATAAAGGCGGTCACCAGCGGAAGCGTTGGCCAGTTCACGGCCCCAGTGCCGCCTGCCCCGGCGACATCGACAGCGCCGGCCCCCGCCTACGGCCCGTACCCAGCCACACCTGCCTACCCGGCCTACCCCGCTTACGGCTACGGCTGGGGAAGAGGCTGGGGCCGCGGTGGCGGCTGGGGAAGAGGCAGAGGCCTCGGCCGTGGATGGGGCAGAGGAGGAAGAGGCTGGGGAGCCAGACTCGGCTACTGCCCCTGGACCGGCCAGCCCAGCAGGAGAACCTGGCGCGCGAGGTTCTTTGGCTGGTGGTGAACCCTCTCTTTTTACATTATGAGCACAAGCTTTGAGAACGTATCGGAGGAAGGAGAATGCCAAGGGGAATGGGAAGGGGATACGGCAGGTCAGGGTACGGATTTTATCCATTCGGCGGAGCATACGACCTAATCGACCTGCTATTCCTAGTAGGGATCCTGTATTTCCTGTTTAAGCTCTTCGTTGTGGCGTTTCCATACGCTCTGGGCCTAGTGGCACTCCTAATCCTCGGGTCGTTTCTGAGGCCCCGTTTCTGGGGATGGGGGAGGCCGTTTTGAGCGTATGCAAACTTTTTTAAGTTCGGTTTTCCTAATTCTCCCGGAGGTGATGTGAATGAGGATCATAGTCTCAACCGTAAACGGAGGACTCGAAGACCGGGTGAACCCGGCATTCGGAAGAACTCCCACTTTCACGATAGTTGACGTTGAGAACGGAGGAATAACCAGCGCCCAGGTCGTTCAGAACCCAGGCTACAGCCAGCCGAGGGGAGCCGGAGTTACAGCGGCGCAGTTCTGTATAGACCAGGGAGCCAACGTTGTCATTGCGGGAAGCTTCGGACCCAACTCCTCTGGAGTACTCCAGGCCGCCGGCATAAGGATGGTCTCGGCTCCTGCCGCTATGACCGTCAGAGAAGCGGTCGAAGCCTTCCTGAGGGGCGAGCTCACCCAGGCCGTTTTCGGCCCCGAGGGCGGTGGAGTCGGACCCGGCGGGGGCTACGGCGGAGGAATGGGAAGAGGTATGGGACGCGGCATGGGAAGAGGCAGAGGCATGGGGCGTGGAATGGGCGGCGGCCGCGGCAGAGGCGGCGGATACGGCCGCGGTGGCGGTTGGTGAACCTGAGTCCCTTCTTCCAACATTTTTTGTGAGCACACTCCCGCCAAGAGTTAAGGTTCTACCCTACTGCCAGCGAAATGTTAAAATATTCTAAAGCGGAGAAAACAACGGTGAGTCTATGCACGGTCCGTTCCCAGACCAAGTCACCATCAAGAGGTCCGACCCCCTTGCCCGCGAAAGGACCGAAAGGTTCCGGCGCGAAAGGGGAGAACCCCGGGAGTACTCGGGCATAGAAACCGCCGTGGTCATAATACTCGCAGTACTGGCCCTGGGGTTTGTGGCTTTCATCCTGAAAAATTATCTGTAAGTGGAGTACGGCCATGCGCCCGATAAACACCCTTATGAAACACACAACGGGCGAGCGGGGAATGCGGAGGTACTTCTTCTGGCTTCTCCTCGCCTCGCTGTCAGTCTTCTTTGCCGAGGTGACGGTGGCTTCATACCTCTATCCGTACTTCACTCCCTGGGGAATAATCTCCCTCCTTCCCCTCTACGGCCTCCACACATTGGTTCTCGCGGGAATCGTCTACCGCTTTGGGAAGCCTCGGTTCGAGACCCTCTACCTCGCAGGGATACTCTTCGGCCTCTACGAGGCGTACATAACCAAAGTGGTGTGGAACCCGGAGTGGGACTCCTTCCTCAAGATTGGCGGCGTCGGAATCTTCGAGGTTCTCGTCGTGGTGCTCTTCTGGCACCCGTTCATGTCGTTCATAATCCCAGTTGGAGTCGCGGAGCTCCTGACTTCGGGGAGGAAGATTCTCCCAGATATCGTGCTTAGACATCCGCACATTACCGCCGCACTCCTCGGCATCGTCGAATCCTCAAACGCCCCTACTCCGCTCCATTCGTTCCTCTCCACGTTCTCCTCCTCGGCGTTCCTGATCGTACTAATCTACCTGTGGTTGGAGCGTTTTAAAGGCAAACGTCATGACATGAAGGGGCTCCTTCCAACGTCAAAGGAGCTAAAACCCCTGTTAATCGTTCTCTTGGCATACTACATCATCTTCGGCTCCCTGCTGAGAAGGGAAGCCCTCCCTGAGGTCTCCGCCCAGGTTCCAATCTGGCTTCTCTATGCTGCCACATTTTTCCTGCTGTACCGCGCCCTAAAGAAGTCCCGAGAGCATGGAGAGGTCGAGATCATGGAATACAGGCCCGGGATTAGAAGGCTCATTGAACTTGCGGGGGTTTTCGTAATCTCTGCAACGATATTTACCTCAATCAAAACGTTCGTGCTGCCGGAGCTCGGCGTTGCGGTCATCATGGCTCTCTGGGCCTTTGCGAGCGTTATCGCGGTCGTGAGTCTTGGGAGGAGCGCTAGGTGGGCGTTTACCCAGTAACGCCGCGGGAGGTTTTTATAGGATGCCGCCGAGAATAATGCCGAGGTGATTTAGTGGCAGTCTTCCTGCTGGAGAAGGAGAAGTACGTCCAGCACTGCCGGGTCTTCTACGAGGGGTGACTGTGAATGAAAAAGAGCCAGCTGTGGGCCGGCATTCTTTCTCCTCCCATTGCTCTCGGCGGGATAGGGGTGGCAATCATCATAAACCGCTCCTGGTGGCGGCTCACGGACAACGCGATAAGCGACCTGGGAAAAGTCGGCCTTCCGTACAGCTGGGTAATGAACGTCCCGCTGTTCATATCCGCGGTTCTTGCCATCTATTACGCAGTGGGTCTTTTCAAGGAGATTACAAATCCCGTCTCCAAGCTTGGGATCGGTGTTTTCATCATTGGGCTGGCTTTCCTGGCGGGAATAGCGGTCTTTCCGGAAGGAACCGAACCGCACTACCACGTCAGCTGGGGGTTCTTTCTGGCCGGGAGCGTCGGATTCCTGATAGCCGGAGCCAGCCTCTGGCTCGAAGGTCGGGGAAGATTCGGAGCCTTCACCGTTCTGCTCTTTACCGCAGAAGTTCTCCTCGCGAGGTGGGCGTTTAAGACCTTCAGCGGCGTCGCCATTGCCGAGTTCACCGGAATCTTCGCCATGATAATCTGGCACTACGCGCTGCTGTGGGAGAAATTCTTCGCCGAAAAGAGTTAGAGAGCTTAAAGGCTGATCTCGTCCCACAGCGCCAATCCATTCTCCTGCGGCGTTCTCTCAAGCAGCTCGCCGAGGAGTTCCTGCATGAAAACCTCGGCCACGAAAACCTCTCCTTCAACAAGATGACCGCCGTAGAGCATGCCGTCGGAGTCGCCCAAGGCAACGTGGATGTGGGCGAACGGCTCACCGTCCTTGACACTTATGTTGCCTGCGAGGGAGACCAGCTCATAGGTACCGGTCAGCTCGGTGACCTTGTACTCCCCCGCAGCCTCATCGAAGTAACCTATCTTCGGGTTCCTCAAACTCCCGATGGCGCTGACCGTCCCGATCAGGACGTTGTTCTTCTTTGCAAATTCGTTTATGAACTTCAGGAGCTCCTCCCCCTCGGGAACCTTGAACAGGAAATTTCTGCCCCTCGAGAACCTCACGGTACCCACCTCAAAGCTAATAAGTCTCCCTGGATTTAACGGTTTTGGGTGAAAGAAATGGAGACCAAAGGAGCGATAATGCGCATCTTCCCCGAGATTCCTGAATTCGGCGAGGTTGCCTTCTCCCAGTACTCAACACCCTACGCGGCGGTGCTGGAGGCCTTCCTCGAGAGCGGGAAAACCGGTTTAAGGGAATTCGAGGAGTTCGTTGAGGAAAACGGCGGAACGAAGGCCGATGTTGGAAAGTTCCTCATCTCAATATTCCAGTACCTCCTCATCAGATACCGCCGCTACGGGGACGAAAAGGTCGAAGTGCCGGCGTTTAAGGTCTTCCTGACCCTCAAGGGCTGGCTCAACGAAAACGGCTTCGAGAACGATTACAGACGGCTCCTGCATTCGTTCGTCGGCTACCTCGTGGATATAGCGGAGAAAATTGTGGAAAAATCCGACTGCGAGCTGGGTCCAGCATACATGAAAACCGCCTACCTGCTAACGATCGAAGCGGAAGAAACCTTCGAGGAGGAGTATTTCAGCGAACTCAAGAAGAAGGCTGGAGAGATACTCACAAAGGTCTACAAAAACTGTGGAATCGAGGAGGTACCCCCTGAAAAAAGGGAGAGGGGCTGCTAAGCCTTTCCTTCCTCAATCTGCTTCTTAAAGTAGGCGTACATGGCATCGTAGAGGTAAAACTCCTTCTCGAGGGTTTCATAGTCGTCCTTACATATCATCCTGTACCCTCTCGCGAGTATATCGAGGGCAACCGCCAAGGGCTGAGGGTTCTCGACGTGAGTATCGGCCTCCCGAACTATCTCGGCAATCTTCAGAACTGCGGGGTCGGTTATGTTGTACTTTTCAACGAAAGCGTCGAAGGAGCATTTTCCGTCGTGATGACCAAGCTCAACCCCCTTAAAATCAAAGGGTATTCCCTCAGTGATTGTTGCGGGGTCAGTATCGCGGGGCACGAAGATAAACTCCGCCTCGGGGTCGATAAAACGCTTTATAAGCCAGGGGCACGCCACGCGATCAACGTGGACGTGTTCACGGGTCACCCACTTCATAAAATCGCCTCGAAGAAAAGTTGACGTCTTTCTATTTACGGGTTTCCTCTCTGCCCGGTTTCAAAATAGAGACAAAGGCAAAAAGGACGTTAAGAGTCATCTCTCAAGGGTTACCTCCGCGTAGCTCCGCGGATCCTCCCAGATTTTCACACGGATTTTCTTTACGTTGTCTCCTGCTTTCTCTGCTATTCTCTCCGCGAACCACTCCGCTATGTACTCGGCGGTAACGTTCGGTTTGTTGAGGATTACAGCCTCATCCGGGGGCAGCTCCAGGCGTTTTCCATTCTTCTCAATAATGATACCATCCCCTTTCCTCTCCACAACCCAGCTCTCGCTCGCGATGATCCTGTGGTCGAGGAGCTTGATAAGCCTGCTGAGGTGGTTGAAGTCGAATATCATGCCGTTCTCGTTGAGGTCACCCCATATCTCGACGTCCACGTTGTAAGTGTGCCCGTGTATTCTGAGGCACTTGCTCTCGTAGGGCAGGGCAAGAAAATGTGAGCTGTCAAAGTCCTTGTGCCATCCTATCTTCCTCTCGGTCACGTGGAATCCCATATCTCTCACCACCAAGGGGTTCGCGGGAGGGAGTTATAACCCTTACTGGGCGGGGGAAAGCCTATAAACCCCAAAGCTCAAAGGTCTTTGATAGCCATGCCGATGGGAATGGGACCCGGCTGGGGCCGCGGAAGGGGGAGGAGAAGGAAGCTGAGGATGATAGGATTCGTTCCGGAGGTTAGGCATTTCTATCCCGCGTTACCCCCTATGGGCCAGCCCAAGCCTCCGATTTTCATGACATACGAAGAATTCGAAGCTCTCAGGCTGGTGGATCACGAAGGGCTGACGCAGGAAGAAGCTGGAAAGAGAATGGGAGTCTCCCGCGGCACCGTGTGGAGGGCCCTGAGCTCGGCCCGGAAAAAAGTCGCCCAGATGCTGGTGGAGGGAAGGGAGCTCATAATTTTACCCCAGGGAAACGAGGTCCCGAAAACTCCTGGCGAAGAAGAGTTATAGTCGGCTATATTCTTGAAAGCAGTTCTTATTGCCGAATATTTGCCGATCCAGCTGTTCTCCTGCCGATTAGGGATTTTAGGCTCGCCTAACTTTTGTGTCGGAGTTATCTCTCAAATTTTTGGGTGAATTCTTACTTTTCAAAAACGTAATTAAAAGTACTTGTATTTCTTTATTAATACAAACTTCATATTCGAGTGGTTAGTTTTAAAATTGCATATAATAAAAATTTTGGAAATTTATTATGACTTATATTTTTACCATTTAAGAAGTTAAGAAATCCAAAAAATCTACTGCCAAAAAAAGTAAAATCTGGCAAAATGTGTACAACCATACAGCCCAAATGGGACACACAGGTAAGATACTAGAAATGTGCGGGAGCAACACACACCCGCACGTATCGTCAACCCATGTAAGCAGCAACTGCCGATCACAGCCCCCTATACGCTGAGAGTATTGCCTCCGCCAGCCCTGGGGACGTGGCCTCAATCGCCCGCACATCGATAACAAAGGCCTTAGCCAGTCCCGCATTCTCGTCTCCCCGCACAAGCCTCTCGGGATATCCCGCCTCCTTGAGGACATGCTTCTCCATACTGGTGAGGGCTTTAAACGGTATGACAAACTCAAGGTGCTTGGTCCTGTAGTTCTCTCGGAAGAACGGGCTGATTGAATCACGCACAGGGGAGGCCCGCTCAAGCTTCGCGAGGATTATCTCCTCGGCCAGCGGCCCCAGGCACTTGTATCCAGGGGCGGTGCATTTGGGGGTCTTGGTATCTTTCATTCGTTGGACACCTCCGGTGTGAGTACAAAAGCAGCGCCGTATTCAACACGACGAGGCGTATTCATGGGGGGCCTTTATATGAGTATCCCCACAATCCAGAATCCTCCGGAGCCTAAGGACTTGGCACACCTGCACTGGCACCGGCAAATAACTACCCGCGACCCCACTGTCGCCCTTTGTTAGTATTTACTACTTTATTTAATTTTCCTATAATGTGCCTTATATCTAAAACCTGTGAACATACAAGAACATTAAGAAGGACAGAAACAGAGGGGTCGAGGGATAAACTGCAGAGGGGCATTCATTACATGCCCCAAGTTTATGAGTTTTAGGTTCCTGCGAACTGCACCAGCCCATCCACAGAGTCCACTGCGAATTAAGGATCCACCTACTAGAGGCCGTGTGAGCGTCATGACCCCATCAACTTGCACCAAACTCACCGTGGAGGATTTTACTGTCGTAATTACAAATGCAACTACCCGCGTACGGGGATGATTGGAACAACACAAACTAAGCGGCACATATAGCAGCAACTAATTACCCCAGCCAACTGGTAGTGGGGCACAACTATGGACACCTTCTCTGAATCAGGGGATTTTATCTACAAGGTCTGGCTTCTAAAGACCAAAAATTGGTTACAATTAAAGGTAGTGTCAATCCAGCCGTGAGGGCTACTGCCACTGTCCCAAGTCCACTGGCAGGAACAAACTCACTCGCCGGTATATGACAGCCACACATTTTGTCCCACACAAAATAATTGTGCAAATTGCACTAAAAGATAGTCAAAAATCCAAATTTTTTAATATTTTAATAAGTAATTTTTAGACCAAATAAGCAAAGAATTAAATGCACAATATATAATGAATGCAAATAACAATCTAAATTGAAAACACAAAAATTACTATAACTAAGCATAATAATTCGCCCAAAAATTTGAGAGATAAATTCGACGATGATGACGGGGCAACAAAGACGATGCAGAGAACAAAAAGTAAGAAATTAAAGCCTCACAGCACTTCTTTTCGCTCTTTCGCCTCTATCCACGCGATTACGTTATCGACTATCTGCGGGGCCATCCCTATGTAGTTCTCCGGCTTCAGGATCTCAAAATCGTCCTTAGTTAAGAACTTTCTCACATCTTCGTTTTCCTTGGCAACCTCGATCAGGTCTCTGTTCTCTCCAAACGCATTCATAGCGAGCTGTCTGACGAGTTCATGAGCCTCCTGTCTTCCCATACCTTTCTCCGTCAGCTTCAGCATCAGCGGCTCGGCCATGATGAGGTTGTTGGTCATGTAGAGGTTCCTTTCAATGTTCTCCGGGAAGAACTCCAGGCCGGCAAGAACTTTCTTAATGCTCTTCAGCATTTCATCAAGGAGGACAAAGCTCTCGGGGAGGATAACGCGCTCAACGGAGGAGTTTGTGAGGTCTCTCTCGTGCCAGAGGGGGTTGTTGAGCAGGGCCGGGAAAACGTTCGAGTACAAGACCCTCGCCAAACCGCTCACCTTCTCGCTCCTGATGGGGTTCCTCTTGTGGGGCATTGTTGAAGAGCCCACCTGTTTCTTCCCGAAGGGCTCGCTGATCTCGAGTATCTCGGTCCTCTGGAGGTTCCTTATCTCCAGGGCAATCTTGTCAAGGGTCGAGGCGATGAGAGCGAGAACCGCCATAAGCTCCGCATAGACGTCGCGCTGGATTATCTGGTTGCTTATCCTGGCTGGCTTTAGCCCGAGATCCTCCATAACGAGGCGCTGTATCTCGAGACCCTTGTCCCCAAAGCTTGCCATCGTCCCGACGGCACCGCTCATCTGGCCGACCAGAATTCTTTCCTTCAGCTCTTCTATCCTGTCCAAGTGCCTCTGTATCTCGTCGAGCCATATCGCGAACTTCATGCCGTAGGTCGTTGGAACCGCGTGCTGACCGTGGGTCCTTCCTATGCAGACGGTGTACTTGTGCTCTCTGGCGAGGTTCTTGAGAATCGAGCGTGTCTCCCTGAGGTCGTTCTCCACTATCTCCAGGCTCTCCTTTATGAGAAGGGCGTTGGCGGTGTCTATTATATCGTTGGAAGTGGCGCCGAGGTGGACGTACTTGCCGTGCTCGCCGCAGACCTCGCTCAGGGCTTTGACGACGGCCATTATGTCGTGGTGTATCTCAGCCTCTATTTCCTTGACGCGGTCGAGCTTCACCCACTTCGTGTTGGCCCTCTCGGAAATCACGCGGGCACTATCCTCGGGGATGTTGCCAACCTTCGCGTGGGCCCTTGCCAGAGCCGCCTCCACATCGAGGAGTTTTTGGAGTTTGTTCTCCTCGTCCCAGATGCGCCTCATTTCCTCGCTCCCGTAGCGGTAATCAATCGGGTGAACGGCCATTTTATCACCAACCATATGGCAATTTCTGGACCTTAAAACCTTTCGCTTAACATGAATTTGCAGGAACATGGTTGGTCATTTGATTCGCTCATCGGAGCCACAGGAGTGTTCAATAACGCTATTAAACGACCGAAAAGTATTTAACCGGAACCCGACGATAGCCTAACGACAAAACTTCCGGAGGTGCCAGAAATGGCTGAGGAGCACGTCGTCTACATTGGAAAGAAGCCGGTTATGAACTACGTCCTCGCTGTGATAACCCAGTTCAACGAGGGCGCCAAGGAGGTCAGCGTCAAGGCTCGCGGTAGGGCCATCAGCAGGGCCGTCGATGTCGCCGAGATCGTCAGGAACAGGTTCCTCCCAGAGGTCAGGGTCAAGGAGATCAGGATCGGCACCGAGGAGCTCCCGACCGCCGACGGCAGGACCGCCAACACCTCGACCATCGAGATCGTTATGGAGAAGCCGTGAATTTGACCCCCTTTCCTTTTCCTTCGGGGCTCTTCTGACGCTTCAAACTGGCTTGAAGCTGTGAAAAGCTTTAATACGTCCTCACCGTATTCTTCCCAGGTGGCGCCGTTTGGACTATGAGACGATAGACATACACGACGAAAGGGCCAAGGAGCTCGCTCAGATTCTGATGAACGACAAAGCGATAGCCATCCTGCATCTTGTGGAAGACCGGGCGCTGTCAATAAGCGAGATATCCCGCGAGCTGAACCTCCCCATCTCCACGGTCTCATACCACATAGACAAAATGCTCAAGGTCGGCCTCATCGAGGTGGCGGGGAAGAAGTACGGGAAGAGGCTCCAGGAGGTCAAGCTCTACCGCGCCTCCAACAGGCCCATACTCCTCGTACCCCGCAGGAACGTTGCGAAGGTGAGGAAGAAAGCCGTCATGAGCTTTGAGAAGCTGCACGTTATAAGCCTGGGCCTCGCCGGGCTGGTGGCGGCCGGTGTGTACGCCGCGGCGCGGAACGTACTCGCCCCCGTGAATTCCGGCGGCACAACTGAGTCAATCACGAAGTCCGCGGCGGACAACGTCTCGATGATGGTGGCATCCGAAAGGGCCATCGTCCCATCGGCAACGAACACGAGTACCGAATCCATGCTCCATGCGATTCACTCCACGGTGTCTAGTTCCGGCCTTGAAACCCATGCAACGGCCGTTCCTGTGGGCTTGGCCATTGCTGCGTTCATCTTAACGTTTCTCCTGATTTCGTACATTATGAAGCACAGGAGTTGAAGAAAAGGTTTTTAAGTTTCTTCTCCAACCCCCGTTGGCGAGGTGATAAAATGGCACCTAGGATAGCCGTGGGACAAGTGGTTAAAAGGAAGGCAGTTATCGTCAAGCCGGACGACACCGTCCACAGGATCGCCAAGATTCTCTCAAAGAACAAGGTAGGGAGCGCGGTTGTTGTTAAAGGCGACGAGATCGTTGGAATAATCACCGACCGCGACATACTCGACAAGGTCGTTGCGAAGGGAAGGGACCCCAAGACCGTCAAGGTCGAGGAGGTCATGACGAAGAACCCGATAACCATCGAGGACGACTACGAGGTTCAGGACGCGATCGACAAGATGATGGACAAGGGCATCAGGAGACTTCTCGTCACCAGGCTCGGAAGGCCGATAGGCTTCGTCACCGCGGCGGACCTTCTCGCTGCGCTCAACGCGTACAACAGTGAGAGTGAGGAGGAAACCAGCGAGGAGACCGAGGTCTACGGTATCTGCGAGCTCTGCGGACAGTACGGCCCGCTCTACAAGGTCTACATCGAGGGCGGCGAGAAGTGGATATGCGAGAGCTGCAAGGACAGCCTCAACCTCTGACTCCCTTCAGTTCTTTCATAACTTCGTCCATTACCTCAGCGAAGGCTCTGTTTCTGTTCTCGACGCTCAGCGTGTAGAGTTTCCCGAGTGGTCGGAATTTATCTGTCATCCTTCTGTGGACGACAGCCAAGAGGGGCTTTTCTGACCTCAGAACTTCCCCCACAACGCGGATGAACTCGTCGCTCTTGTACTCCATCGGGCCGATTTCGTCTATGACTATCAGGTCGGCCTCAACAAGGGCACGTTTTATCGCCGAAACACCGACGCGGTTTATTTCATCGACGTGGACGACGTACTTCCCAAAGGGAACGCCCGGAAGGTGTGAGGTGCCCCTAACGCTGGCCAGGGTTCCCTCCTCCCCGTTGTCGAGGGCGGTGATCTTGAATCCCACGCGCCTTCCTCCCCTCCGCACTTCCCTCGTTATCATTCCACCAACGAGGTAGCCCCAGCGGTCGGCTTCCCTCGCAACCCTCTCCACGAGTGTTGTCTTTCCGACTCCCGCCGGACCGGTAACAAATATTCTCAGCGTCATTTCCATCACCGAAGGAGATTTAAGCTCGAGCCTTAAACCCTTTGGGGTGGTGGTTATGGAGATAAGGTACAGACCGGAGGAACTCACGAGGCTCCCGAGGAGCGTGACCTACGAAACCGGAAAGGTCATCATGATCGACCAGAGACTCCTGCCCGGGGAGTTCAAGACGATAGAGCTGACGACCGTTGATGAGGTGGCCGAGGCGATAGTGACGATGAAGGTCCGCGGTGCCCCGGCGATAGGCGCCGCCGCCGCGTTCGGCCTGGCCCTCTACGCCGACACAAGCAAAGCTAAAACCAGGGACGAGTTCATGGACGGCTTTTACAGCGCATACGACAGGCTGAAGAACACGAGGCCAACCGCTGTAAACCTCTTCTGGGCACTCAACAGGATTAAGAAGCTGGTAGAGGAGAACCTTGAGGGCCCTCTGGAGGAGATTAAAAAGCTCATCGTCGCTGAGGCACAGAGGATAGCGGACGAAGACGTCGAGGCCAACCTCAGGATGGGTCACTACGGAGCAGAGGCTTTGCCCGAGGGAAACGTTCTCACCCACTGCAATGCCGGAAGCCTCGCAACGGTTCAGCTCGGAACCGTTGGGGCGGTTCTGCGCGTGATGAACCGTGACGGGAGCCTCAAACTCCTCTGGGTGGACGAGACGAGGCCGGTCCTTCAGGGAGCTAGGCTTAGCGCCTGGGAGTACCACTACGACGGCATTCCGCTCAAGCTTATATCCGACAACATGGCGGGCTTCGTGATGCAGCAGGGGAAGGTTGACGCGATAATTGTGGGTGCCGATAGAATAGTTGCCAACGGCGACTTCGCCAACAAGATAGGAACCTACACCCTGGCTGTCCTTGCCAAAGAGCACGGGATACCGTTCTTCACAGTCGCCCCACTCTCAACGATAGATATGAGCCTCAAGAGCGGGAAGGAGATACCCATCGAGGAAAGGAAGCCCGAGGAAGTTCTCACCTGCGGTGGCTGCAGGATTGCCCCCGATGTGGACGTCTACAACCCTGCCTTTGATGTCACACCGCACAAGTACCTGACGGGAATAATCACAGATCAGGGCGTCGTTTACCCGCCCTTCGAGAGGAATTTGAAGAGACTGTTCAAAATGGAGTGAACCTTTCCTTTCTTTTCCTCAACCACTTCTTCAACGAAAACTCCCTTTATCTCTCCGATTTCCTCTTCTATGGCCGGCAGGAGGAGGCCGAGAAGCTCAAGGGGTTCCAGGCAGGAGCAGTCCGTCGAGTACTTAAAGGGTTCGCCCGGGAGTTCGACCCTGAGGAAGATGCCCTCCTTAGTCTTCAGAATCTCAAAGGGTGCGGTAACCTTCTCGCCGATAACCTTGCCCCTCACGAGCATCAAATATAGGCTAAAACGGCAGAAATTAAAGGATTTCCTTACCGAAAGGTTTCGAACTTGAAGTTAACCCGGCCGAGAACGTTAAAAGCCAGCCCACCCAATCTTCACCGGTGGTGGAGATGTTCTGGCTGAAGACGAAACTCATTGAGGGTGAGGGCTCCCTTGAGAAGCTCAAGAGGGAGGCGAGCGGGCACGAGCGCGTTCTTATCCTGGCCAGCAACTCGATGAAGAGGCACGGCTTCCTGAGCGAGGCCGAAGATTACGTGAAGGAGGCCGGTGCGGAGGTCTTTTCGATAGCGGGTCTTCCGGCGGAGCCTAGCGTCGAGGTCATAGAGGAGTTTCTGCCGAAGGTTAGGGAGTTCGAGCCCGACCTTCTGGTTGCTCTTGGTGGGGGAAGCGTCATCGACACGACCAAGGCGTTGAAGGTCTTCTACGATGCCCCCGAGCTAAACTTTGAGGAGATAGCATTCATAGACAGGTTTTCGAAGCCGAAGCCGGTTCCTAAGCTGAGGACGAGGTTAATAGCAATACCCTCGACGAGCGGAGCGGGAAGCGAGGTTTCGGGAGCGAGCGTGCTGAAGAAGGGCGGCGTCAAATATAACATAGTCACTCCGGAGATAGCGCCCGACGTGGCCATCCTCGACCCCCGGCTGCCGAGGACGATGCCAGCCGAGGTGGCCCGGAACTCTGGCCTTGACGTCCTCGTCCACGGGATAGAGGCCTACACAACCAAGGTTGCCAACCCCTTCAGCGACGCCATGGCGATTAAGGCCATAAAGACCGTTTATCGGTGGCTTCCGCTCTCCGTTAGGGGCGACGAGGATGCTCGAGAGAGGGTTCACTACGCGGCAACGATGGCGGGGATAGCTTTCCTCAACGCGCGCCTCGGCCTGTGTCACGCGATGAGTCACAAGGCGGCATGGATTGGCCCGCATGGACTCCTCAACGCGATATTCCTGCCCTACGTGATGGAGTTCAACGCAAACAAAAGCGACTACGCGAGGAGGCGCTACGCTGAGATAGCGAGGGAGCTTGGCTTCCAGACGGCGAAGGACCTCATTGAGGTCGTAAGGGAGCTCAACGAGATGCTTGGCGTTCCAAAACTGGGCGAGCTGGTTGATGAGGAGACCTTCGTCGAGAGGGTCAAAGAGATGGCCGAAAAAGCCTACCGCGACGGATTAGTGTTCTTCAATCCCGTCGAGCCGAAGCCCGAGGAGATAAGGGCGCTGTATCTACGGGCGTACAGGGGAGAATAAAAGGAGGTAAAAGAGAAATCAGCCGACGGTTATTTCCTTTTCTCCCTCGTTCTCGACCTCGTGTATCCTTCCGCCCTTCATGACCTCTCTTGTGGCAAGCACGAGGAGCGCCAGGAGCAGATAGACTCCGGCCGCTCCACCGAAGAGCACCTCATAGGCCTTCTCCGTCGGGAGCTTAATCTGCACGAAAGCCGGTGCTCCGGGCGGGTGGAAGAGGACGTAGTAGGTGCTCATTATGGTTCCCGCTATGGCCGGCCCCCACGTCGAGCCGAAGTTCCTGAACAGGCTGTTGGCGCCGGTCGCGACGCCCATGATCCTCGGCGGGACGCTGAAGACGAGGATGTTTATCAGGGAGATGTTCATGAGGGTTATTCCCGTTCCGACTATTACTATCATCGCGACGTACTGCGGCAGCGAGAGGCTGGTGGCGTATTTTGACATGAAGGCGAGGCCTGCGCTGGCCACCAGAGCGCCCGTGAGGGCTATGGGCTTTGCACCGACCTTTGGCATTATCTTTCCCGCGAGCGGAGCTATTATGAGCATCACGAGCGCCTGCGGAGTCATGAGGAGGCCGCTCTGGAGTATCGTCTTGCCGAAGCCGTAGGGTTCCGGCATCTGGAATATGTAGGTGTTCGCCTGGCTCATCATCGAGATTCCGAAGGCCGCGAACATTATTCCAACGTTCACTATGGCAGGGTTGCGCGAGGTTATGATGTCGAGGGGAAGGAGCGGGTTCTCCACTTTTCTCTCCCAGCGGGCGAGGAGTATGAAGCCAATTATCGAGACCGCGAAGAGGATGAGCGTTTGAGTCGCCGTCCAGCCAACGTTCGGGGCGCGCGTTACACCGACCAGCATCGGCACGACGGCCCAGACGAGGAGCAGAGCGCCCTGCCAGTCGAGCTTTCCGGGGTTGATGTAGCGGCTCTCGCGGAGAACCTTCCAGGCGAGGATGAACATCAGGATTGCAAAGGGGGCGGCCGTGTGGTAGGTCCACCTCCATCCCCAGTTCTCGGTGACCCAGGCGCCGAGGGGCAGGGCTATGACCATACCGACTCCAAACATGGCGCTTATCATTCCCTGAACCTGCGGCACCATGCTCGGCGGGAACTCCTCACGGACGAGGGCGAAGGCGAGCGGGAATATGGCCATTCCAAAGCCCTGGATTGCCCTCGTGATGAGGAGCGACTCAAAGCTGGGGGCGAAGCCGTTCAGGATGACGCCGAGCGTGTAGAAGCCCAGAGCAACTAAAAACATCTTCTTCTTGCCGTACATGTCGCCGAGCTTTCCGAAGAGGGCCACGCTGACCGTACCAACGAGCAGGTATATCGTGAGAACCCAGCTGACGTCGTTGGGGTTTATCGCGAACTCCTTCTGTATGGTGGGTAGAGCGGGTGTAAGCATCGCTTCCGTGTACATGACGAGCAGTGGGAGGATAATCACAACGAGCATGGCCTTTTTGGCATAGTTAAGGTCGTAGGTTTCGTTATTTCCCGTCACGTTCATATCTCTTCACCGACATGTCGAACGATATATCGATTTATAAAGTTAGCGGTGGTTGGGCTTATAAACTCCGCAGATGATATACAGATGGGTGTGGGCATGTCCGAGGTAATCTCAGGGGTATATAGAAAGGGGGAGCTTATCATAATCGATGGAAAGGAACTCCACGAGGGGGATACCATCACGGTCAAGATACTCACTAGAAAGGAGCTGGTTGAAAGGCTGGCTGGAATCCTCGGCGAGGGAAGAGCGAGCGAGGTGGAAGAGTACCTGGGGGGAGTTCCACGATGAGGGTTCTCCTTGATACCAACGTCCTGTACAACTACTTCTACAAAACCGACTAACACCGAAGGCGAAGGAGGTTCTGTCGAAGGATTACGAGTTCTACATCAGCGGCACAGTCCTGAACGAGCTGAGCTATGCGATAATACGAAAAACGGTCGAGGTAACTTTCGGGGCACGTTCGTACTACCGGGTCAAAGAGATTCTAAAAGAAAGGGGATACAAGCCTTTTGAGGAACCCCTGAGTAGAATGGAGTTCGTTCTGCAGGCTTTGAGAATCGAAAGGACTCACCAGACTCGAGCGATTGGGAAGCCATAAGGGGACTCATGCGGAAGTTCCCTCCTTCCAAACGACGCCACGATACTCGCCACCGCGGTGGAGAGAGGGATTGATGCCATCGCGACCTTTGACAGGGACTACAGTAAAGTTCAAGAGGTGAAGGTTCTCCCTTAAACCATGCACACCCTCCTCAAGAAGGTCATCAAAGAGCGCTTCGGAAGGCTCAACGAGGTCCAGATGGGGGCATTCCGCGAGGTTAGTTCGGGGAAGAGCGTTCTAATCATCGCCCCCACCGGCTCGGGGAAAACCGAAGCGGCCGTTCTGCCCGTCTTCAACGAAATCATTGAGGAGGGGCTTAAACCAATCTCAGCACTCTATATAGCCCCGCTCAAGGCCCTCAACAGGGACCTGCTCGAGAGGCTTGAATGGTGGGGGAAGAGGCTCGGAATAACCGTTGAGGTCAGACACGGTGACACCTCGGCTTACAGGAAGGCGAAGCAGACGAAGAACCCCCCGCAGATGCTCATCATAACCCCCGAAACTCTCGCGGTGATTCTGACGGTTAAGTCTCTTAGAAAGCACCTAGAGAACGTGAAGTTCGTCATCGTCGATGAGATAGCCGAGCTGGTGGACAACAAGCGCGGTGCGCAGCTCCTCCTGAACCTTGAGAGGCTGGCCGAGATTGCGGACTTCAGGAGAATAGGCATGACGGCAACTGTGGGCAACGAGGAGGAGGTGAGGGAGTGGCTGAAGGCGGACGTCATAGTGAAGCCGAGCTGGAGGAAGAACTACCGCTTCCACGTCCTCTATCCGAAGCCCGACGAGAGGGACATGGAGCTTGCCAGGAAGCTGAGCCTCTCACCTGAGATAGCGGCGAGGCTAAGGCTCCTCTGGGAGATAGTTGAGGAGCACGGAAAGGCCCTCATATTCACCAACACGCGCCAGTTCGCGGAGATTTTGGCGCACCGCCTCAAGGCCTGGGAGAAGCCGGTCGAGGTTCACCACGGCTCGCTTTCGAGGGAGGCCCGCGTTAAGGCGGAGAGGGCGCTGAAGGAGGGCAAAATCAAGGCCCTGATATGTACCTCCTCGATGGAGCTGGGCATAGACATAGGCGACGTTGATGTTGTAATTCAGTACATGAGCCCGAGGCAGGTGAACCGCTTAGTTCAGCGCGTTGGAAGGGCGAAGCACAGGATAGGCGAGGTGAGCGAGGGCTACGTCATAACCTCCAACGTCGAGGACTACCTTCAGAGCCTCGTCATAGCGAAGCACGCCCTCGAAGGCCGCTTTGAGGCGGTCGAGCCGATGGGAGGGCTGGACGTTTTAGCCCATTTCGTCGTCGGCCTTCTCATCGAGTACAAAAGACTGCCCCGCGAGAGGCCCTACGAGATAGCGAAAAGGGCCTACGTTTACCGGGATTTGAGCTGGAGCGATTACCTCGACGTTCTCCGCGTTTTGGAGGATGCCAGGCTGATAGGTTACGACGAGGAGAGCGGCCTGCTCTACCTGAGGAGGGGGGCATTCCAGTACTACTACGAGAACCTCTCGACGATTCCGGACGAGGTTGCGTGGAGGGTATTCGACGCGGGGAGCGGCCACGTTATAGGCAGGCTCGACGAGAGGTTCGTAATGGATTTAGAGGAAGGCATGGACTTCGTAATGAACGGACGGAGCTGGATAGTGCTCAAAATAGATGACGAGGCGAAGCTTTTGAAGGTCAGGGAGAGCAAGAGCCTTGAGAGCGCGATACCGAGCTGGGAGGGCGAGATGATTCCCGTTCCGTTCAGCGTTGCCCTCGACGTCGGCAGGCTGAAGAGGGAGCTAAGCTTCGACTTCGAGAAGGCGAAGGGGCTTTTGGAAGGGGTCGAGTTCAGCGAGGAGGAGCTGAGGAGGGCCTTCGAGGAAATCAAAGACGAACCTTTCTCGACCGACCGCGATATCGTCGTCGAGAGCACGCCCAAGGCGCTCGTCATACACGCCGATTTCGGGAACAGGACCAACGAGGCCCTCGGACGGCTGGTTCACTCGCTTCTGATTCTGCGCTACGGGAGGGTTTTCTCAGTCCGCTCACAGGCCCACGCGATAGTATTCAAAACGCCGTTCCAGCTGAACCCGGAGGAGGTAAAGGGCTACCTCTACCGGGAACCGGAGAGCCTGGAGTTCATCGTCTCCCGCGCCATGAGGGATTCCCACGCCTACCGCTGGAGGATGCTCAACGTGGCGAAGCGGTTCGGAGCATTGAGGAGGGACGCCAGGATAAGGAGAATCGAGAGGCTCTTCGAGGGCACCGTGGTGGAGAGGGAAACCCTCAGCGAGCTGTACCACGACAAAGTTGACGTTAGGAAGGGGGAGCTGGTCCTTGAGATGCTCAAGAGGGGCACGATGAGGGTGAAGACCGAGCTTAGGAGGGAGCCCTCGACTCTGGCCGGGCTCAACATGACCGTTGGCGGTGAGTTCCTGCTCTCCGGCGTCCTGGAGAGGGACGAGATACTGGAGCTGTTCAGGAAGAGACTGCTCGACCACGAGGTCGTCTTGGTCTGCACCAACTGCGGCTGGCACTCGAAGACGAAGGTTGTAAGGCTTCAAAATATAAAGCTGAGGCAGTGCCCGCGTTGCGGCTCGAAGATGCTCGCCGTTGCTCACCCGATTGACGCGGAAGAGTTTCTCCCCGTTCTGGAGAAGGTTCGCCACGGGAAGCCGCTGGAGCGGAAGGAGGAGAGAACCTACAGGAAGCTGCTGAAAGCTGCAGACCTTGTGGATTCCTACGGGTTCGAGGCGGTCCTGGCTCTGGCCAGCTACGGCACCGGTCCTGACACAGCGGCAAGGATTCTGGCCCAGTACAAAGGGGACGCCCTGCTCGTCGCCCTCATGGAGAGGGAGCGGCAGTTCATAAGGACAAGGCGCTTCTGGGTGGATAGGAAGGAGAGCGAAAAAGAGAAGGGTGAAAATGAAGGTTAACACATCAGTTGGCAGTTTGAGGTCAGTCTAAGCACGATTATATATAAATGCGTTTCGATGTAACCCCCCCACCAGTTACTGGTGGGGGGTCTTGCTTAAAAAAGTTGGGTCAAGAAGGGAAAAAGAAATGCTCACCCGCCCTTCCCGTAAATCTCGTTGAGGGCCTTCAAAAACTCGCTGGCAGTTACCACGTCCCTGACGTCGATGTGCTCGTTCTTTGTGTGGGATATATCAAGGTTGCCGGGCCCGAAGACTATCGTCTTGGTGCCGTTGTACATGAAGTTTATCGCGTCGGTCCAGCTTCTCATCCCGCCGAACTCGTCTATGTCCGTGACTTCCATGGCCTTTTTAGCCAGTTGGACTATTTCCTCATCCGGCTCAAGCTCGTAGCCGTCCCATATCTCGGTGTACTCGTACTTCAGCGTGTACTCGTCGAATATGGGGTCAAGTAGGTCGAGTATGTCCTCGACTTCCTGGTCGGGCAGAAGCCTCGCCTCAAGCCGGCCGCGGCAGAGGGCGGGGATGAGGTAGACGGGGTTCTCGCAGACGAGCTCCTGGATGCCGATGTGCGGGTCGAAGTACTTGCCCTTGGCCTTGAAGGGTTCGAGCTTCTTCATCTCCTCGAGCATCTTGTAGGTCTCCTCTATAGCGTTGATGCCGCTCTCTGGACAGGCACCGTGGGCTTCTTTGCCGTCAACTTCAAAGTAGGCCTCGATGTTGCCGGCGTGGGCGATGTGGACTTCCAAATCGGTCGGCTCTAAGACGACGGCCATCTTCGGCTTGTACCTCTCCATGAAGAGTGCGCTTCCCCTGCCCCCAAGCTCCTCATCGCTGACGAAGACGATGCCGACGTTGAGTTCCTTCCCTTCCCTGCGCAGATTCTCGAGCATGAGGAGTATGGCAGCGGCGCCACCCTTTATGTCGCTCGAGCCGGTTCCGTAGACGATGTTGCCCCTCACGAAGGGCTCCGCGCGGATCGGTATCGTGTCAATGTGAACCTCGTAGAAGAGCTCGGCATCGGGGTTCACGACGAGGTCTATTATCTGCCCGTCGCTCTCGATGTGGACGTCGTAGTCCAGTTTGTGCAGAAACTCCATGATGTGAAGCATTATCCTGTCTTCCTCTCCCGATGGGGAGGGTATCTTCAAAAGCTGAAGGAGTATCTCCTTCGCGCGCTCGGTTTTCATTTGGGTCACCTAATTCAACTCCGCGGTTGAGTTTATAAACCTCCCCCGCGTAAGTCGATAGGGCGATGAAGAGTTTGACCCCTCCCGACGGGATCTGCTCCGTATGAGGAGGCGGTCCTCCTCGAGCCCTTTTTGGAGGTGAAAGCGTGAGGATAAGCTCCATCGAGGAGTTTCCGAGGGAGCTGGTGCCCGTTGAGATTCCTCCCCACACCATGATGCTGAGGGGCATAGGCTGGGACTCGAACGTCTACCTCGTGAGGGACGAGGGAGAGGCCCTCGTAGTGGACACCGGCACCGGCGTTAACTGGCACGTCTACGCCGAGATCTGGGAGAGGGAAGGTCTCCTCAACGGTGTTGAGAGGGTTACGATATTCAACACCCACGAGCACTTCGATCACGTGGGCGGGAACATGGCCCTGGCGGACTGGCTGAGGAGAAAAGGAATGACCGTCCTTTTCGCCGCCCACGAAACCACGGCAAAAACGCTGGAGAAGGGGGACGACTACGTGATTCTGGCCTATTCCTACGGGAGGAGGTTCGAACCGCAGAGGGTTGACCTCCACATGAGGGGGGGCGATTCGCTCAAAGTCGGCTCCCTGGAGCTTGAGCTGATCCACACGCCCGGCCACACGGCGGGGAGTTCGTGCCTCTACCTCGACGATGGGGAGACGAGGGTAATGTTCACGGGGGATACGATCTTCAACGGCACGGTTGGCAGGACGGATTTGCCGACCGGAAACGGATGGAAGCTCCAGGAGAGCCTCGAAAGGCTCAGGGATTACGACGTTGACTTCGGCCTTCCGGGGCACGGCTGGGTCATAAAGGACTGGAGAGGGAACATCGACGAAATCCTGGGGTGGCTCTGATGCGGAAGGGCTCCGTGAAGGAGGTTCTGGCGAAGCTCAAGTACGACCCCAGGGAGGACGAGGGAGATTACTATGTCATCATAGAGCACCGCGGTGCCTACGGCGATGTCAAGAAAATCCCCGTCGAGATGATAGAGCTCGGTCACGGCTACTTCTTCGTCGGGGACGCCCAGATACCGTACCACCGCATCCTGAAGGTCGTTAGAAAAGATGGGAAAGTAATATGGGAGACCCGGAAGCTCTGATCAGGAGACCTCCCTGAGCTCCGAGGTGAGGAGCGCCCACTCGCGGGATTCAAAGGCATCCCTGACTGCGGTTACAAGGAGATGGCCGTTGTAGAGGAGGGCGCAGTCCTTCAGGTAAAAAATCACGTCCACCATGCTTTTGAATCCCAGTTCAAGGGCGATGTAGCCGAGGTTCTGAATGAAGACGGTTCCGCGTTTGCCGTTCTCGGATGCCCTCCTGAAAAACTGGCACAGCCGGTTCTTGAGGGCAGGCAGGGCCTCGGGACGAATGGAACGGTCAACATCCGTCTTTGTCATCCAAATGACATCAACCTTCCTTCCCTCAAACATCTCAAGGAACTTCTCGGGCTTCTCCCGAATGACCACGATGAGAACCGCATCCCCTTCCAGGAGATCCAGGAGAAAGTACTTGGCCTTGAGGTCGTCCGTGAAGAGGTATCCCCCAGGATCGAGTTTGGTGGGGACGATGTTCTTTTCCTCCAGGGAGATTATGAGCTCGTACATCTTGCGTATCGCTAGGTAGTGCTCATCCTCCATCGCGGCAAGGTTGAGGGCGAAGTTCCTGGTGTCCTCATCTTCGGCCACTTTGGAGAGGAGTTCGTAAGTCTTCCTCGCGAAAAGCTCGCTCTCCATGCAGTACTCGAGGGCGGATACGTAGTCCTCAACGCTTTCGAACCTCGGGTAGAACGGGGCAACCTCAACAGGGGGAGCGTCCACCTTTACAGGTTCCTCATCCGGGTACAGCTTCTTGAAGAGCCCGTAAAGCCAGTCATGGTGCCCCATGCTCTCCTCGCTCATTCTCAGGAACAGAGCCCTGATGCTGGCCTTGTCAACACTCTCGGCGAGTCTGGCATAGTATTTCGCCTCTTCTTCCTCGTTGAATATCGCATAGCTTAGAAGCTCCTTCGGTGACTTGTCCCGAAGGGCTCTCACAATGTCCTTCATGAGCTCCGTGGCACCGTTGTTGGTTTCCATGTTATCAATACCTCCCGTAAATTAGTCGGTCAAACAACGGAAAAGCTTTTCTATGGTAAACCCAACGGCGGAACATGATAGATGCCCACGCCCACTTCGAGTTCTACAAAAAGGACGCACCGCGTATGATAGAGGAGTGTCGGAAGGATCTCGCCGCCGTGGTGGACTCAATCACCGAGTACAGGAAAGCCCACGTCTGGAAGAGCTGGGAGCTGCTGAAGCCGTACTTCGGTTTCATCGTCCCGACCCTGGGGTACCATCCGAACGAGGCACGGCGCGGCAACTGGGAGAAGGTGAAGCGGGTCGAGGAGTTCATACTGGAACACAGGGCCGAGATAGCGGCGATAGGGGAGATAGGACTCGACTACCACTACGCGGAAAACGAAACTCAGAGGGAGAACCAGAGGGCGATATTCAAGCACTTCCTTGAGCTGGCCCTCGAACTGGGGCTTCCAGTGGTGATACACGCCCGCGAGGCCGAAAGGGAGGCCTTTGAGATGGTTCAGCGCGCGGGCGTTAGGGCATACTTCCACTCCTTCGCGGGGAGCGTCGAGCTGGCGGGGGAGATAGCAGAAAACGGGCACCCCATAGGGATAAACACAGGGATAGTCTTCATCCCGGAGGTAATGGCGGCCGCGGAGGCGATTGAAGTCGAAAACATGCTGGTGGAGACGGACGCTCCCTACATGAGTCCGGTAAAGGGGCAGAGGAACACTCCATGCAACGTCCGCGTTGCCGTTGAAGAGGTGGCAAAGCTTAAGGGGCTGGGGTTCGAGGAAGTCGAGAGAATCACCGAGAGGAACGCGGTGAGGTTCTTCAATTTGAAGATGTGAGGTGATGGCATGGCGGTCGATATACCCGAGGTGGCGGAGGTCAGGAGCCTGCTGGAAGAGCTTGGGGAAGGGGCGCTAATAGCGAGGCTCGATTCGTTCGTGGCCCTCAACGAGGGGCTGGAGAGCAAGAGGGGCGAGGATTTCATAAAGGTCTCGATACTCGGCTTCCTGGAGGGCATAACCACGACCCTGATGATGAAATATCCCGGTGACGAGCGCGTGGCTGGGCTCCACGAGCGGGTGCGGGCCAGACGGGCGGAGCTGGATGAACTCTTCAGGAAGCCCAGGATGAGAAACCTCGACGGGGCATAATCCGGAAGGTGCACATCGGAGGGCGAATACGCCCCGAAATGTCTTGTTGTATATTTTCCAACATTTCGCAGCCCCACCAAAAGCCTATTATACCTTAAACTCGTTATATGAAGTATACGTATCCGCTACAGGAGGGGCCCTAACTGTTGCCTCCAATCAAGGCCCCTCTAATCACTCTCCCACCCTCCTGACAGCTAGGGTCTCTTCTCCGAGAAGGTGAGAAGATGAGAAAAAGAGTTGTATTCTTGATTTATCTCCTCCTAGCTTCCTATTTAAACGTGGGTTTCGTCGGCGTTTCCTACGTGGCTCCCAGCAGGGGGGCACCATTTTCCCCGGAAGACTCGGACGTTATCGGTATGGGCCACCTACCCGCGGAACCGGTGGGTGGGGAACTTCAGATAGCCATTCTCTCCCCTGAGGAGAGGATATACAACACGACGACCATAAACCTGAACGTCACCGCCAACAAGCCGGTTGACGAGTGGCGCTACTCCCTCAACGGCGGGAAGAACGTCACGTTCGAGCCGAACACCACGATAACCGCCCAGAACGGGGAAAACCTCCTCGTGGTGTACGCCCTCGCCGGCGACGAGACAGGGATGGCCCAGGTGAACTTCTACGTGAACGCGAGCGAGAAAGACGAGACGCCGCCGGGGACCGTTAGAAACCTGGCCCACGAAGTTGGTCCGGATTACATCCACTGGACGTGGGACAACCCGGAGGATGAGGACTTCGAGACGGCGCTAATCTACGTGGACGGAAAATTCGAGGGCGAGACGGACGAGGGTGAGTGGTGGCTCGACGAGCTCTCACCCGGCGAGACGCACACGATTGGAATTCTCACGAGGGACTACTCTGGGAACGTCAACACCACATGGGTGAACGACACCGCAACGACGCTTACTCCAGCTGAAACGGTTTATGTAAACGAGAGCGGCTGGTGGTACGAGGGCGGGAGCCTCAACCCCAGCGAGACGCCGCTCCAGGACGGAATAAAGAACGCGATCGAAGGTGGAACGGTCGTAGTCCTTGCTGGAACCTATCCGGAGAGTGTGGAGATAGGTAAATCCCTCACCGTGGAAACGAGCGAGAGCGCCCGCATCACCGGCGACGGCTCCGAGTGGGCGAACGGAAGGAAGCCCGTCTTCTACGTGAGCTCCGACAACGTTACGCTGAACGGCTTTGTTGTAGCCTCGTCGGTCTCGAACATCGGGGTCTGGGTGGACGGCGTTGAGAACTGTACGATTGAGGACAACACGATTACGATAACCGAGACCGGGGAGAGCGAGCGCTACGGAATCTATCTCAGCTACGGGGGAGGCAACATCATCAGGGACAACGACGTGAGCGTTTCAGGCTTCCAGGGTGTCGGAATTTACGTCTACGAGGAAGAGGGGGAAGCCAGCGACGTCCACGACAACACAGTCACGGTTAGAGGCGACAGCGCCGACGGGATAGAGGTCTTCCAAACCTCTGCATGGGTTTATGACAACACGATCTCGATAAGCGGTGTGGGTGAGAACGCCGGTTATGCCCTCTACCTGTACCTCGCGGGGGATTCGTTTATAGACAACAACGAACTGACGACTAACCTCTCCGAGACGAACGCCTGGGCAATAATCGTCATCGCGGAGTTCTACGGCTCGCTAAGCGGGAATACGATAAACGGGATTCCCACGGAGGTAACCTGTCCCGGAAACTGTCTCGTGAGGGGAGTTCCCACGGAGAACCGGCCGGCACCGCCGGAGGGCTACGGCGACGTTGGGGAATATATCGAAATAGACGTGGACAGCTGGCTCCATCTGGGCCTCTATTACGACGATTCTGCCCTTGAGGGCCTTAATGAGGACAGCCTCCAGATATGGCACTTCACAGAGGGCTGGACGCTCGATGGGACGAGCGGGCACCATCTGGACACGAACAAGAACCTCGTGGAGGCCAACCTGACGGGGTTGGGCATCTTCGCACCGCTTGCCCAGGAGGAGAACGACATCACCCCACCTGTCCTCACCTTCGTTGATCCGACACCAAAGGACGGCTCCCTGATCGGCGACTCAAGCGTGGTGATAAACGTCACCTCGAACGAGAACCTCGCCCTGGCGACCCTTGAGTTCGACGGGGCAAACCATACGATGCTCGGCTCGGGAAAGGCGTGGCACTACGCAATGAACGTTGCGGATGGAACCCATACCTTCACGGTTTACGGCCAGGATTTGGCCGGGAACAACGGGACGAGCGAGGAGAGGGAATTTGAAGTTGACACGAAGGCCCCGGAGTATTCAAACGTCGGCCAGGATGCGGAAGGCATCCCGCCGGGCGGAGAGGTTCACGTCAACGCCTTCTGGAGCGACCCCCACCTCAAGGGGGCGGTTCTTTATACAAACATAACCGGCTCATGGGAGGTCTTTGATGAAGTGGTCTTTGAAGAAACGGAAGGCTGGAGCAACTTCTCCATAACCCTTGACGAGCCGGGGCTCTACTGCTGGAAGATAACTGGATACGATGCCCTGGATCACGAGAACACCACCCCGGTTCACTGTTTCGTGGTTTACTCCCCACCTGAAATAGTCTCGTACTCGCCGGAGAGCCCAGTCGAGAGCTACGTCGGCGATACCGTCGAGTTCTCAGTTGAGGTTAACCAGGTTGTGAACGTCACCTGGTACCTCGACGGGAGCGTCGTGAAGACGGATGAGAACGTTGAGACATCCACCTACACGAACTCCGATGTGGGAGAGGGGGAGCACAGCGTTAGAGCTGTCGTCGAGAACTCCAACGGCTCGGCGAGCCAGTTCTGGGCGTGGTACGTCTATCCCAAACCGAGCCTCACCGTGAGCTTCGTGGAACCAACTCCAGAGAACGGGGCGATGCTCAACGTGAGGAGAGTCATCATAAACGTCAGCTCCTCGCTCGACCTCGATAACGCCACCCTCGAGTGGAACGGCGTTAACGAGAGCATGAGCGGTTCCGGGAGGAGCTGGTGGGTTATCAAGGAAAACCTCGCGGACGGAACTTACACCTTCCGCGTTTACGGCTCGGCCGAAGGGATAACCAACACCACGGAAGAGAGAACAATAGAAATAGACGCGACGGCCCCGGAGTTCACCGAATACGGCCAGAACAGAGATGAAGTGACAGCTGGCGACGACGTTGAGGTCTTCGCGAGGTGGGGTGATTCCCATCTCGACGGAGCCGTCTTGGTCACGAACGCGACCTTTGTGGACGGAGCCTTCATATGGAGCGAGAGACCGCTCCAAATCACCGACGGCTGGAGCAACGGGACGATAAGCACCGACGAAAACTTTGCCGGGAAGGTCTTCTGCTGGTACATCAAAGCCAACGATACCTTCGGGAACGAGAACGAGACGCCGAAGCTCTGCTTCCGGGTCGAAGAAGGACTGAGGATAGTTTCGTTTTCGCCCGAGGAGAACGAGGTGGAAGTGCAGGACAACGGGAGCGTGAACTTCTCGATAACCCTGAACCGCGAGGCGAACGTGACCTGGTTCGTGAACGAGAGTCCCGCGAAGAGAGAAAGGGGGGAGAGCTCAAGCTACTTCAACGATACCCTCGTCCCGGGAATCTGGAACGTGACCGCTGTCGCCCGCGAGGAAAGCGGAGAGGCGGCCCACTCCTGGAGGCTCGTTGTGAAAACGGACACAACTCCGCCGGTTCTCACCTTCGTTCCGCCCACTCCCGAAAACGGCAGTCTGATCGGCACGGCAAGCGTTACCTTCAGCCTAAGGGCGGATGAGACACTGAGAAACGCCACCCTCCGCCTGGACGGGAGGAGCTACGCCATGGAGGGCTCCGGCAGGGACTGGACGGCAACGGTAGAGGTCGGGGATGGGGAGCACAGTTTCATGGCAACCGGCGAGGATGCCCACGGCAACGTCGGAACGAGCGAAGAAAGAGAATTTGAGGTAGATACGAGGGCACCGCGCTGGGTTCGCTACGGGCAGGAAAGGGACTCGATCACGTTGGGAGAAAGCCTAGGAGTTCACAGTCTCTGGGAGGAGGCGAACCCCTCCGAGGCGGTTCTCATAACGAACGCCACCGCCGACGGCGGCTGGGCCCCCGTTGAATCCATGGAATACTCAAGCTGGGCGAACTTCACCATTCAGACGAGGAGTCTCAGCGCGGGCCTGTACTGCTGGCGCGTGGAGGCCAGCGACACGCTAGGACACGTGAACTCAACGCCCATGGAGTGCTTCAGGGTCATCGAGCCGCTGAGGATAGTTTCATTCTCGCCCGAGGCGGAGGAAATCACCCTCAGGAAAAACGAAACGGCGGCCTTCTCCATAGCGCTCAACCAGGTGGCGAACGTCACGTGGGCCGTCAACGGGACGGTCGTTCTGGAGGAAGAGGGGAACGGCTCGACCTACACCAACTCCAGCCTCGTCATCGGCCTCTGGAACGTCAGCGTGAGGGTTGAAAATGAGAACGGCGTCGCGAGACACTGGTGGCTGATGCGGGTTGTGAAACGCGAAAGTCCGCTCAAAATAGTCGTTCTCGCGCCGGGGAACGGATCCAATATAAAGGGAAGCTGGGTAGAAGTCGAGGCAGAGGCGAGCAGGGAGCTCTTGCTGGCGGTTCTTGAACTCGATGGTGTCAACCACACGATGCTTGGTTCTGGAAGGAGCTGGAACCTGAACGTCTCCCTAACGGATGGACATCACGTCCTCAGGGTCTACGGCACGGACGCGGCGGGAACTAGGGCAAAAAGCGGGGAGCTGACCTTTGAATCGGATGGAAATCCCCCAGAGATAACGGTAAACTGCCCGGACACGGTGGACGAGGGGGACTCGGTGACGGTGGAGGTGAGCATACACGATGCCCACCCCGCGAGCTACGAAATCTACAGGGACGGCGTCCTTCAGGAGGAAGGCAGTTACTCCAGCAACACCACGTTGCGCGTGGTCTTCCAGGCACCGGAGCCGGGGATGGTGGAGTACAGGGTGTGGGCCAACGATACATTCGGATGGGAAAGCGAGAGGACGGTGCAGATACGGGTGAGGGATACGACGCCTCCGGGACTTACCCTCCTCCCGCCCACGCCGGAAAACGGCTCGGTCCTAAACAGGAGCACCGTGGAGGTCAGACTGCTCTCAGATGAAAACCTCTCACGGGCGGTGCTGAACCTGAACGGGACCGCGTATGAAATGACCGGTTCCGGAAGGAACTGGAGCCTGGCATTGGCCCTCGAGGACGGACGGTACGGCTTTTACATCGAGGCCTGGGACGTCGAGGGCAACGCCAACGAAACGGAGCACAGAACGTTCACGGTTGATACGACACCGCCGGTTCTCGCGTTCATCCCGCCGACACCGGAGAACGGCTCCATCGTAGGTTCGTGCACCCTGACCATCGCGGTGAACGCGAGTGAGGAGCTGGGCAGAGCGGTTCTCGAGTTCGACGGAGCCAACTTCACTATGGAGGGCTCGGGCAGTGTCTGGAGCCTTACCGGCGAACTCTGCTCCTCCGACGGCCAGCACTCCTTCAGGGTTTACGGAACCGACCTCGGGAACAACACCGGGGTGAGCGAGACCAGAACCGTCGAGGTGGACTCAACGCCACCGGTCATCCTGTGGGTTCACGCCAACAACATGACCCGCTCCGAGATAGGAGTCTTCATCGCAGAGAGGCTCTCAAACGCGTCCTTCGAGATAAACGTTACCGACGAGCACCCGATGAGCTATCAGGTTTACCTCAACCCCGAGCCTGGCCATCTGGAGCTCCCGGCACGGGAAGGACGCTACCGGAGCGGCGTCCCGTTTGGGTTCCCTGTCAGGACCGACGATGTGAGAATCGACGTTTACCGGGTGGTCGTCTACGACGCCGCCCTCAACCACGCAGAGCTCACCCTCCTCGTCCGCGTTGCGGACACGAGGGCACCTGGCCCAGTTGGGGGCCTGAACGTCAGCACGAACAGCTCCGGGTTCACGGCGACCTGGAGGAATCCCGATAACGACGACTTCGAGAGGGTTGAACTGTACCTCGACCCCAAGGAGATGGAAGACGAAAAGGGAGAGAGGATAATCGACTGGAACTCCTCCCGCGTTGCCAACCTGAGCGGCGAACCGGGGGAGGAGATGAGGTTCTCGATGAACCTCGGCCACGGAAGGCACGTCCTGTACGCGAGAACCTTCGACAGGTACGGGAACGGCGGGGAGCCCGTGAGTGCCAGATTCACCGTCCCGCTGCCCGAGTTCATACTCTACTACGTCGAGCCCACTCCGAAGAACGGAACGGTTCTTCCGGGCGAAGTCCAAGAGGTTACCGTGACGGTGGTTTCCAGCGTGCCCCTGATGGAGTGCTGGATCACGTGGAACGGCGTGCCGCTGGCGATGGGGGTAACCCAGAACACCTGCAGGGCGAGACTCAACGTTATCCCCGGCGGGGAATACAGCTTCTCGGTCTCCGCGGTGGACATTTACCGGCGCAGAATCGAGACGGAGAGCAGAGCGTTCTCGGTGAAGGGGATGTGTTTCGTTGAAGGGGACAGTCTCGAACTGAACCTGCCGGACGAGGCGGGCTCCCTACGCTTCCCAGTGAACTTCACGTTCGTAACGAACAGCCTCGCAAAGGCCTACACCTACAGCGCCTCGATCATGGGGGCGAGCGTCGAGAATGCCTTTGAGCCCGACATCGAGGTCGTGGACTTTAAGGATGTTAAGAATGACATCGGAGGGCCCTTCGAAGGGAAAGTGAAAAGGTTCTACGTTGTCAGGGGCCATTTCGTCGCGGACCTCTGGGAAATCCAGGACGCGGTTCTGAAGGGGACGGAGGAAGGGAGGCCGGTGAGCCTGGAGATAACGGCCACGGACAACTGCGGAAAGCAGATTAAAGCGGAGGGAGAAGTGACAGTCTGCAAAAACCCGGAGAAACCCGCCCTCTCGATAAACATGGAGGACTTTTATTACCGGGACGAGGACGTCGTAATGTCCGCCGAGGCAACCAACGGGGTTCAGATTAGGGAATTCCACTACTCCATCAACGGCGGTCCCTGGGTTGAGTTCAACGGAACCGTGAACCTGACGGGCCTGCTGAGGCCGGGCGAGAACTTCGTATCGGTCAGGGCGGCAAGTGAATGCGGACTGAAAGTGGAGGAAACCATGAGAGTCTTCCTCGGGCCTCCGAGCGATGGGGACTGGATAGTAAACGACACCGAGAGCTGCCTCAACCGCGAGTTCTCCTTCAACGGAAGCATAATCATCGAGGACACGGGAAACCTGACCCTGAGGGGCTGTAAGGTTCACCTGCCCGGGAAGGTTGAGGTGAACGGGGCGCTCGGCCTTCTGGACGGTTCCCTCGTGGATGGGGACAGGCTGACGGGAGACGAAGGCAGTCTCAGGGTCATGGACTCCGAGCTCGACGTGGCCTGGAAAGACGAGTTCAGGGGAGGGAACGCCAGGATAGAACGCTCAAAGCTCGGGGGCGAGTATCTCTTTGAGGCAACCTACCTAACCGTAAAGGGGAGCGAAGTAAAGGGCGGAATCGAGGCCAGCGGTGAGGTTTCGATCCTCAACTCGGCCTTCAGCTACGGCGGGGGGCTCCTCCTCAGGAACCCCGGCCCGGTTGAGGTGGAGAACGTCAGCTTCGAGGGCTGTTCCTACGGAATAAGGCTCCTGGACGGATTCGTGGCGGGGACGACCTTTGAGAACGTCTTCATCGAGAACCCGAGGGAGAGCGCGGTTGAGATAAACATGCCCTACTACTCCTTCGGAGAGGTGGAGTTCAGGAACCTGAGCGTTCTTGCCGATGAGGGGATTAGAATAGCTGGTGCAGACGTCCTAATCACGCGCTCCAACATCAACGCGAGGAACAACGCCTTCGTAATCTCCTCCCCCGGGAGGTACGTTAGAGTCGTGAACTCTTCGGTGAGCGGAGACAGGGCCTTCTTCTCCAACTCCCTCCAGACCCTTGAGCTGGTCAACACCAACGTTACGGGCGGCATCTCGGGGAGCATCGCGAACCTCAGGGTGGAGGTGAAGCCGGACGCGAGGGCATTCATGGAAATGGGATCGATGGAAGGGGTTAGCGGAACCGTAGACGGAATCCTGACGCTGAGGGACTACTCGCTCAGCGGCGGCCTCATCGATGTCTCCGGCACGCTGAAGGTTGAAGACCTCGATGGGATCCCGGCGACGAATGGGTTGGATGGAGATGCACCCCTCATCGAGGGCGTCAGAATCCAGGGATGGGACAGCGGCCACATGAGCTTCCTCAACGCGAGGCTGAAGAACTCCAAGGTGATAGCGGAGTCGAAGTGGTTCTTCTTAAGGGGGAGCGTCTCGGAGAACACGACCTTCTCCCTCAGCTCAAGCGAAGAGGCCCTCGACCAGGAGATAACCACCTCAACGCCGATAAGCTACTCGAGCATCTGGTACCACTCCAGGAGCGCCTCACCCAACTGGTATCTGAGCCCATCAACGGACGGGATGTTCCCAACCGTCACGCCCCTGGTGGCAGAGTCTTCATACAGGCCCCCCGGCTGGGACGCCTCAGTTGAGGTCGGGGACTTCACCAAGCTGTACCTCAAGAAAACGATAGACGTCGACGAGATGCCCCTGAGGGCTGTCTTCACGTACTTCGCCGTCGGGAGCGTGGAGCTCTACGTCAACGGCAGGAGGGTTCTCCGGGGGAGTGACCAGTACATACCGAGGACAGGCTACACCGGAAGTCTCGGCGGCATTCGCCCCTATGGGGTTCCCGATTATGGTGAGGTCGACATAGCGGCTTACCTCGTACCCGGTAAGAACGTTATCGCCGTTAGAGTGAGAAACCCCGCCGGCTACGAGAAGTTCGGTGCCTTCACCGCCAAACTCACAATGGAGAGCGGCGTTTCGGGGATAACGGACAGCGTCATCGACGGACAAATCGGGGGGTACGGAACCAGGGCGATAATAGCGAGGGACGTTATCACCGGCAACCTGGACTTTGGATACCTGTCCTGGGTGGATATAAGCGACAGCGAGGTGAACGGGGGTATAAACGTCCTCGGAAGGCTCTCCGTTATAGACAGCAACGTTACCGGGGACGGGAGCGGCATAGGAATCAACACCCGGCCCCACTGGGGAGTGGTGAGCGTTGAGGGCAGCAGAATCTCCGGCTTTGAGTACGGGATAAGGGTCACCGGCAACATCACAGTCAGCGGGAGCGAGGTAAGCGGGAACGGCGTTGGAATAGACGTTAGAAGCGCCAACGTCATGATAAACAGCTCCTACATCATGGACAATAGGGTGGGCATAAGGCTTCACAACGTCACCGGCTCCGTCCACAACAACGTGATCTACGGCAGCGACACCGGAATTTTCCAGGTAACCGGGGGCGATAGCGTCTACAGCAAGGGAAACAGGGTCTTCATCGACCACAACACCCTCGTCGAGAACGGGATCGGTGCAAGGTTCGAGGGAAACAACGGGGAGGGCTACGTTTACTTCACCAAGAACGTCCTGGAAGGCAACTCCCTGGGGCTTTACTTCAACACCACGTTGCTCCCGGATGTGGTTAACAACACCCTGGTGAACTACAGGGACGTTCTCGTTGCCAACCGCTCCACGCCGAGACTCCACGGAATAGACTGGGGCGGAAATGAGCCAAAGATGGTCGCGAACTACAACGGCGGCTTCATGTACACCTCAACCGGAGAGGTTCAGGACGACTACGACATCCTGAGCAGGACCTGGATCATCGTCATCTGGACCGACGGGAACGCGACCGAGGACTGGGGCTCGGACCTGCTCTCGGCGTTCCTCAGGATTACACCCCTCGAGAACGGCTCGGTTAAGGGAGTTGTAACGCTCGAAGGGAGTGCTACGTCGAGGGACGGTCTCTCGCGGGTGGTCTATGAGGTCGTTCAGAACAACACCGTCGTGCTGCTCAACCAGACCGTCGGGGGAGATTCATACAACGACTACCTGATCCTCGACAGCCTCTCCATGAACCTCACCGGGGAGGGAATCCTGCAGTTCACGGCCGTGGATTCAGGGGGAAGAAAACTGACAAGCGCGAGGAGGGTCTACTTCTCCAACGCCGAGATAGTCATCGAGAACGTCAGCGTGACGAACGCGAGCAACATCTACAGCCTCTACCGCGTGGAGTACGAGACGTTTGACTGGGGAAGGATGGCCACCGCCTGGGTACCCAACAGGGAGAGGCTCGCGAACTTTACGATTTACCTCAGGAACACCGGCCTGACGAACGGAACGGCGCGCATCGAGATAGACCTTCCGGAGTACGTCGAGAGGCACACCGGAAAGGTGGGTGAGCCGATCTTCCTCGGCCCCAATGAGTCCGGAGTATTCCACGTCTCCATACCGATAGTGGAGTACGACTTCGGAACGCTGAGCTGGGACGTCCAGCCCGATGAGCTTCCAGACGTCGAGAGGTTCACAGCCATAGTGAGGCTCTACGATGGAGACAACATCCTGAGGGATGAGATACCGGTAACTGTGGGCTTCACCCTCGGGCCAGTTTTCGAGATAACGGGATACGTGATGTATCCGTACACACTGGCGTACTGCCAGAGCTATCCGGAGTTCTGCCACAACACTCCCCCCTACGACGGGGATGGCGACAACGACGTCGAGGCATCCGAAAGTCACCACTTCGATTTGCAATACACGAACGTGGGGGACAGGGACGCCAACGTGACCATGATCACGGTAACCGACCACATCTCCGAGCGCGGGGAGGGAACGAAGCTCTACAAGGGGATGGACGCCTACATATTCCCGGGCAGCTCGGCCCTCGTGGACGCTGGAAACAACGTCGGCATTCTGGGGGTGGCGGAAGTCGGGAAGAAAAAGGGAGGACTGGACATCTACATGAACTGGTGGCCCGACGTACCCCCGGCCATCATTCCGCCGGTGAACTACAGCGGGAATTACATGACCAGCGCGACCTTCTACTACACCGTTGATGGGAAGGAATACTACACCCCGAGCCTGAACTACAAGGAAACGCCCGTCAAGGCCCTCAACAAGACATTCCAAGTTCAGACTGTCCACATGAACCCAATAGACGTCACGGTAACGGCCGTGAAGAACGGCAGAACCTACCTGACGCTCCACAACACGAACGGCAACATTTACTACGACTACTACGCCGACGGCGTCTACGGACCCGGGGAGGGCTACAAGTGGTACCACATAATACCTCCCGACTTCACGATGAGGGCCATAGCGGACGACAGCAGGGAGCCCAACAAGGTGATACCCCACTATCAGATAATCGTTGGTGCCAGGCCCTCTCTGGTGGGCAACGAGTTCCGCATCGTATCGAGGTCGATAGAGGCCCTCCTCGACTTCTTCGGCATAGACGTCCCCTCGGACACGATAGTCATGGGGCTCGCGAACGCCATCCTTAAGGTGGTCAACCTCGTGGAGACGATAGACTTCCAGACCGAATCGGAGAGCTTTGAGTCCATAAACGCGAGCGCAAGGAGGGAAGAGGTCGACAACGCGCTCCTCGCAAGCAACGAGACGGTTATGGCACCAGTGGGGATAGACACCTTCACCCGGCTTGAGGAGAACTACGGCATGGACAGGACCTACTACGGCGAGCTGATGAACCTCAACCAGCTCTCCGTTGGGGAAGGAGCGGCGGTTCTCGGGAAGCTGGTGAAGGCAATAGCCCTCGACGAGGACCTCCAGGTTCTCCTCATCGAGTCCATAATCGAGGTGAGCGACAAGAGCACCTACTACGAGCTCGCAAAGCTGGCCAAATCAGTTTACACGGGCGATGTTGAGGGAACTCAGGGAGCGGTAGGCTCGCTGGGAACGGCGGCGGTCAAAAAGGCCCTGAAGAAGCAGGCGAAGACGCTTGTACTCAACGAGATAAAGAAGGGCAAGTACTTCAAGAGCCTCGCGGAGCAGGAACAGAAGGACTATCTCAAAAAAGTTGGTGGAGAGGTCGGGGCCATTGTATCCTACACCTTCGACATGTCGCAGTTCCTCACGTACCTCTTCCTCGCCCCGGTCCCAGGCTCAAGAACCATCTACGTGCTCGACCCGCCGGCCAACTTCACGGTGGAAGTCGAGAAGGCTGACAGGGCCCTCATCTTCGGAGGAAGCGATGGCAACGGAACCGGTGTGGCCAACGTCTCCCTGACCTTTGGGGAACTGGACGTTTACAAGGCGAGGTACACCGTCCTAACGCCAACCACTGCTGTGGGACCCCTCTTCAACAGGACCCTCGAGTGGATGAGGGTAAACGTTACAGGAGGCAGGAAAGGCGCTGACGTGGAAGGCACTGCCTTCATAGAGATGAAGCCAACCGCGGAAGCTGCCAAAGCCATTTTCGCCTTCTTCAGGGACGAGGAGAACGCGAAGCTCTTCGCCGGGGCGTACTTCGAAGAGCTCGAAGGGGCAAACGTCTCGATAAGGGGAAACGTCCTCACAATAGCCGCGACCGGAAAGCTCAACGCGCTCCCGGAGGACGAGGAAATAGAACTCTCGATGGCGATAGACGGGGAGCTGCTAAGGGCGAACATAACCAGGAAGGGGCACTACAACGGAAGCATCGAGATAAAGCCCGCCTTCGGAGTTCCGCTAAGCGACACGTCGGTGAGCGTTGAAGGCTCCAACGCATCGGTGGTCTCCTCCGGAAACGAGGTTCTGATAGCCAGGAAGGGAAGGGCACCGGAGATCAACGTGAGCAGCACGAGCGTCCCGGTTGGAGGCGTGGTCAGAATAATGAGCACCTCCCCGTGCCTGCTCAGCTGGAGGCTCGACGGGAGAAACGGCGGGGGAGAACTGGTTAGGACGGACGGCCTTGAGCCCGGCAACTACACCCTCGCCGTTGAATGCACCTACGGAAACGGGAGCGTTGAGAGGGAGTTCGGGCTGGAGGTCACCAGACCGAAGAGACCAAACCCCGTGGACGGCCTCCTCGTGGAGCTGAGGGAGGGCAGGTTTGGGCTCTTCGAGTTCTCCACGGACCTCTACATGCTGACGTTTACGGCAGGCAGGGACATTGAGGGGGTCCTCGGGGTCTACCAGAAGCCCGGCGAGGTTGAGGGCTACACCGTCTACGCCCTCTTCAACGTCACCCATCCGGAGAACTGGTCGGTCGAGAACGTGACGCTCCACTTCCGCGTTTCAAAGGACTGGTTAAGGGAGAACAACGCGAGCACCGAGAACGTTACCCTGCTCCGCTATTCGGGGACGTGGGAGGAGTTCAGCCCCGTCTTCGAGTACGAGGACGCGGGATACGCCTACTATCGGGCCAGCGTTCCGGGGCTTTCCCTCTTCGCCGTGGCGGAGGAGGTGGAGACCCAGACATCGGCAGGTGGCAACCAGACGAGCGAGACGACAACGACAAGTCCGACGGAAACCCCTGGAACGGGCACAACCGGAACGTCAACTGGGCCGGGCACCCCAGGAGGGGCCAGCTGGCCCTACTACGCCCTCCTTGGAGCCCTGCTGGTGCTTATAGCCGTCTATCTCTACAGACGGCGCTGATTTTTACTTTTCTGTTTTTGCTTCTTTCCCACCTTTGACCGACCTCAGGAAAACTCGCTTTCCGGAGGGCGCTTTCAATATCGCCGAGAGCCCTCTCATCGAGGGGTAGCGAAGGCAACCTCGGTCCCCCAACTTTCAGGCCCTGCATTTCCACAGCAGCCTTCACCGCGCTTATCTGATTGTGGAGCTTGGAAACAACCTCGTTTATCAAGCTCACGTGGAGCTGAAGTTCTCCGGCTTTTTGGTGATTCCCTTTTCCTGAAGGCTCTCCAGAGTTCGGCGCAGAGCTCCGGGGCGACACGACCCCGAGTTTCTCCTCGAAGTTCAGATAGGGGAACTCCCCACTGCTGCCGGAAGGGACAAGGCCGTCGAGGCCAGCCCTGATGGAGTGGACTTTCAGGAGTTAAACTTTGTGGGCATCGCCGTAGAACTCCCCGAAGAGCTCGACCTCCTGGACGTAGCTCCTCCTCAGCTTGAGGGCAGTGTAGGCCCTCTCCAGCTCCCTGCCAAGGTAGAAGGCATGCCTCGGGCTTATCTCGAAGCGCTCGAGGATGGTGTCGATTATCGCGTTGGGCTCGTCCCCGGTTATCGTGAGGAGAAGCTCGGTTCCGCGGTGGGCGTTTACCCATATTTTCCCGTTCTCGACCCAGATGCGGAAGTAGAGGGGTTCAATCCGGACGGGCCGTTCCTCGGCCTCAATGACTTTCTCAGCCGGCTCGAACCTCCATTCGCCTGCCCTCTTCTCCTTGAGCACCAGCAGGTCGAAGCCGAGGTCTTTTGGTATATCAAAAAGGTTCATGTCCACCGCCCTTCTCAGCTCCCTCACCGAACCCTTCGCCTTGGCGCTCGTCTCGGTCGTGAGGAGGAGGTTTATTGAAAGCTCCTTTGCTATTCCAGCTAAGAGGGCGTTCATCCCTACGCTGTCCGCATCGTAAAGTTCAACCACATTGCCGACTCCCGCCAAAAGAACGTCGTCCGGATTCCTCTCGCGGTAGAGCTGGAAAGCAGTAAGGGAGCGCGCTAAGTGAGGAACGTGTTCGAGGATTAGGTCTGGGATAACCGTCTTGTACCCCAGATCGAGGGCCCTCTCCTTGAGGTTTTCAAGGAACTCGACCCTCTCCGACGGCCTGACCGGGAAGAAGCCTCTCCTTTGGTTGGTCGGGATTAAAACGACGGGCTTCTCAGTCACGAGCCCCTCAAGGTTGCCCTCATCAACGCTCAGGAAGAGGTCCGCATAGTCGAGGGCCCTCTCAATTTCCGCCGTGTTGAGGGAATCGAAGCTTAGGGGGACGTCAAAGCCCTTCTCTCCAAGCCTCTCACGGATTTCGAGAATCAGCTCGATGAAATCGAGGTTCGTCTCGCCGGCGACCATGCCGATGTCGATTATATCGGCCCCCTCGCGGAGGTAGTAGAGGGCCTTCTCGACGGTCTTTTCAACCCCGAGCCTCGGAGCATCCACTACTTCCCCCAGAATCCTCGCCGGAAAGTCCCTTCCCGCGGGGAGGTTGCCGATGAGGACGTTCCACGGCATTTCGAGGGCCTTCTCAATGTAGCGCCGGTTCCTCGTTTTGTTCCTGATGTCCTCGACCCTTTTGAGGGCATCGAAGGAGAATAGCTCGTCGGCGGGGAGTTCTTTGCTGAGCTTGAAGCCCTCGCTCAGGGCTTTAAGCGTCTGGGGGATGTCCATCGCGTTCCTCGGCCCTTTGAATGCAGGAATTCCGAGTTCGTCTTCGATGAGCCCGGCCGAACCGCGGACGAGGCCCGGGATTAGAACCAGGTCGTAGTCCTCGCTCCGGATCCCTGCCTTTTTGAGGTAGCGGACTATCATCTCTGGAGTGAGAAATGCCGCGACGCTGACCGGCGTAACGAAGACGTCGCAGCCTTTCCCGTACCTCCTCACGAGGGGCTCCGCGAGCCTGCCCGTAACCAGGAGAATCCTTTCACAGGGGATTTCGCTCATGTTACAGGATAGCACCCGGGGCCTTTTAGGGTTTTGGCCGGCGAAAGGTTTTTGTTCATACCCATCCAATCAACTCAGGGTGGTAATATGGTCGGAAACGGTGCCGTTGGAATAGTTTTTGGCGAATCAAGCACGGATCACTTCACGTTCATAGTGAACCCGAGGAACGAGCTGCCCCGCTTCGGAGAGTTTCTGGTCGTTAAAAACCGGGACGGTGATGAAGTTTTAGCTCTTCTTAAGTCAATCAGGAACATCAACTGGCTGATGGACGCCGGCAGGGGGAGCTACGACTACGTTGAGAAGACAGTGAACGTATTCTCAAAGGGCGTCCTGGACAAGAGCGAGGCGATTCTGGCGACGGCGAAGGTTCTCGGCGTGCTGAGGAGGCACGACGGTGAGTTCCTGACGAAGCCCGCCCCGAACCGCGTCCCAATAAAGCCGGGCGAGAAGGTCTACCTCACGAGGGACGAGGACCTCCAGAAAATATTCTCGGAGGGGCATATACGCCTCGGCAGGCTCATCGCGAGGGAGAACATAGAGGTTGGGCTGGACGCTAACAAACTCGTCTCGAGACACTTCGCGGTTCTGGCCGTCACTGGCGCAGGAAAGTCCAACACGATAGCAGTTCTCACGAAGGAGCTGGTTAGCAGTGTCAACGCTACGGTTGTTATTCTCGACCCCCACGGGGAATACCAGAGGCTCAGCTGGCCCGGCGCGCGCGTGAACCCGATAAAGGCCACGATAGATCCGGGGCGGATAAGGCTGAGCGAGTTCGCCACACTGCTCGGGATAGCTGAAAACGCCAGCCTGCAGAGGCGCTTCCTGGGGCTGGTTTACAGGACGGTCAGGGAGGAGATGCGGAGGAAGGGACAGGTCGTCGGCGGAATTGCCTTCATCCACGAGATGGAGGACAAGATAGAGGAGTGGATAAGGGTTTACGAGAACACCGACGACAAGATCATCCACTACTACGACGAGAAGGGCATAGAGACGCCGAGGAAAATACAGTCAAGGGACATAGAGGCCCTCATAAGGCTGAAGGACTACCTCAGCGAGCTCAGGGCCAACTTCGGCGAGTTCATCAGTCCGGTTAATGTGCTCAGCGAGATAAGGCCGGGGATGGTGAACGTTATAGACCTCAGCGGAATGGAAGAGGAGCAGATGATAACGCTGGCAAGCTTCGTCCTCCGCGGAATCCTCAAGAACAGGATAGACTACGTTAAGGGCGTCAGAACCAACGACAGGGCCCTCGTCAGGGAGGTTTCCGAGAGGTATCCGGCTTTAACGAGGCCCGTGCTGATCATAGTGGAGGAGGCACACATATTCGCGCCAAGGGGAGAGAAGAATCCCGCAACTCTGTGGCTCGGCAAGATAGCGCGCGAGGGCAGGAAGTTCGGCGTTGGCCTCGGGATAGTGTCGCAGAGGCCGAAGAAGCTGGACGACGACATACTCAGCCAGACGAACACCAAGATAATCCTCAAGCTCGTCGAGCCGAACGACCAGCGCTACGTCCAGCAGGCGAGCGAGCAGATAAGCGAGGATCTGCTGAGCGACATTGCCTCCCTTGGCGTTGGTGAGGCCGTCCTAGTGGGCTACGCCATCACGATTCCCGCGATGGTCAAGATATACAGCTTCGAAAGGGATATGAACGGCCACTACGGCGGCGGGGACATAGACATCGTCGGCGAGTGGCTCGCGGGGAGGGACGAGGAAGAGGAGATAACCGAGGAAGAGGCCATAGAGGCCCTCCCGCTGTGAAGCCGGTGATGAACCATGAGATTCGCGCACATCGCCGACGTCCACCTCGGCAGGGAGCAGTTCAACCAGCCCTTCCGCTACGACGACTACCTCAAGGTCTTCAGGGAGTCCATCGAGAAGGCCGTGAAAGCCAGGGTGGACTTCATACTCATCGCAGGCGACCTCTTCCACGTGAGCCGGCCGTCCCCGAGGACGATACGCGACGCGGTTGAGGTCCTTGAGCTCCCGAGGCGGAAGGGAATCCCGGTCTTCGCGATAGAGGGCAACCACGACAAGACCATAAGGGAAACCTCGGTCTTCGACCTCCTCGAGCATCTCGGGCTGATATACACCGTCGGGCTGAAGAGGGAGCCAAGGGAGGGTGAGTTCCAGAGGAGCAGGAAGATAAGTGAGAACCGCTACCTAGTTTGGGGCCAGGTAGGAGACCTTGAAATCCACGGCCTCAGGCATCACACCCGCTGGCAGCTCATAAGGCAGGAAGGGGCCGTAAACGTTCTCAAGGCGCTCTTCAAGGGAAAGAAGGGCATCCTGATGCTCCACCAGGCGGTCGATTACCTCGCCAAGGACACGCCCTACCAGGACGCCTTTGACCTGAAGCTCAACGAGCTTCCCGACGGCTTTTCCTACTACGCTCTCGGCCACATCCACGTGAGGAGGGTAGCTGAACCGGAGCAGACGGGGCTGAGCGGGCCTCTGGTCTATCCGGGCTCGCTGGAGAGGACGGAGGTAAGGGAGGCGAGCCATACAATCCGCTATTCCCTGAGGGACAAAAAGCCGAAGGTCACGGAGAGCAGGGAGGGGCCGAAGGGGTTCTACATCGTCGAGGACTTTCAGCCGGAGTTCGTAGAAGTCGATGCGAGGCCGTTCTACTCGATCAGGGTGGAGGGGGACAGCAAGTCCCAGCTCAGGAAGAGGGTTGAGGAGGCAGCCTCGCTCGTCCCGAAGGACGCGATAGCGGTTATAACGCTCGAAGGGACGATTAAGGGCGGGGTGAGCCTGGCCGAGTTCAACGACCTCCTTAAAGATTCGGGGATAATGTACTACACCTTCAGGAGCAGGGTCGTGGGGGAGACGGTGCTTTCCAAGGAGAGGCTGAGCGAGGAGGAGCTGTTCACCGAATGGGAGCGGGAGCTCCTCCTGAACCTGAGGGTCTCCCCGAAGGAGTTCTCCGAGGGGCTCACCGAGTTCGTCTCCTGGCTGATTGGGAGGTACGAGAAGGGAATCCCGGAAAAAGCCCGGAAAGTTCCGGAAACTGAAAAGAGGGAAGAACCCGAGAAGAAGGAGAAGGTGTCCGAGAGCACCGCCAAGCCGGAGAAGCCCAAACCGGAAAAAGATCTGGGGAAAGAGCCTCCTAAAAAACCCAGGCCCATTTCCAAGCCCAAAAACCCATCGAGCCTAGACGCGTGGCTCAGGAGGGGTAAGCCGTGAGGATAAGGAGGATAAAGATCAGGAACTTCAGGGCCCACGAGATGAGCGAGGTGGAGTTCAGCGACGGCATAAACCTGCTGATAGGCCAGAACGGCGCCGGCAAAAGCTCGATCCTCGAGGCGATTTTCGCGGCCCTCTACATGGGGCACCCGAGCTTCCCGAGGGGCTACATTCAGGCAAACACCCGCGTCAACTCGACCGGCGGACTGGGATTAACGCTGGAGTTCGAGCACAACGGGAAGAGCTACAAAATCGTCAGGGACTCCAAGAAGAGCGAGCTCCTTGAGGACAGGGAGACGATAGCGGAGAAGAGCTCCGACGTGGCGCGCTGGGTCGAGAGGAACGTCTACCCAATCCAGGTATTCACCAACGCGCTCTACATAAGGCAGGGTGAGATAGAGGGTATAATCACGAACCGCGAGGTAATGGAAAAGGTCCTGCGCAAGGTCCTGGGCATAGAGGACTACGAGAACGCCGAGAGGAACGCGGCGGAGGTGATAAGGGAGCTCAAGCGGAGGAGGGAGTACCTCAGGAAGCTCATCGAGAGGAAGGCCGAGGTGGAGGAGAACCTCCGCGATGCCGAGAAGCGCTTCTCCGAGACGCTGAGGAGGATAAGCGAGCTCAGGGAGCGGGTTGGAGAACTCGAAGGTGCCTTCAGGAAAGCGGAGGAGGATTACTCGCGCCTCAAGGACCTGAAGAGTGAGCTTGAGGGGCTGGAGAAGAGGAGGGCAGTCCTGGAGCAGAGGATAGAGGCCGAGAAGGGTAGAATAGAGGACTATGAAGCCCAGATCGAGGAAGTGAAGAAGGAGATAGGAGAGCTCGAGGGTAAGCTCGCACGCCTCAGGGAGCTCGAGCCCCTCGAGAAGGAGTACCTGAAGCTGAAGTCGCTCCTCTCCCTCAAGGACGAGCTATCAAAGCTTGAAACCGCCGAAGCAAGACTGGCGGAGAAGAGAAAGGTGCTTGAGGAGAGAGCCGCCAGGATCGAGGAGGTCTCTGCAAAGATGGCGGAGCTCGAAGGGGAGGAAAAGTCCCTCCGCGAGACCTACGAGGAGCTGAAGAGGCAGAACGGCCTCTACCAGCGCGCCCTCCAGCGGAAGGCCGAGGCGGAGAGGTATCTGAGGGAACTCGAGCGGGCGGGGGTCACCCCCGAGAACCTGGAAAAGGAGCTAAAAGCGGTCGAGAACGCCAAGGAGGAGCTTGAGAACCTCCGCGAGGAAGTGACCGGGATAAGGGAGGAGATTGCGACTCTCAACGGACTGAAGGAGAGTCTCATCGAGAATCTCTCGAAGCTGGAAGGCGCCAGGGTCTGCCCGCTGTGCAAGAGGCCCATCGGGGAGCACGACGAGGAGGAGATACGGGCCGAGTACGACGCCGAGATAACCTCCATCGAGAAGAAGCTGAATAAGCTATCAAAGAAGCTCAAAAAGCTCAATGAACGGGAAATCGAGCTCAAAGGAATCATCAAGAGGGAGTCAAAGCTCATAAGGCTGAAAAAGACGGCAGACCTCCTGCGGGAAGTCGAAGAAAAGCTGGCGAAGTACGACCTGGAGGAACTCGAGAAGGCCGCGGAGGAGTTTGAAAAGGCCAAGGCAAGGCTCATCGAGATAAAGAAGGAGCTGAGACACCTCAGAGAGGAGCTCGAGGAGCTTGAGAAAGCAAAAGACGAGCTGGGTAGGATAGAGAAAAAGCTCCAGGAGATGGGCAGGGAAAAGAGGAGGATATTGGAAAGGCTGGAGAACGAGGGCTTCGGCTCGTTCGAGGCCGTTGAGGAAAGGATGAAGGAGCTCGAGCCAGCCTACCGCGAGTACCTCTCGCTCAGGGACGTCCCGGCCCAGCTTGAGAGGACGAAGAAGAAGCTCTCCCTCCTGGAGAAGAGGCGCGATGAGAGCATCGAGGCCCTTAGAAAACTGGAGGGAGAGTTCAAGGAGCTGAGGGCGGAGATGGAAAAACTCTCGCGGGAGTTCTCTGAGGAAGCCTACGCCGAGGCAGAGAAGAGATACATGGCAACCGCGAGGGAGCTTGAGAAGGCCAGAACGGAGCTCAAGGGCGCTGAAGAGCTGAGGGACGAGGTAATGAAGCTCCTCGACGAGCTGAAGGCAAAGAAGAAGGAGATAGAAGATGCCGAGAGGGAGCTGGAGACCGTTGAAAAGGCCATGGCAGACATGACCGCGTTCAAGGAGAAGGTGGCGAGGCTCAAGGCCGAGGAGGAGCTGAGGGGCCTTGAGGAAGTACAGAAACTCGCCGGCGAGACATTCTCGGAGATGACGGAGGGCAAGTACCAGGGGATAAAGCTCAAACGCGAGAAGAAGTTCGGAAAGGAGCGGATAGAGCTGAAGGTGCTCTACGCCGGCAACGAGGTCGGTCTGGAATTCCTGAGCGGTGGGGAGAGAATAGCGCTCGGCCTGGCCTTCCGCCTGGCGCTCTCGCTCTACAAGGTGGGGAACCTGGAGCTTCTGATCCTGGACGAGCCCACGCCCTTCCTGGATGAGGAGCGCAGGAAGAAGCTCGTGGAGATAATATCGAGCCAGCTGAGGAAGATACCGCAGGTCATAATCGTTTCCCACGACGAGGAGCTGAAGGACGCGGCGGACTACGTGATAAGGGTGCTGAACGTCGGCGGCAAGAGCCGCGTGGAGGTGGAGAGCATTGGAGCGTATTAGCGATGTTCATATCAAGGAGATCAGGAACTTTCTCCTCAGGAGCCTCAGGGACGTTGGGAAGCTGAGAAGCGCAGTGGCGAAACACTTCTCCTGGAAGCCCCTGCCCGCTCCAAGGGGTGGAAACGTTTACGCGATCGATGGCAGCAGAATGATGAAGCGCCTCAGCGGGGCGATAATCTACGCCGTTTCGGCCTCTGCGATAGGTGAGAGGCTCTACTACTGGAACGATATCGGCATGGTCTTTCCCTATAAGAACGTCGAGGAGAGGGTTAGGATCCACATGGACATTCTGGAGAAGAGAATGGGCGCGATGATGCTCGAACTCGGCGCCGATCTGGTGCTCATGGACGGCACGATAAGCAGCGCCATAATCACACCTCCCACTTACGCATCTTCAACGACGAGGGAACTCTACAACCGGCACGGAAAGCAACTCCTCGAAGCGGCCCTAGAGTTCCTTGACTTCCTCGACGAACAGTGGGTTGAGTGGAGGGAGGAGCTGGAGAAAACCGGCGTGCTCAACGGTTTTTCCCTTCCCTCAAGGGGCTGGAACGGGGAGGAGATATTCTCAATGCTTATGAAACGGGGTGCGAGGAGTATAAGGGAGAGCTTCTGGTGGGTCAACGACAAGGAGGATCTTATAGTCCTCTTCGAGTACCTAGAGTACCTCCACGCACTGGACAGGCTCCTTGGGGGCAGGATAGCGGCGGTAGCTAAGACCTTCTACAAGTCCGACGTCGTTAAGACAGTCCTGGAAAGGGAGAAAGAGAAGCTCAAGGGAGCACCAATGATAGTCGATACCCCCGTTGTGGCTTCGCTTTCGGACGAGAGCGGCTACCTGGAGTTCAGGTACCTCGAAAAGCCCAAGGAGGCCTTTCCAAAGCTGGTCGTCGATTTGATGCACCACGGAAAGCTCCAGAGCCTCAAGGAAATCCTCATCATGAAGGACGGTAAGATACTCGGAGCCCGGATAAGACCGGCATACGTCCGCTTCGCCGAAAGGGGGCTGATATACCTTCTTGAGGTACCAGAAAGGCAGGACTTCGAGGGAACCCTTGCAAATATCCTCTCCGTCGCCGAGGATGAATACGTCATCCCGCTGGAGTACGCCCACCACTCAGTGGTCATCAAAAAGCAGGAGTTCGACGCATACGTGAGCGCGGTGCTGAGCGCACTGGTGGGGGAAGACGAGAGGTTCCTGAGCTTCCTGCGCTATGGGAGGGAGCCGCTGGAGTGAGGAGTTCGACGTTATAGACGTCACCGACCCCCTCGTGAGGATCCCGCTCCATAACGGGGAGATGAACTACTACCGCCTGCACGGGCGCTACGAGAACGGGAGGATAATCTACAGGCACTCCTACAGCGACGAAGAGCTGAAAAAGATAAGGGAAAGGGTCCTCGGCTGGAACCGCGGGGAGGGCTTCGTCTTCTTCAACAACTCTGACATGTGCAGGGACGCGAGGAGGTTCAGGGCGATGATGAAAGAGGTGTGAAGCTTCGATAAGGCTTTATACAACCTCATTGAATTCCCTTTAGGTGGGAGCATGGGAGAGATAATGATAAAGGTTCCGGCGGGAGTTGACCTCGAAAGGCTGAAAAAACTCCTCGAAGCTGATGCAGAGTTCCTTGCAAAGGCTATGAAAAAGAAGGTTCACCTAGGAATACTCGGAAAGGCGAGCGTTGAAGAACTCGAAGAATACGCCTGGAGAGCTTAACAATCCAGTTGTTTTTCTGCGATCGTCGGACACAGGCGTGAATTATACCCATTGTAGTGCAAAAAGTTTAAGATTTGTAATACCAAATTAAATGTGGTGAACTACATGAACTCGGCGGTTGTGAGCGTCCGGGTTCCACCGGAACTCAGGCGTGAGATGAAGAAGTACGATATCAACTGGAGCGAGGAGATAAGGGCGTTCATACGGAAGAGGATTGAAGAGGAGGAGAAAAAACAGGCCCTCCAGGAAGTTATAGAGCTCGTTGAGTCCCTTCATGGGGTTCCAAAGGGAACTGCGGAAAAGCTCGTGAGGGAGGACCGTGATAGTCATTGACACATCTGCCCTCTGTAAATTTCTCCTGAAGGAAGAAGGCTGGAGGGATGTGGTACCCTATCTCCAGCCGGAGAGCGACGTCCACGCGGTTGATATGCTGCTCACCGAGACCACCAATGTAATCTGGAAGAACGTGCGGATATACGGAAACTTTGGCAGAGAGGATGGGGAGAAGCTCCTCGGAGCGCTGGAACTCCTTGTTGATAAGGGAGTGATAACTATCGAGGAGAATCAAAAATACCTGAGACGAGCCTTCGAGCTGAGCGTCGAAGGTGGCATAGCAATCTACGACGCTCTGTTCATAGCGCAGGCGGAGGCGCTCCACGCCACTCTCGTCACCTGCGACGAGAAACAGGGAAAAATAGCGGAGAAACTGGGCGTAAGCGTTGTTCTCCTTTAATCAAACCCCGATTCCTTAACTTTCATGACCTCCCGGTTGACCAGCGTGGGCGGAACCTCACCGTTTTTGAAGGCTATCAGGTTCCTGGCCACGAGTTCGGCCATTCCTTCTCTGGCACCATGGGTGGCGCTGCCTATGTGGGGCGCCAGAACCACGTTGTCGAGGCTGAAGAGCTCCTCATGGTAGTACGGCTCCTCCTCGTAGACGTCCAGGCCTGCACCGGCTATCCAGCCTTCCTTGAGTGCCCTGACGAGCGCCTCCGTATCGACGACCTTGCCCCTCGCTATGTTTACGAGTATCGCTGTTTTCTTCATAAGCCTGAGCTCCCTCTCGCCTATCATGCGGTGGGTCTCCTTCGTCAGCGGGACTGCCAGAACCACGAAGTCGCTCTCGCGCAGGAGCTCGTGCAACGGCTTGAACTCGGCGCCGAGCTCTTTCTCGGCCTCTGGCTTCCTGCTCCTCGAGTTGTAGAATATCCTCATCCCGAAGCCCCTTGCGCGCCTCGCCACCGCCTGGCCGATTCTTCCGAAGCCGACCACACCGATGGTCTTTCCGTAAACGTCGTGGCCCAGCAGCATCCTCGGGTGCCAGGCTATACCGCGCTTTTTCCACTCGCCCGAGCGGATGAACCCGTCCGCTTCAATTAAGCGCCTCGCGGCGGCAAGGAGGAGTGTCCAGGCGAAGTCGGCGGTGGCGTTAGTGAGGACGTCGGGGGTGTTGGTGACGTATATCCCGCGCCTCGTTGCCTTCTCAACGTCTATGTTGTCGTAGCCGACGGCGTAGTTGGCCACGATTCTAAGCCGAGGGGCGCTGTCAAAGACCTCGGCGTCTACCTTCTCGCTCAGCATGGTAACGAGGGCATCGACGTCCCGAACCTTCTCGAGCAGGACTTCCCTCGGAATCTCATGCTCGTCCTCCCAGACCTCGACCTCAAAGTGCTCCCTCAGGAGTTCGATGCCGTTTTCGGGAATCGCACGGGTGATGAAGACCTTTGGCCTCATAATCTCACCTCCGCCTGAAACTCAGCGAGGGGTATAAAAACCCTGATGGCGAGTCCCGACCATGCGCATCAGGGGAGAGATAAAGGAACTCAGCGCCGATGGCCTCGGCCTCCTTGAGGGGGAGAGACGGATCCACGTTCCCTTCGCATATCCAGGGGATTACGTCCTCGTCCGGCGGACGAAGAGGCGCTTCGGCAGGAGGATCGCCACGGATTTTGAGCTTCTGGAACCTTCACCTCTCAGGCAGACCCCGAGATGCCCCCACTTCGGAGCCTGCGGAGGCTGCCTCTGGCAGGGTCTGAGATATGGGGAACAGTTGAGATTCAAAGCCGAACTCTTCGAGCGGATAACCGGGATAAGCGCGCCGGTTAAGGGATCACCCCAAATCTGGGACTTCAGGAACGTGAGCAACTTCATCGTGACTGCTGAAGGGATAGGACTCAAGGAGTACGGGGATCCCCTCGGCGTGGTGGAGCTTTCCGAGTGTCCGGTTTTCTCCAAAGGGACATCCGAATACCTGCGCGCCCTTCGGGCTTTTTTGAGCGAGACTGGCCTTGAGCCATGGGATTTGAAGAGAAAAGCCGGCGAGGTTCACTACCTGCAGGTCAGGGAAGGCAAGTTCACGGGTGAGCTCATGGTGAACCTCGTAGCCCATACGAAACCCTCGAAGGAAGTTGCTGAGGTCTTCAGGGACTACTTCTCCTTTGCGGATTCCCTCTACTGGAGCCTTAAGACGGACGAGAGGGACGACCCAAGGGGAGAGCCCGAGATCATGGGGGGCGAACCCTTCATACGTGAGAGGATCGGGGACGTGGCATACCTCATCCACCCCAATTCATTCTTCCAGACCAACAGCTACGCCCTGTGGTTACTCCTCAAGGCCGTTGAAGACTTTACAGATGGCGAGAAAGTCCTCGACCTCTACTCCGGCGTCGGAACCTTCGGCGTCTGGCTGGCGAAGAGGGGTTTCGAGGTTGATGGGGTCGAGCTGAATCCCTTCGCTGTGGAGATGGCGAGGAAAAATGTCGAACTAAATGGGGTGAATGCCAGGTTCCGCGTCGGTCGGGCCGAGGAAACGCCAATCGGTGACTACGACACAGTCATAGTTGACCCGCCGAGGAAGGGGTTGAGGGAGGCGGCCGAGTTACTGGTAAAAAGCGGCGTTGAGAGGGTCATTTACGTCTCCTGCAACCCAAAGGCGTTTCGGCTCGACTACGAGAACCACCTGAGGAAGACTTACAGGATAGAGGACGCTATTCTAATCGATATGTTCCCGCACACGCCCCATGTTGAGGCGGCGATATGGCTTGAAAGAACTTGAAAGAAAAGAGGGTAACGAGGCTCAAACCGCCTTCCAGAACGGGTCCCCCTGAGCCTTCACCTTCGCCGTCATCTTGAGGGCCCTTACGTCGGTCTCGTCCATCTCGTTCTTGAGCTGCTTGGCGAGGATTATGACGTCGTTCTTGCTCAGGTCAACGTAGAGCGTCTCGCCAGGGTGGATGTGCCTGCCGACCATCGCGCCCTCGATGGCTATCGCAACGGCGTCGCCCTTCTTGGCCTCCTGGACGAAGTCGTTCTTGTTCTTGATGGACTTGATGACGCCGACCTTCTGGCCGTTCTGCTTGATGAGCGCCACTCCGGGTCTTATGCGGCCCTCCACGACCTCAACACCCACTATCGCGGGGTGGCTCCTCCTGAAGACGTAGCGCTCGTCCGGGTAGAGCCTTATGACACCCGGGAAGGTGACCTTGCTGAGCAGCTCGCGCTTCTTTTTCTCCTCCTCCGCCTTGACCCAGGCCTCGTAGTCCTCGATGAGCTTGTAGATGATGTTGCCGGTGAATATCGGCACCCCCTTGGCCTTGGCGACCTCTTCGGCGTCCTCGTTCACCCTGACGTTGAAGCCCAGAACGACGCCGTACTTGGGCTCCTCGTCCTTGACACTCAGGGCCTCCATCACGTCGGTCTTGCTTATGTTCCCCACGTCGGCCTTCCTGATGGGAATCCCCTTCTCCTGGAGCTCCTTGCTGAGGGCCTCAAGCGAGCCGAGGGTGTCGGCCTTGACAATGACGCCCACCTTGCCGGTGCTTATGACGACGCTCTGTATCTGGCTCAGGATTTCCTGCCTGGCCTTTTCAATCTCCTCCTCCGAGCGGGCCGCTATAACCGGCGAGCCGGCTAAGGCCTCCTCAAGTCCCGGGGCGGCTATCTTTATACCCGCCGCGGCGGCGACCTCTTCAACCTGGTCGAAGCGGAAGCGCGGGTCGCGTATCTCGTCGAGGGGCTTCGGCTTGAGGAGGGCGCGGATTTTCGTAACTATCGCCTTGTCCTTGCCTCCAACCACGATGGTGTCGTCCCTGCGGAGGGTCCCGTCGTATATGATGACGTCAAGCGTGGTTCCCAGGCCGACTTCCTCGCGTATCTCTAGTATAGTGCCGCGCGCCGGGCCCTCGACCTCGATCTTGAGCTTCTCCTCGAGGTACTTCTGGCTGAGACCTGCGATGAGGACGAGAAGTTCGGGAACACCTATGCCGTACTTGGCCGAAATCGGAACTATCGCCAGCTCGCGGGTGAAGTTCTGGACGCGGTCAAAGCGGTTGGCCTGGAAGCCCATCTCGTAGAACTTTCCAATGAGCTCCCAGAGCTTGGTTTCAAGCTCTTGCTGGGCCCTCTGATCCTGCTTCTTGATGTTCACGAGGAAAGGCTCATCCTCCTCCACCTTCCAGCCCTTAATCCTGTCTATCTTGTTGGCGGCCACGATGAAGGGGGTCCTGTTCTTCCTGAGTATCTCGATGCTCTCTATGGTCTGCGGCTGGAAGCCCTCGTTGATGTCCACGATGAGAACCGCCAAATCGGCCAGGCTCCCACCCCTCGCGCGCAGGCTCGTGAAGGCCTCGTGCCCGGGAGTGTCGATGAAGAGCAGCCCGGGAAGCTTTATCTCGCCTTTCCAGAGCTGGATAAGTGGGCCCGCCAGATTCCTGACGGTCTCTATGGGAACCTCCGTCGCGCCTATGTGCTGGGTTATTCCACCTGCCTCCTTGCCGGCGACGTTCGTGCGCCGTATCCTGTCGAGGAGCGTGGTCTTTCCGTGATCTACATGCCCAAGAACCGCTATGATGGGCTGCCTAATCTTCTTCATTGTTCTCACCTCTAAGCCTAACTCAGGCGTGGGTTTTTAAAGGGTTCGGGGCAAGAATTAAAAAGGCCCGTGGTAAAGTCCAACGGTGGTCGCATGATAGCGCTCGCACTCGGATTGATTGTCGGCGTTGGAACGGCGCTGATGCTAGGAAAGCTAAAGGACAGGGCTCATGAGATTACGCTGGCACTATACACCCCAGTATTCACTTATCTCATCGCGGACGGGTTCTATGGGGGTCAGAGAATACTCGAAGAGCAACTGGGAGGGGGAATGATAGGGCTTCAGACATTCCTGGCCCTTCTGGCGACCATCGCCTACGCTCAGTTCAGGGGGAGAAAATCCCTGACCATAGATGAGTACCTAAGCACCTCCGCCCTGTTCTGGGTGATGCTGGGTACTGGAATAGCGCTCTCCTCAAGTGCACTGCCCGCTTTGGCGCTGCCGGGTTTGATGCTTTACGCCATCATCGTCCTGCTTTCTGAGAGAGATCCCCTTGGCTGGCTGAAGGCGGGACCCTGCTCCGGGGAGCCCGGAGAACTCGCCAAAAGTCTCGGATTCGAATGTCTGGCCGATAGAGAGAGTTTATCTGTTTACAGGATTAAACGGCACCTCGTACTTGGCGGAAGAGTTTTAAGCGACTTCCCGCGCTGGAGAGAGCTCGTGAAATGCCTTGCAGAGCTTCCCGAGGCTGGGAAGACACTTCGGGCCTTTGGATACGCCCTCAACCTCCTCCCCATCCCGGTCGGAATCGCCATGGGGGAGGGCATGTTCACGGCTTTGGTTCTCACAGGCCTCGTGCTCCCCCTGTACTTCGTCGGCCCCATAATCGCGGTCAAGAGAACCAAGGCAAACATCCAGGAAGGCTGCAGAGGGGTTATGGAAGAATACAGGGAGTTCTTCCGCAAGAACAGGAAGAGAGAAAAGCTGGATGTGGTGATAGACTGACTCAGCGCTCCAGGCAGTCCATAGTGTCGAGGTACTCCCTCTTCGCCCTGGCGTGCGTGTGGTAGAACCAGTCCGCGGCTTTGCAGTATCTGTAGAGCTCATCCGGCTTGAAGTAGAGGTTTATCTCCCTCTCGGCACTCTCCGGGCTGTCTGAGGCGTGGATTATGTTGTATATCGAGTCGCCGATGTCGAGGCCGTAGTCGCCCCTTATGCTTCCGGGTTCGGCGTCCTTAGGGTCGGTGGCGCCGGACATCTTCCTGACGACGCTTATGGCGTAGCGCCCCTCAACGACCATCACAACGCTCGGGGCCTTGGTGATGTAGTCAATGAGAGGCTCGAAGAAGGGCTTTCCTTTGTGCTCCTCGTAGTGCTTCTCCGCCATCTCACGGTCGATCCATATCATCTTCATCCCGACGATTTTAAGTCCCCTCTTCTCAAAGCGGGAGATTATTTCGCCCATCAGCCCGCGGACAACGGCGTCGGGCTTTAGTATGACGAGGGTTCTTTCTATCTTCTTCTCCACCATCGGCAACACCGAAGTTAGTTGGCCGGGTGGTTAATAGGCTTTTTGGAAAGTCTCACCAGAAACGATGCCGGAAACATGGAAGGAAAAGAAAGAAATCACTTCCTCCTCTTGGCCCTCTGAAGGCGGGCCTCCTCGAAGGCCTTGGTCCACTTGAGCTTCCTCGGGTTCCTGCCCATGAAGTAGTACTTCTCGCACTTGCTGGAGCAGAAGAACAGGACTCTGCCGTCGTTCCTGACGTACATCTTGCCGGTTCCCGGCTCGAACTCCTTTCCGCAGTAGGAGCAGACGTTCCACCTGGCCATCGCGATTACCTCCTGGTCCTGATCTCCCTGGCTTCACGCTCGGTCTCCCTGAGGATGACTATGTCGCCGACGCGGACCGGGCCCTTGATGTTTCTCCTTATGACACGGCCCTTGTCGCGGCCCTCAAGAACCCTAACCTTGACCTGAGTAACGCCACCGGTGACGCCGGCCCTGGCGACTATCTCAATAACCTCAGCCGGGTATCCTTCGTCGCTCATTTCTCACACCCCTTAACCTAAAAATCCCTCGCACGGATGAACTTAAACCTTTCCGTGAATGAAGGGAAAAGGAGCTCACTTCATGAGCTCCCTGACCTTCATAGCGATGTCCTCAACGAGCTCGCGGCCCTTGCCGGGCTCAACGATGGCTATGCTGGCCGACGGGACCTCAAGCCCGGCAGCGGCGCCGAGCTCCTTCTTGCTCGGAACGTAAATGTACGGAATCTCCTTCTCCTCGCACAGCGGCGGGAGGTGGGCAACTATCTCCTCGGGGTCAACGTCCTCAGCGATGACAACGAGCTTGGCCTGGCCCCTCTCAACGGCCTTGGTCGTCTCGTTGGTACCCTTCCTTATCCTTCCGGTGTCGCGAGCGAGCTCAACGGCCTCAAGAGCCTTCTCAGCGAGCTCCTGCGGAACCTCAAACTTGACGTAGCTTGGCTTAGCCATTTTTCATCCCTCCGGAATCCTCATCGTTCATCGAGTTGTGCATGCTCGATTCTGGGGGAGGCTTTAAAAGGATTTCGATAGGAAACGATTTAAGCCCTAAACCGAAACGAATACCATGTCTGAGGCCATGAAGATGTACGAGTTCCTTAAGGCCCTTCCCCCGGAACTCCGGGAAAGGTTTGAGGTAGACCTCATGAAGGCAGAACTGGAGAAGGAGGTAAATCATCTCATTAAGACTTTAAAGCCCGGATTTGGCGGAAAATCCACCTCAAAGGAGCTTGATGAATACGCCGATGAGGTGTATGAGTCTTGATGTATCTGGACACCAACATAATCTACAATTATATCTTTGAAACGGAACTAACAACGTACGCCACCGAGGCCCTTTCCGCTCCGGAGCCAAAAATAATCTCCGACACTGCCATAAGTGAGGCCATTTTCGTGACCCTCAGAAAACTTGCCAAAGACGAGTACGGGATAAACTCAACAAAAAGCCTGAGAGAAGCTTTAAAATCCAACAAGGTCCCTCCGGAGATTCTTTCAAAGGCATACAGCTACGTGAAGGCAACATTGGCATTCCATAACGTTGTGACAATACCGGAAAACGTCAGTTGGGAGGACACCATCATACTCGCCCAAAAGTACCATCTACTGCCGAACGATGCCCGCATCCTTGCAACGCTACTGACCAACGGCGCGGACAAACTGGCAACTCTGGATAAGGATTTCCAGAACGTGTCCGGTGTTGTAGAATTGTGCCCAAAAAGTTTCTGGAAGTAAGGGTCAGCAGCGGCCAAGCTCTTCATTCCCCGAAGGGGTCAGAAAAGGAAAGAAAACCTCATCATCTCCGGTGTTCTCACCGGGATTCCCTGCCGTAGCCCCTGTATATCTCCAGGCTCCTCCTAGCGCGGGCGCGGGGAATCGAGTGTCCCATAATGGAGATGATTTTGTCGGCCCTCGCACCACCGTGGCGGAGCATCTTGGTCTCCGTCTTTATCTTCTCGATCCGGAAGGTGTAGCCGCCGACCTCCAGAACCTCGCCGACGACGAACTCCTCGTCCCTGCCGACTTTGACCCTGAAGGCCTGGGTTACGCCCTTCGGCAGGTAGATGGAGACCTTGATGACCTTCGGATAGGTTAAGCTCTCGCCCCAGAGGGTTCTTATCTCGCCTATCTTGGCCCTTTCCACGCGTTTGTTCTCATCAAGCTCTATGCCGGTTATCCTGACCTCGTCGTCTTCGGTCTCAACTATGTCGCCCACTCGTATTTCCTCGCCCTCCGGCAACTCAGCGAAGGTTCTGAAACTCCTCTCGTGCTTGCTCACAATGAGCGGGACCTTGATGAGCTTTGGAAGCGTGACGTGCCACACGTTGCCGCACTCGTTGCAGCGAAGGGTGAGCTCCCTTCCCCTCTCCTTGATGACCTCAACGTCATCGCTACCGCACTCTGGACAGATGAAATACTCCTCCATGTCTCTCACCAGTGGGAAGAAGAGGGGAGGCGTTTATAAAGGTACTCACTCCTTCAGAAAAACCCGGTATGTCCTGCCCTCCTTCACGCGCGTGATGAGGCCCTTCCCCTCCATCTCGCGGAGGATTATGCTGACCTTCGCCTTCGAAACGCCGAGCTTGTCAGCGAGTTCGCTCTGGAGAACCGGGCCCTCCCTCAGCAGGGCGAGTATCTTCTCCTCGTCGCTCCGCAGGTGGGTCTTCTCCTCCTCGTGCTTCCTCTCGCGGTAGAGGATGTAGCCGTAAACGGAGCCGCCGCCGATGAGGAGGCCCGCCAGGAAGGTTCCCGCATAGAAGAGCGGGGATGGCTGGGAGGGGGCCGTTATCTCGCCCGAGAATCCCACTATGAAGTAGAACTCATCGCCGGCGCGGAGGTCGCGGCGCGTCCACTCAAGCAGGAGCCGGCTTGTGGAGCTCTCGACCCTGTCCGGCGATGGAATTATCGGGGAAAGCACCGCGTAGCCTTTGGGGACGACCAGCTGCATGTGGAAGAGACCCACCGGCTGACTGAAGCGTATGTAATAAGTGAACTGGTTCTTCCCTTCGTCCTCGGTTATCATGCCCCGGGTTGTGAAAGTCAGCCGTATCCTCGCGCTCTCACCTGGGCCGAGGGTTGGGAAGTACATGTAGATTGCGTTCGTTCCCCCCAAGACCTCCTTGACCGTCACGTTTACCGGTTTCACGCCGCTCGGAAGGTCCAGAACGGCCCGCGGATCCTCCACAGGATAGTCCGTGTAGATAACGTACTGGCTGAGGTTTGTGTGGGAAGTTAAATCGATCTCAATTGTCTCTTCCACCTGGTCGGGGGTAACCACGTCAAAATAGACCGCGTAGGCGTTTATCTCGTAGTCGTATTCCTGTGCGCCCACACCGTGGAGCGCGAAGGAGAGGAAGAGGAGGATGGAGACTAACCCAATTAAAGCTGGCTTCCTTCCTCGGGGTTTTTGATTTTCAGGAGCGGGCATACGTCCATACACTCCCGGCAGTGGGTGCAGAGTTCGGGGTTCACGACAATCTTCTTGCTCCTCGGGTCTATGCTGAGCGCCCCCTCCGGGCACTTGCCGACGCAGACACCGCATCCGACGCACTCGTAGGCGCGCTTGACGAGGTAGTAGGCCTGGACTCCCTCACCGAAGTCTCCGGTGTATGCGCCGTCCTCCCTAAAGATAACCTCCCCCGCTCTTATGTAGTTTTCGCCCTCCTCGACCTCTCCAAGGATCGGGGCAACCTCTCTAATCCTCCTCAGGTTCACGACGGTGTTGAAGCGAACCGTGAAGGTGCCGTCGTCGTTCTCCACCATCGAATACTTCACGGGCTCCCAGGAACGCTCCTCCGGAACTTCAACGCCGAGCTCCCTCGCTATCGCCTTCTCCCCCTTACTCAGCTTCTTCCAGCGCCAGAAGCCGTAGGTTATCCACTCGTCGGGCATGTTGAAGCGCTTTCCCCAGCGCTTGAGCTCGTTCTCCCACTTGGCCCACAGCTCGGGCCTCTCCTCCTTTAGGGTGTAAATCTCCGCCAGGGACGCGCTCGGACAGAGGAAGCAGCCTATCCTGTCGAGCCTCTCCTCGTAGAGCGGGTTGTACTTGAGGTTCCGGCTGAAGATGTAGAGCCAGACCTCCAGCGCGCGCCAGTGGAATATGGGCGATGCCCCGGTCTCGTTCGGCACCCAGGGGTTCTTCCAGATGCGGGGTTGCTTGAAGCGCTTTATGCTCTCGTACTTCCTCTGGCCGACGAACATGAGAACTCCTTCGGGGTAGTTCTCCTTTATCGCCATTGTTATCGGGCCGAGCTTCGTTACCTTACAGCACCAGCGGTAGTCGCGGCCCGGCGGGGAGAAGACGTGGATGGCGCGCCAGAATGCGTCGCCGGCATCGGCAACGATGAACTTAATCCCCTTCGGCTCGAGCTCCCTCCTCAGCTCCTCGACGTATTCAAGCGTTTCTGGGAACTCTATGCCGGTGTTGTTGAAGAAGATTGTGAAGCCCTCGTCGCCGAACTCCTCCAGCGCTAGGCCGAGGACGGCCAGGCTGTCCTTCCCGCCGGAGAATGCCACAGCGACCGGAAGGTCCGAGTACCTGTTCGCGGTCTTCCTCATGAAGCGCCTCGCTTCCATCACCTTCTTCTCCAGTTCGATGGAGTTTGCCCTGAGAACGTCCTCCATCGTGGCCTTTCTCCCCTCACGGTAGTTCACACTCTTCTGCCGCCTGACCTTGACTCCGGTGCCGCGCTCCCTGTTGGCCAGGGCTTCGTAGTCCTTCTTTGCTATGCCGGTCGCGATGATCTCTCCATCCTCCGAGATGAGAATAACGTCGTCCCCGCGCTTTATACTCGGCTCGGCCTCGATTATGCCAACCGGCAGGAGGTTGGAGCCGTTGAGGATGGGCTCTATTGCACCATCATCGACGATTATCCACTTCCTCATGGATTTTCCGAAGCGCTTCCAGAGGGCGATGGCACCCTCGACCTTCAGGCCGGGCTTCCACTTCAGCTCCAGCGGGTCGAAGCGCACCCAGCCGAAGACGTAGCCGTCGAGTATTATCTCGTAGGAGTCGTCCTCTCCTGGCGTCTTGTTGAGAAGCACCACCTTCCCCTCGAACAGCTCGCCGATATCGACGCCGTAGTGCTCCCTGAAGACCGAGCGTATGAACTCGATGTCCTTCTCAAAGGCGAATCTCAAATCGCCGGGGGGAGTGATGTTGAGACGGAATACGCTCTCCTTTCCATGAACGGCACAGCTATCACCGATGAGCGGGACGTTGCACTTCTCGCACCAGTTTATGTAAGCCTTACCGAGGAAGACCGGCCTTCCCATTTTCTCTCACCTGAGGCGAAAAGGGAGCGGGGGTTTATAAAGGCGATTGGTCGACCTTGCGGAACGTCGTCCGGCAGGGGTTTATAAAGTCTTGCCGAATGGCAATCGCCATCTATTTATAAAGGCCGGCGGGTTTTCAACCGACAACACGACCGGGCATGACCCTGAACCCCGCGTTGGATCCATCAACCGAAAGCCTCTTAGTCCTCGGTGATGTAGCACGGTGGGTAGTGATATGAGGAGGATACCATTGCTCCTTCTTCTCGCGATGATTTTACCTCTCGTCACAGCCGAAAACCCCGGCCTATGGTGGGTCAAAGCTTACGGTGGAAGAGATGTTGATATGGCTTACGCGGTTGCAATCGCGAGGAACTGACGGCAATAATACCTTGGAGGAGCATCCTTCTGTTCGGCTCGCCTGGCGGGCAAAACGCTACTCGATGAGAGATTTGAGAAGCATTTAAGAAGGGTACGGTCCCCCACGAACGAAGAGGGACATCGAAAGGTACAAAAAGTTGGCAAAGGAGTTTGGAGAATGAGAGCAACATACTATTATAATTAGCTATTAAGGTGATTCCATATGGCACGCATATGGAAGTACCTAGCTACAGGAATTATAGGTTTTGTAGGCTGGATGTGTTGGTTTATACTAGCAACACTCCCCATTCTCAATGAAAACGATATACTCTTCGCTACTTTATGGTTCCTATTACTTCTGGTGATAATACCAACCATATTTGCTATACGTTGGATTCCGAAGGTAAACCCCAAATACAAGAGTTGGATGATTTTCATAATAGTGTTATTTGCCTTATTTGGAATGGCCCCTTTCATATTAACGGCTTTTTGGGCATGGACAAAGATTGACGGAACAAAACAGAGAAAGGAGCGCGAACACAGGGAAATTCGTAAGAAAGAGGAGCGTGGACATAGGAAAATTCGTGAGAGAAAGGAGCGCGAACATAGAATTAAGTGCTTCAATGAGCTTTTGATTAGGGCCGAAACATCAACACCGGTGGAAAAAGTAAAACTCCTGCAAGATGCTTATAACATGATTAAGGGTGTTGACAAAACCCTTGCCAAGAAGGCCAAAAATCTTCTCGACGCCACGAAGACCGAGATTTTCACAACCCTCAACGTCATCATCAAGGAGTTCAATACTGCCCTAGAAAACCTGGACATTAAAACTGCTGAGGCAAAGCTCAAGGAAGCAGAACCCTACGCGGAAGCTTTGGGAAAGAACATTAATTGGCACAAAAAGAGGCTAGAAAAGGTCAAGGAGGTATACCATGCACTGGAGGAAGCCCAGTTCCTGCTTTCAAAAGATGAGCTGGTTCAAGCATATTCCAAGTTTAAGAGAGCCCTGTCAGAGGCACAGTCCCTCAACCACGAACTCTTGATGAAAAAGGCTGGAGAAGGGCTGAAACGAATTGAAGAATATTACACCAAAGAGAGTTCTAAAAAGATTTCTAATGCAAGAAAACTGGCCGACGATAGGAAATACTCAAGCGCCCTCATTGAACTTAAGGAACTCCTCCCACTGGCCCGTGCAATAGGACGGAGTGGAGAGATTGAAAGACTTATGGACGAGATTCAAGTTGATTCACTGCTTGAGGAAGCGGACAGCGCCTTTAAAAACAGTGCATACGTGATCGCCTTGGGCAAATACCGGAAAGCCTACAGCAAGGCCCTCAAACTGAACCAGCCAGAAAAAGCAAACCTCGCTGAGAAAAGAATATTCGAGATCGAAAAACATCTCTCAGATAAGTTGCTAAAACAGGCCGAGAACGCCCCAATGAATGAGGCCATTGAAAAGGCCAAAAAGGCCCTTGAAATAGCCGGGTACCTTGAAGACATCAGAATCAGAGCTCAGAGGATACTCTCCAAAGCGGAAAACGAACTGTCGAAGATCCTCTCGGAGGGCGATGCACTGCTGTTGGAAAGGCGGTTTGACGACGCCATAAGGGTGTACGAGTCAGCGCTACCTCTGGCAGAGGCTATTGGCAAGTCTAGACTTGTATCCAAGAAGATTGAACACGCGAAGGCTCTAAGGGACAGGGAGTCTCAGATTGAAAGGCTGAACTCCATGTTATCTAGAGTTGATGAGCTAATGGATCGTAAGGAATACTCCAGGGCCGTGATAGTTATCAATGAGTCCCTAAACATAGCAAAAGCATTAGGGATGATAGGGAGGGTTCAGGAGAAGCTTGAATCTCTAAAAACCCGTATGGAAAATCTGGTTTCTAGGGGAGACTCAGCCTTTGAGAGTGGAGATTACACCGAGGCCCTTAAACTCTACGACGAAGCGCTGAGAATTGCAGAAGCCATGCACGTTGACCCTTCCAGGATAAAGGGGAGAATTATGAGGGTCGAAGAGAGGCAGAGGCTCGAACTTCTGAAGGAGAGTCTCAAGCTCGACGTTCCAACCGAGATGCCTCACAAGGTCGAGACAGAGGTTTCCATAATAGTGACGAACAGGTTCTCCGAGGACCTTTCCCTCACCGTTGACCTGAGCGAAAACGTGGACTACTTCGAGCTGAGCGAGGAGAAGGTGAACTTCCCGCGCGTCAAGCCAGGCAGGACGATAGGCGAGAGCATCACCGTGAAGCCCAGGTTCATGGGAGACTTCGACTTCATCATAACCGTTGAGTCCGATAAGGGGTCCTTCAGAAGAGTCATCCCGGTGAAGGTCACGAAGACTGCTAGAATGGGCGCGGCGGCTGTGACCCCATCAGCCCTAACGAGCATCCCAATAATCAACCCGGTTGAGGCTCTCCAGGAACTCTACTCTGACTTCCAGTACATCGGCGAGGGCGGCTTCGCGAGGGTTTACAGGGCCAAGAGGAAGGATGGAAAAACCGTTGCGCTCAAGATCCCGAAGACCCTCGATCCTGCGGTTGGCAGGGCATTTGTTAGAGAAATCACCAACTGGCTGCACCTCAAGCACCCGAACATCGTCGAACTCTACGATGTGAACGTCCTTCCCGTGCCGTACCTGGAAATGGAGTACTGCGAGAGCTCGCTGGCAAGGGTTCAAAAACCCCTGCCGGTAGATGAGGCTTCACTCATAGTCTTCAACATTGCCGAGGCTTTGAAGTATGCTCACGGGAAGAAGATCGTGCACAGGGATTTGAAGCCGAGCAACGTTCTCCTCAAGAATGGCTTACCGAAGATTTCTGACTGGGGTTTGAGTAAGGTTTTAGAGGAGAGCATGAGCACGACGACCACGACCAGCTTCACACCCTTCTACGCGGCTCCGGAGCAGATCGATAAAAAGTACGGGCACACGGAAGAGAGGACCGACATCTACCAGCTCGGCGTCATCTTCTACGAGTTAGTCACCGGCAAACTCCCCTTCGAAGGTACGCTGAGTCAGGTGATGATGGGGATTCTGAGGGATGACCCGGTTCCGCCGAGCCAGTTGAACCCGGCGGCAAGGGAGGTAGAGCAAATAATCATGAGGATGCTCGCCAAGAGAAAGGAGGATCGCTATCAGTCCATCGAGGAGCTCCAGCGCGATTTAGCAAGAGTCCTCAACATGACTTACTCGGAGAGCCTGAAGGAGAGTAAGACCCTCGGCGACGTTGGGAGAGCAAAATACTACCTGACGGAGCTTCTCCTCATCAACCTGAAGACCAACAACGCCCGAGAGGCCTACAAGTACGCGAGCGATTTGGCGTTCTACGTTAAGGGCGAACTTAAGGAAGAAGTCCAAAAGCTTGCCGAGCAGGTCAAGTTTAGGCTGGAGGAGGGCTTGGATATACCGCAGGAGCTGATAGAGAAGGCCGAGATAGTAGTGCACAAGATAAGGGTGGGGTTTGAAAAGGTTTGACTTCTTTTACTTTATCACCTTCCTGCTCAGCACTACGACAAAGAAGGCCATCATGAACGCTCCAAGAAAAGCTTCACTCACCGCCAAAAGGTGGTAGCCGGGCTTCGGAACGTAGTCGCCGTAGCCGACTGTGGTAAAGGTGACCACGCTGAAGTAAAGGTTCTCCCAGAACCCTGACGCCCCACTGACGGCTCCGAGGAGGGTGTAAACAAAGGCATAAAGGAGAATGACAGCCACAGTTGTCAGAAAGACCCTACCCGGACTCTCGCCGTAGCTGGAGGTGTACCAGAGGAAGCGGTTGACGAGCCAGCGGAGGTGACCTTCAAGGAAGGTGAGCCATCTTTTTCCGGACCTCGCCGTGAGAGGAACGAAGGCCTCAACGTACCTACCGGGAACCCGGTGGGCCAGTCTCTGGATCTTTCCACGCACCCTCCACTCGCCCACGGAGTAGGTGCTCGCCATGTCGTATATCCCCTGCTCAGTGAAGAGCTTCTTTAACAGGAGGTAAACGTCTATCGCCCGGTTGTAGCTCTCAGCGGCCTCGGCGTACCTTCCCTCCCTGACGAGCCTGTCCCCCGTAACCTCCTCAACGACTACCCGATCAAACTTCGCGTAGCGGAGGTTCTTGGCACCGCTGAGGGAAACACCGTAGAGCTTTGCGCCCCTGAAGTCGGTGTTGAAGAGGTTGGTACCGTTGAGGTTTGCACCGTAGAGCTCAGCTCCCCGGAGATCTGCATTGGCTAGTGTGGCGTTCTCAAGACTCGCCAGTGAGAGATCAGCGCTTATGAGCCTTGCCCCCGTCAGGTCGCTGCCATCGAGACGGGAGTTGCTCAGACTGGCATGGGATAGGATGGAACCGCTGAGGTCAGCGGAATTGAGTAAAGCCCAACCCAGATTGGCGTGGGTTAAGTCCGCATCGCTCAGATCGGCATAGCGCAGGTTGCTGCCCTCCAGGTTGACCTTTCTAAGGTTGGCGCCCGAGAGATAGGCTTCCTCCAGATCTTCGCCGGAGAGGTCAGCCCTTTCAAAATCCTTCCCGCCAACGGGCTCATGGAAGGGGCAGAATGCCGAATCTTCCTCCGCCTCTCTGGGGCACTCCTTGATGGGGTTGTGACGGTAGCTGTGGACGCACTTCATGGACCACCCCAACCAGGGAAAATCCGTCAGTGGGACACGGGTATGTAGGCTATATCTCGCAAAACGTATTTATTTGTTTTGTGGACTCGATAACGGTGGAACTTTCCAAAGGGCGAAAACCATTTATTCTATAACACCCTAACGTCTGGGAAACGCAACGTCACCACGGGAGGTTTCAGTAGTTCGCCAAACACCGCAAAACCCCGTTATGAACGAGCCAGCTAAATCCCGTTAAAGGCATTACAGAGGCACATAATATCCTCCAAATCGGAGAAAACTTTAAATAAGATGAACGACTAATTCAAAGCAGTGGTGCGTATGGGCTACATAGTCTTCGTCACGTACGATAATGATGCCGAGAGAAAGCGCATAGACTACCTTCTTGACAAATGGTCTTCACGAGCCACCGTGAAAAAGCCCAGGGGAGCGGTGTTCTACATCGAAACGGACGACACCCAGGAGTTTCTGGAGGAACTTTTCTCGAGGCTTGAGGGCAACGCCGAGGAGAAGGTCGAGGTGTACAGCGCGAGAAGGGTCGAGAAGGGGGTCGAGGCAAAGCGGAGAACCCTTGAGTACACCATAGCAGAGGAGAGGAAGGTCGTCGAGAGGTTCATCGACTACCTGCTCTCCAAGATGAACGCCGGCTACTCCCACTCGGAGAACGAAGCAAAGGTTTACGGCGTGTACACCAGGAAGGGGAGGGCCACCATAAGGGCCACCATCGATGGGAACGGCAGGACGAGGGTGACCCTAGAGATTGAAGGCTACGGCGATGCCGTTGATTTTCTCGCCGAAAGGATAGATGAAGAGCTTAAGCTCTTCGCGGGTGGTTGAGATGGGGATATTTGAGGAAGGAAAGACGGACTGTGTTAAGGAGCTCCTGAAGCCCGCCGAGCGCGTCCTGAAGGAGGGCCTCGACATCGGGGTGGAGAGCTTCTCCAGGAGGGAAAAGCTCTGGCTCCAGATAGAGGAGAACTACGACCGCTACCTCGACGGCGAGTGCGGGGAGTTCCTGAGGGACCTCGACATGCACTTCAGGGGCAAGTTCGAGGGGGCTTTGGCCATACTAGCATGGAGTTTTCAGCAGAACGGGGAAACGTACCTCCCGGCCAGCAGGAGGTACAGGGATAGGGAGCTGGAGGCTCTCGAGAGGGTTCTCCGCTACAACGTCTTCGAGATATACTCCAAGGAGGACATAATGAAGAAGATAATGCACAGGGATAACAACGTTCTTGGCCTCCTCAGGGAGTACTACCACGGCGTGGACAGGTGGATCGACGATGCCCTCAACGACCCCTCGATAAAGCTCCCCCTGCGGCAGTTCCTCAAGACCAAGTGGGACTCCTACAAGGGCAAGATAAACGCGGCCATAGCAGAGGCAACGGTGCGCTTCGACTGGTTCAGGGACTTCCTCACGATGGCAGGGGAAGAGACGCAGGCTGTGGAGAGGACGTATCAGAGAAGACTGGAGGCCAAGGACAGGGAAATAGAAGAGCTCAGGCGCCAGATGGAAGAGATGCTCAGGAACTTCGAGAGGGAGAAGGAGGAACTCAGGAGAAGGCTCGAAACCGCTAAGGAAGCCGAGATATCGAGGCTCATCCAGGAGAAAGAGGAAATGAAAAGGCAGTTCGAGGAAGAGAGGCGGAGGCTCATTGAAGAGATAAGCAGGATGAAGGACGAGGAAGCCAGGAGGATGCTTGAGGAGGAGCTCGAAAGAATGCAGAGAGAAATGCTGGCCAGTATCGAAGCCATGGAGGCGGAGATAAGGAGGAAGGAGCTCCAGCTCAAGGAGAAGGAGATGGAGCTGAGGAAAAGAGAACTCGAACTCAAAGAAAAGGAGGACGAAGTCTCGAAGAGGATAAAGGAGGTAATGAGCCTGGCCGGCAAGGTCGAGAAGGGCTCGCGCTTCGTCAGGCTCGACGAGGCGAGAATGCTCGAGATGAACTTCGTTGGGAGGATAAGGAGCAAGTTCAGGGACGAGGTGAAGCTCCTGGGAAGGACCTTCAAGGTGGGGTCCGTTGAGGAGAGGAAGACCTTTGACAAGGGCAGCTACACAGGAAAACTGAGCGAGAGGGACCTCAAGAACGTCCCGGACAACAGAATGGTGGAGGTCAGGCTCAGGGAGAAGAAGCTCCTCGGAAAGAAGGAGGAGATAACCGTAAGGGCGCTCTTCTATGGAAGGCCCGAGCGCTACGCCGAGGTCGGCTTCGACACCGACCCCCTGGAGCTGGCAGATATCAACGCACTCCTGGTCGATGCCCGCGATGAGGCAAAGGACGGCCGCATCGTTCTCCTCGTCGCCTCCCCAACGGGCTTCGAGAGGAGGATAGCGAACTACGTCAATTCAGGTGACTTCCACAGGAACTTCATATCCGAGAACGTCTCCCTGGCTCTCCTCGACCTCGAGAGCGGCGAGCTGATATACAACCCCCATGATGAGTACGCAAAGGCGTTCGAGCCGATGCTTCGCCTTGAGAGGGACGAGGAGCTTCTCGCCAAGGTTAAGGACTTCCTTGAGGAGAAGATACTCAAGAGGGGCTACGTCAGGCTGGAAGAGGCCCTGGAGCACTTCGCTGAGGAGACTGTAAAGAGGGCCTTCCGCGAGCTCTCGAAGGAGAAGGGCTACATAACCAAGTTCGTCGAGGGCGTGGGCTACGTCCTCGTCAAGGAGGGCTTCCTCTGATTTAGTTTCACTTTTTACGTGTTGGAGGTGTGTAGGATGAAGATACGCAACATGTTTGGGAGGAAAAACACCATCGAAAAGCTCTCCCTGAGGGAGCTTCAGGGGGAGGAGATAAGACTGAGAAACCGACTCGAGAGGCTCAAGAAGGACATCAACCAGATTGAAAAGAAGAAGAAGCAGCTCTTCCAGGAGGGAATCGGGGCCGACAAGCTCAAGAAGAAGATGCTTGCCCAGGAGATAAAGAGCCTCGACATGGAGCAGAAGCTCAAGCTCAAGGACTTCACCACCGCCCAGAAGCAGTACACCCTCATAAAGAACCTGATAATCGTGAAGAAGTACGAGAAGGAGCTGAGGAAGACCGGTGTATGGGAGAAGCTCAACAGCGTCGAGCCGGAGGAGCTGGAGCAGGCGCTGATAAAGATAAACCTCGACGGCAAGGAGTTCGACGAGATGGTGGAGGGCCTCAACAGGGTCTTCGAGATGGAGGTCGCGGAGTTCGAGGAGAGCGAGGATCAGACCGAGAGGGAGCTGATGAAGGCCTGGAGCCAGGTTGAGGCAGGGGAGGCCGACGTCGAGGATGTCACCGAGAAGGTCGTCTCCATAGACCGCAGGCTCGAGGAGGACGAGGAGCTATGAGCGTCCTCTCCCGCTTTTTTGGAAAGAAGAACCCCCTCGACATACCCCTTCCGAAGCTCAGGGAGAGCCAGATCAAGCTGGAGTACCAGATAGAGAAGGTGGAGAAGGAGATAGCCTCGATAGACCAGGAGATAGCGAGGCTCTTCGAGAGGGCCAAGCTGGCCAGAACCAAGAGCGAGGAACTCACACTAGCCACCAAGATAAAGACCCTCAACCAGCGCAAGAAGAACCTCCAGAAGACCCACATGCAGCTCAACAAGCAGCTGATGCTCATCAGCAACCTCGTGATAATCAAGGAGAACGAGAGCATACTCAAGGGCACCCCCACCTGGGACCTGCTGAAGAGAATGTCGCCCGAGGAGCTTGAGAGCCACCTCACCGAGATGCAGCTCGACGCCCAGAACTTCAACGAGAACCTCAACAGAATGCTCGGAATGACCGACCAGACCATCGGCGCGGGCGTCGAGTTCGAGGAGGACGAGGAGCTGGCCGAGATAATGAAGACGATACACGCCGTTAAGGAAGGTGAATTGGAACCGGAGGTTGCCGCCGAGAAGGTGATCGGCGAAGAGAAGGCAAAGAAGAAGGAAGAGTGGCTGGAGGAGCTTTGATTTTTGCGTTTTTTGATTAATTGAACGTCGTCAAATCAACCCAGGAATATAATCAGCGGAGGTGTCGGTATGAGCCGGTAGAGATGGTGATAACAATGAGGTACCTGGGGTTTATCGTGGCACTGGGCATGATACTTGCCCTTCTGTCCCCCATAGCAGCCGCAGCCACACCCACCTGGACAAAAAACATCGGGGTGTACTCGGTATACATATCCCCAAGTGGGGAAAAGATATTCGTGGGAACCGGGGACGGAGTGTACCTCTTCGACCGGAACGGGACCGAGGTTTGGCACACGGAACTGCCCGAGGCCATCAAACTCCTCGCGGTTTCGCCGGACATGAAGTACGTGGTGGGAGCGGGAGAGAAGAACGTCTACGTGATAAACGCCCTCAACGGAGAGTTCCTCTGGAGCACGGACACGAAGGGGAAGATAGAGAGCCTGGCCGCTTCGGGGGACAGGTTCGTCGTGGGGACGCTCTTCAGCGTTGAGGCCTACAGGTACACAGGAAAGCTGACGTTCCTGCGATTTCCGGAGACCAGGACCTCCGGCGGGGTCGCTATGGCGGCGGAGGTAGGTTACTCCGTTGGATTCGCGGACAAGGCCATAGTGCTCGCAGGGGACAAGGTCATCTACTACCGGGCCGATGGGACAGAAGGGTGGAAGTACGACCCATACGCCGACGCCAGTGCCGACAGGAACTTTGAGACCCTGGCAATAAGTCCGGACAACTCCCTGATAGCGGTCGGTGGAAAGGACGGGGTCTGGATACTCGACGTCTACGGGACGTTCCGCGATAAGCTTGCCATTTCAAACGTCATCGACCTAGAGTTCACCCCTGACGGGAAGTACATAGCGATCCTTACCTCTGACGGGAAGGTTTACCTGGCGGACAGGGACGGAAACGTTGAATGGTCAAAGGCAACCAGAGGTACCCCTAAGGATCTGGCGGTCACGCTCCACTACGTTGGAATTGCGACGGATGAGGGCGTGGAGATACTGACGACGAAGGACGGCTCGTCCGTGAACTTCTACGATATCGGCAACACGAACTCCGTGGCCGGGACGGAAAAGGCCGATTACCTGGCCGCCGGTGGGGAAAAGCTCGGCTTCTTCAACTTCAACTACGCGGTCCTCACTGTGAGAACTGATCCAAGCGGGGCGGAGGTTTACATAAACGGGGTTTACAAGGGCACGTCACCGCTCAGCCTGACCCTTGATCCCGGAAAGTACAAAGTCACTGTGAGCATGGAGGGGTACTACTCGAACGAAACGACTGTCAATCTGGATCTGGGGGAGAGCGAGACGGTGGCTCTGACCCTGGAGAAGAGGGCGGAGATAGAGACTCCAACCGGAACGGTCACCACCACTACCACCAGTCCGGGGGTATCGATGGAAAAATACAGGCTCGGCGGCAGGGAAATCGACTTCCGGCCCTCTGAGGACTACCTGCGCGAGATGTCCAGCTATGCCATTCAGAAAACGGAGGAACTGATTGACAGGATAAACGAACTCGGTTACACCGCGGACCTCGCAGGGCCCATCCTTGAGCGGGCGAAGCAGGAGTACCTCAACGGAAACTACGCGGACGCGAGGGACAAGGCCCTTGAGGCGTGGATAACCGCGTTCAGGGAGTTCTGGGTTCAGTACGACATGGCAATACTGTCAAAGGGGGGCATCGACGTAGGCCCTATCCGGGAGAGCTACGACTCGGGGAACCTCGAGGATGCCCTCGGAAAGGCAGTAACGCTAAGTGGAAAGCTGGAGGGTGAGCAGAAGGGGCTGTTCGATGCCGCAGATGGGGCCGCGGCGGTTGTGGATGAGTACTGGAAGAAGGACGTCCGCCTCTGGAACTACGTTGATCCACTCCTCGACTCGGCCGGGAAGTTCAAGGACGGCGACGTGAAGGGAGCGAAGGAACTGGCGGAGAAGGCAAGGGTCGCACTGAAAAACGCGGGCAAGAACGGAGAGAATGCACTCAGCGAGATACTGGCTAAGGCAAGAAGTGGGGAACTGGACGAGGAGAAGCTGAAGGAGTTTGAAACGGGCAGCTTTGGCGATGTTGAGACGGAAACGCAGACCAACGAAGGTGGAGGCGGCATCTGTGGACCAGGACTCTTCGCAATTCCCGCACTGCTCCCGGCACTGCTCACCCGGAAGGTGAGACGGTGATGCAACGGCGCTCCCTGGAGGCCGACTTCATTCGTCGCCTTTTTGTTTCCATTTTCATTGTGTATCTGTTGGGCGAGTTCGGGGTAGTTTTGGCTCTGTTAATCTTCCTGCCGCTAATAGTAAGGATTATTGAAGAGAGCGCGAGTCCCACCCGTGCACCCGTTACGAGGGCGTCCTCTAAAAGACAGGATCTACGGAAGGTTCTCCGCGAGGGCTTCATCTTCGAAGCACCTCCGGAACTGAACGAAGGCGTTGAGGCCCTCCTGAGGGTTGGGATGAGGAATGTTTCTAGCCGCCCTTTGGCAGTCACAATACGGCTGGACGAGCTTGGGGAGTACGGAAAGGTATCCCCCGGAAGAATAGACCTCTCGCTGGCTCCCGGTGAGGTCAAATCAACCTTCGTGAGGTTCATTCCGCGGAAAGTTGGCGAGATAAAAGCCCGCGCAGGGTTGAAATCCGGGATCTACCTGGTGAGAGTTCCCTTAACTCTCAGGGTTAAGTCGCTCCCAAGGGAGGAATCCGAACCCCTGCCCTCGGGGCCCGGCGGGCTGGAGAAACTGCTGTCAAGGTACGTGTCCGTGGAACCAATTGGTTCCGGCGGCTTCGCCACCGTCTACCGCGCAGTGAAACCGGACGGCTCGACTGTGGCGCTTAAGGTTCCCCACAGCCTCTCCGAGGGAGTGGGGAGGCAGTTCCTTCATGAGGTTGCCGTCTGGAGCGGGCTGAGGCACCGAAACATAGTCAGGCTCTACGAGGCAAACATCGTCCCCGTGCCGTACATAGAGATGGAGTACTGTGAGGGCTCGCTGGGAGGCATCAAGAAGCCCCTTTCCCCGGAGAGGGTGGCGGAGATAGCCTTCAACGTCTGTGAGGGCCTGAAGTACGCCCACGAGCGGGGAGTAATCCACAGGGACATAAAGCCGAGCAACATCCTTCTGAAGGACGGCACGCCAAAGATAAGTGACTGGGGGCTGAGTAAGGTATTGACTGAGAGCAGGACGACCACAGCTACCTTTACCCCTCTCTACGCCGCTCCGGAGCAGATAAGCAAACGCTTCGGCAGAACCGATGAGAGGACGGACGTCTGGCAGCTCGGCGTTCTCATGTATGAGCTTGCGACCGGAAAGGTGCCCTTCGACGGGGAGGACTTCATCGAAGTCGCCGAAAAGATAACGATGGAGGATCCCGTTCCCCCAAGCGAGCTGAATCCGGATGCAAGGCCCCTCGAGCCGGTAATAATGAGGTGCCTCGCCAAGAGGAAGGAGGAGCGCTATCAGTCAGTTGCCGAGCTGCAGAGGGATCTGGCGGAGATTCTCGGTGGGAAGTACAGGAGGGAGCTCGAGAGGAGCACGGACCTTTCGCGCTCTGCATACTACGCCGGCCAGCTGCTCCTGCTCCACCTGAAGCTCGGGGATGCCAAGGAGGCCCTCAAGTACGCTCTCTCCCTCAGGAGGTACGCCAGAGGAAAGGTTAGGGAAGAGCTGGATGGCTTGATAGAAAGCCTTGAAGCCAGGGTTGAGGAGGGTCTGCCCGTTCCGGAACATCTAATCGCCAAGGGTGAGATTATTGTCCACAGAATTAGTATGCCGTAAAGAAAGGGGGTGGATTGATTGGATAAACTGGTGGCAAAGATAAACTGGTCCTTCAACCGCTGGAAAGGGTTTGACTGGGAAGCATTCAGGAGAAGGTATGAATCAGGCTTCGAGTTTGTCAGGCAAACGGGATATGCTCACGAATGGTGGAACTTCTACGAGGGATTCTCCCCTGACAAATACTACGGTACCATTCTCAACAGGCCAAAAAGATTCCGCAGGGGGATAGTGCTGTTCATTAGCATGAATCCCCTCGACGGCAGATGGTACTTCGTTGGCTTTTATGGAGATGCCGTGAGACCTCCAACCGATGCTCCCACCGGAACGCCTCTAAGGGACCTTCTCCCAGAGGAAGTCATACGCAACCTGACCCAACTCGTGAGGGCAGGGGAATGGGAAGACAGGCACCTGTCGTATATATCCCAGGTCCTGAACGGTAGGGAATACCAGGGGACACTCGTTGCCAGGAAGAGGTACTCCGCCTCATTTCTACCGGAGGCCTACATCGAGGTTTCTCCCGATGACCTCGGAGTCGGAAGGATCGGGGGGCAATGGAAGATAACATACAAAATAACCTCTACGCAGATTCGCAGGCTTTTAGAGACGGCCAAGAGGAGACACGAGAAAATCGAAAGCAAAGAGGCAAAGATCGTGGTGGAGAGGATAAACCGCACCCTCAAGGATTTCGTGGGAGTTACAACGGAATCAAATGGCCCACGGGCTGGTGAGGAAAGCCCCAGGAAGAGGAAAAAATTGACAATAAAAATCCCAGATGACTTACTAACTTTGGACACGAAGAAACCCTCCAATGGAGAGATTCCAAAGGACTTCCCACAAGCCCTTCTCTCACGCTACGAACCCCTTGAATTCCTCGGTGAGGGCGGCTTCGCCAGGGTGTACAAGGTCAAGAGAAGGAAAGACGGAAAGATTGTTGCCCTCAAGATACCGAGAATAGACGAGAGGACGAGCGGCCTGTTCGTCAAAGAAGTCGCCGCGTGGTACAACCTAAACCACGAGAACATAGTCAGGCTTTACAGGGCAGACATCTTGCCGGTTCCGTATCTGGAGATGGAGTTCGTTGAGGGCGCTGAGATCGATGGGGAGCTGTTCAGAGACCTCGGAGCTTATCCAAAGCCCGTTCCCGAGAGGATGGCAATTAAACTAATCACGGGCATCGCCGAGGGTCTCAAGCATGCACACTCAAAGGGCATCTACCACCTCGATCTCAAACCCTTGAACGTCCTCCTCAAAGCCGACCTGACGCCAAAGATAACGGACTGGGGACTGGCGAAGATAAGCGCGAGGAGCTCGCTGAGCAGGCACTACGGCTACTCCCCGCTGTATGCCGCTCCTGAACAGCTTGACGAAGAAACCTACGGCGAACCCGACGGAAGAACCGACGTCTACCAGCTCGGGCTGATCTTCTACGAGCTCCTAACGGGCGAGCTCCCGTATAAAGCCACCTCTCCTGGTGCCCTCGTTGGAAAAATCCTCCACGCAAAGCCCAAGCCCATGTCCGAGCTCAAGCCTGAGCTCAAGAGGCTCGACGGAGTTTTTGAAAAGCTCCTGGCGAAGAGGAAAGAAGAGCGCTACCAGAGCGTTAAGGAGTTCCTAAATGCCCTGGAATCCCTCTCTGAATTGGAGCGGGAGAAAGGCGAGCTAATAAAAACCGGCCTGGCGTTGAGGAGAAGCCGCTCGCGGGAGGAGTTCGAGAGGCTGAAGATTGAAAGCGCCCGCAAGACGGTTAAGGTCGCGGTTCTGGCGGCGAGGCTCAACGATAAGGCCGAACTGCTGGCGGCGCTGGACGACCTCAAGTTCTACACGGAGGAGAACCTCGACGACCTGCTCAACGCGATAGCCCAGGTGGAGATGCTGCTGAAGGAGGGGATTCCGATAAGCTCCGAGGTCGAGGAAAAGGTTAGGGCGCTGTTACTGAGGATCGAGAGGGAGGTGTCGAGGTGAGAGTTGAGCAAGTTTGGTATAATCAAACGCCCAATACTCAAGTTGATGTAGAGGTGTGATAATATGATTGCCCCAATTGATTCGGAATTGACTCAAGAATGCCTCACGGCAGGCCAAATGAAAGGGCTCAGCTGGCTCATAAAAGGCTCAAAATTGGCTCAGCTTAAAACGTTTCAAACGCATCGCAAACGTTTCATAAACGGCCCATTCGGGTCAGAAAGGGGTCGTAAAGGGGTCAGGCTGGATCAACCCGCAAAATCAGGATATAGCCGCCCGAAATTTTTATTTTTTAAACACAGAGGTAATATCAATCCAAAACCATGGTGGTGGTTGGGATGCCCGTCGATCTTTCCGGTCCCCTGATGTCAGCCTTTAGGAAGGCCAAGAAGGAGTTTGAGGAAGCGATAAAGAAGGGCGACAAGGAAACCGCCAGAAAAAAGGCCCTCGAATGCTCCAGGATACTGAAGCAACTCGCGAAGTATGACGAGTTCAACCGCGAGAGCTACCTGCAGAAGGCCAAGAAGTGGGAGACCATAGCGAGGGACGTTGAAGCCGGCCGCTACGGGGTAAAGAGGAAGCACAGGCCGATGAAAGAAGGTGGAAGCGGAAAGGAGGCCGGGACGGAGGACGGCGAGGAGGACAAGTTCAAGCAATACGTCGAGAACCTGATAACGAAGTCCAAGGTCAAGTGGAGCGACATAGGCGGGCTGGAAGAGGTCAAGATGCTGATGATGGAAACGGTCGTCATCTCCGCCCTGCAGAGGCCCGAATCGATCCAGCCCTGGAAGGGTATCCTGCTCTTCGGCCCGCCGGGAACCGGCAAAACGCTGCTCGCCTCTGCAGCGGCCGGAAGCCTGAACGCGACCTTCTTCAGCGTTAAGGCCAGCAATGTCCTCAGCAAGTACTTCGGCGAGTCCACCAAGATAATCTCGGCCCTCTATGAGGTTGCCAGGGAAAAGGCCCCGAGCATAGTCTTCATGGATGAGATAGACGCCCTGACGACCAAGCGCTCCGGCGACCAGAGCGAGGCCTCGAGGAGAATGCTCTCAACACTTCTCACGGAACTCGACGGCTTCCAGGACAAAAAGAGCGACATACTGGTCCTGACTTTGGCGGCGACCAACACTCCCTGGGATTTGGACGAGGCGGTCCTTTCCCGCTTCCCGCGCAGGATTTACGTCCCGCTGCCGGACGAGAAGGCCACGAAGGAGATAATCAAGATCAACACCCGCGGACTGGACATAAGCCGGCTTGATCTCGACGCGATAGCGGAGGAGAGCGTCAGGAGGCTCTACTCCGGAAGGGACCTCAAGAACCTCTGTCAGGAGGCGATATGGCACATGATACGCGAGGAGAACAGGGATCTCCACAAGCTGGCGGAGCTTCCCTTCCACGAGCTGAGAAAGCGCTCCCTGAGGACGAGACCCCTGGAAATGAGGGACTTCGAGGAGGCCTTCAAGAGGATCAAGAGCCCGCTGACGAGGAAGGAGATCGAGCGGTACGAGAAGTGGGCGGAGGAGTTTGGGGGATGAGACGCGTACCCTTTTTCTTTAAGATAGTACTCGCCCTAACGGTGATTCTGTTCATTGGAACGCCGCAAGTATTAGGAATCGGGGGAACCACTCAGATAGACGTATCTGCGTATCTAAAACCCCAATCCATAACGGCGGGGAACTATGCAACATTGACCGTCACGGTTAAGGAGATTGGAGATGACGATGCCGTTGATGTTAGAGTCACTCCAGAAATCGCGGGATACAGCAACATAGTGATATCCCCAGAAACCGCATACGTAGATAAAATCCCCCAAGGGGAAAGCAGAACCTTCGAGTTTAGAGTGTTTGTTCCGTCATCTGAATCCAGCGGAAGCAAAACGATAACTGTAACGGTTCAGTACACTGATCCCGGATTGTTGGAAGACAAGACATACAGCAAGAGGACGTATGTCTCGCTGTATGTCACCCACCCGTACACTCCCACAGAAACCAGGAGTTACGCAGATCTCTCCGGCACCACAAATGGTGGTTTCTCTTATGCACTAATAGCCATGATTCTTGTCGGAGTTGGAATTGTTGTCCTAGGTTACGTACACAGCAGGAGATCCAGCGGTAAAGACACGAAAAGTTTTGAAGATGAAGGTTTGCCCACGACCGCTCAACCAGAAATTAGAACCCCACCAAAGCTCGTCCCCTACTTCCCCCCCGAGCTCCTCAACAAATACGAGCCCCTCAAATTCCTTGGTGAGGGCGGCTTTGCAAAGGTATTCAAAGTAAGGAGGAAATCAGACGGAAAAATCATAGCCCTAAAGGTCTCCCGCCTGGACGAGAAGGCCAAGAGGTTCTTCCTCAAGGAGGTTAAAGCTTGGCGCCTGCTTGATCACCCCAACATAGTGAAGCTCTACAACGCCTTCGACGAGCCGTTGCCACACCTAGAAATCGAGTTTGTTGACGGAATCCAGCTCAACGGCGAGGTCATCAGAGACCTCGGCAAGTATCCGAAGCCCGTCGAGGAGGAAAAGGCACTCCAATTCATCAGGGGTATCGCAGAGGGCCTCAAACACGCCCACAGCAAGCAGGTCTTCCACAGGGATTTGAAGCCCCAGAACGTCCTCATAACCAGTGATTTGACTCCTAAGATAACCGACTGGGGATTGGCTAAAGTCGGTGCAGTTTCAACGACTGCCACGACAACAAAGGGCCTAACCCTTCTCTACGCCGCTCCGGAACAGCTCGACGACGAGACCTACGGCCACACCGATGCCAGGACGGACATCTACCAGCTCGGACTCATATTCTACGAGCTGCTAACGGGCAAGCTCCCCTATCAGGGGACTTCTCCCGCCGTTGTCATGGCCAAGGTGATAAACCCTGCCGTGAAGCCCAAGCCGCCGAGCCACTTCAATATTGCTCTGGCGAAGTACGACGGCATTTTTGAGAAGCTTCTCGCAAAGGAGAAAGAACAGCGCTATCAGAGCGTCGAGGAGTTCCTCCACGATCTTGAGCTAATGAAGAAGCTCGACGCGGAGAGAAATAAACTGGCCGAGGAGATAGAGAAGACAAAGACCACGATGAACATGACGACCGATAGCAAAGAGCTCAAAAAGCTCATGCGCCAGCTGGTTGAACAGTTGAGCAGGAACGCCCTCCTTCATGCTCAGCTCAACGACAAGGCCGGACTCATCAACGCACTGGAAGACCTGAAGGCGTTCTCAAAGGCCCACAGGGAGGAGCTTGAGGGCGCAATAGGCCAGTTCGAGCTGATGATGCGCGAGAGCGTGCCCATAAGCAAGTCCACGCTGGACGAGCTCAAAGTACTCCTCCACAAGGTGCAGAGGGAGGTGGAGGGCTAATGGCCGAGTCCAATGGGGGAACGATGGCAGTTTTTCTTCCATTTTTATCCGGCATAAGCCACGTTGGGGGAAGATACAACAACGAGGACAGCTTTTTAATCCTGAAACTGCCCGACGCGTATCTCCTGGCGGTGGCCGATGGGCTTGGGGGCCATAGCTCCGGCGAGGTGGCTTCCGGGATTGCAATAGAGGTTCTGAAAGAGACGCTTCTCCAGGAGTACGAACCTGGCGCTCCCCAGTATCTCACCCGGATAACGCTCAGGAAAGCGTACGAGCTGGCACACTCCAGAATACTGGAGAACGCCACGGGAGAGAGGGAAGGAATGGGGACGACCCTTGTGTCCGCCCTCGTTTCCCCAGGAAGGGTTCTCATAGCCAATACCGGGGACAGCAGAGCGTATCTGATAAGGAACGGAAGAATCATCGCCAGGACGAAGGACCACTCACTCGTCCAGGAGCTCGTTGATAGAGGTGAGATAACCCCCGATGAAGCGAGGAGGCACCCGATGCGGAACATCATAACGAGGGCCCTCGGGGCCAAATTTGAGGTTGATTTTTACGAATGGAAGCTGAGGCACGGGGACGTTCTCCTGCTCAGCTCCGACGGGCTTCATGACTACGTGGACGAAGAAAGAATAGTCGGGATAGCCGCACAGGGCAGGAGCGCGGAGGAGATAACTAGAAGGCTGATCGAAGAGGCCCTGCCCGTCACAAGGGACAACGTGACGGTGGTGGTGTGGAAATGACAGCAGCATCGAAATTCAAGGCAAGTCTGATTTTCAGTCTCATCCTAACCCTCCTGATGGCTTCACTCCCACAGGCGGCGGCCGAGCCCTGGGCGAAAGCGTACTCCAACATTGACCCAGAAGGAACGGTGAGTGTTGAATATATTGGGAACGACATTGTATTGCTTGGAAACACTGAACAGGGCGTGGTAGTGGCCAGGATTGGAGAAAACGGGGAAGTGGTGTGGTCCAAGCTCGTCGAAAGCAAGTACAGTTTCATCGGAAAGGTGCTGGCCAGGGGACCCGAAGGCTCCATCATTGCAGGAGGTACGGTCGGAGACGGCAGGGGAGTATGGATAATCAAGCTCGACGGAAACGGGAACGTGGAGTGGACAAGAGTGTACGCGTCACCGGGCGGTAGGGACCTAGTGGACGCAAGCGTGGCGGACGACGGGAGCGTGTTCGGGCTGATAGAACTCGATACTCCCTGGGAGTATCTGATCCTCAAACTGGACCCCTCTGGGAACCTGGAGTGGGTTTACAGGTACAGGGGGGTGTACGACCTCAAACTCCTGAAGGTGAAGGCCCTGGAGAACGGTTACATCTTGCTGGCGGGCAACAAAGGCAAGAGCCTGGCCGTGGCGATGATCTCCGCGGGCGGAGTCGTGATGTGGGGAAAGGTTTACGGCATCTATCCAGGGACGAAGCTGGCGGATGTGGCTAGAACCGACGACGGAATAATCCTCGCGGGGAGCGTGGAATCGGACCTGGGGGTGAAGGGGCTCCTCGTCAAGCTGAAACCGAACGGCGCCGTGGAGTTCGCGAGGACGTACTCCCATGAAGGCGCCAAACTGTCCATCGAACGGGTTATTCTTGGGGCGAACGACCTCGTGCTGGTGGGCACCGCGACGCGCATCTTCGACTCGGGCGACGTGGTGGTACTTGTAACGGACGAAACCGGCGAAATCAGGACGCACAGAATATACACAGCTCCGGTAGGGGGTCGTGTGCTCGACGCGTCCCTCACAGGGGAAACGCTGACGGTCGCGATGAGGTCGTACCTGAACATGGACAAGCCCCACGTTACCCTCCTCACTCTAGACATTGGCGCGATGCCCAAAGAATGCCCGATGTGCAGGGTCTCCAACATCTCGGGGGTGCAGGCATCCATCTCAACCAGCGAGAACAGGTTCCTGCAACTTGACCCACCATCAGTGCCGCCCCTGATCCCCGACTCCACGGAGGTAAAGGTCTCCGAGTTCTCGCTCGCTGTGGTCGGCAGTGTGATTCTGGAGAGCGAAGAGGCCTCGACAGGAAAAACTACCAGCTGGAACATGGTACTCCTAGCACTGGGTTTATCGGCCGTGGCTGTGTTCGGGATATTCACGCTGGGAAGACGGAAGAAAAAGTCCGGGGGAAAGACCAAGTCGCAGCAAAAGGAGGATGGAACGCGCAACACGCCCAGAGACAAGAGTCTCCTGTTCCCAGAAGAGCTTCTAGGGAAGTATGAACCCCTCGAGTTCCTAGGGGAAGGGGGCTTCGCGAAGGTATTCAAGGTCAAGAGGAGGGAAGACGGAAAGGTAGCCGCCCTCAAGATACCGAGGATAGATGAGAAGACTAGCAAGGGCTTCCTGAAGGAGGTCTCGGCCTGGCTCCACCTGAACCATCCAAACATAGTGCGACTCCACGATGCCGATATTCTCCCGGTTCCGTACCTGGAGATGGAGTTCGTTGAGGGCATTGAAGTCAATGGAACCCGCGTCAGAGACCTTGGAGCTTATCCCAAACCGGTCGGCGAGAAAAGGGCCCTGGAGCTTATCAGAGGGATAGCGAGCGGACTGGCGCACGCTCACTCGAAGGGCATTTACCACCTCGACCTCAAACCGGAGAACGTTCTCCTCAAGGGGGACATGACGCCAAAAATAACCGACTGGGGATTGGCGAAGATCGGGGCTTCCCCGGCTGTCCCTACCACCGCCGAGAGCCTAACGCTCCTTTACTCCGCCCCAGAACAGCTCAATCCGGGCGTCCACGGTGGCACGGACGCGAGGACGGACATCTACCAGCTCGGCCTCATCTTCTACGAACTCCTGACGGGCAAACTCCCCTACGAGGGGTCATCAAAGACAGCAATCGTCGCAAGCCTCCTTGGGGGAAGCGCGAAGACCCTGCCACCGAGTCACTTCAGCGGGGCCCTGGCGAAGTACGACGGCATTTTCGAGAAGCTTCTCGCGAAGAGGAAGGAAGACCGCTACCAGAGCGTCGAGGAGTTCCTCCACGACCTTGAACTGGTGGAGAGGCTGGAGAAGGAGAAGGAAGCCATTGAGCGGGAGATCGAGAAAACCCGGACGACAATGATGACCACCAGCGGGGAAGAACTCGCGAGGCTCAAACGCAGGCTCACGGAACAGCTCAGCAGGAACGCTCTACTTCACGCCCAGCTCAACGACAAGGCAGGACTCATAGGGGCGCTCGAGGAGCTGAAGGGCCTTTCCAGGGAGTACAAGGCGGAAATAGAAGGGGCCATAGAACAGCTTGAGCTCATGATGCGCGAGGGCATTCCGATAGGGAAGTCGACCATAGATGAGCTGAGGGTCCTGCTCGACAGGGTGAAGCTCGAGGTGGAGAGCGAAACCGTGAGCGGAAAACGGGAACCGAAAAGACGTGCAGGAATTACACCGACAATCACGACCGCCGGCGGGGGCGGGAGGAGACAGAGGGTGGACGGAAGAATAGAGGTTCCAGGCTACGGGCCTGTGGAGTACGTGGTCAGGGACGAGGAGTTCGAGGGCGACCCTAAAGAGACCCTCGGGGAGATGGTGGAGTACTACCTAAAGCACCGGGAGGAGATAGACGAGATGATAAAGAGGGAAACCGGTGTCTCCGACGTCCCTAGATTCACACGGTTCAGCATACAGAAGAAGGAGTTCAGGCTCTACGCCGAGAACGTCCACGGCTACCGCAGGCTGGGATTCAAGATAACAAGGAAGAGGGGCAAACTGTCCGTCATCAAGGATCGGAAGAGGTGATTGGATTGTCCTTCACTTTCTTTTTCAAGCTCATTGAAACGCCGGACGGGGGTTTGAGCCATGGTGGCCGCTAAGTGGAAGACGGTCATTGTTATCGTGATGTTCCTGCTACTGATGTCCGCCCCAGGAACAGCTCACGTGAAGGCCTCTGCACCGCAGATAACACCGGAATGGACGTACAAAGTCAACACCGAGGTTCACGCTATCAAAGTGGGACCAAACGGCCAGTACGTGGTAGCTGGAGGCAAGAACGGAAGGATATACTACTTCAGCTGGGATGGGAGGCCGATATGGGACTACCTGACCGGGGGCTTCATAGCGTCCCTTGACATAGCCAAGGATGGCAAGAACATCGTGGCCGCGGTTGGCTACGACACGAACAGGGACGGTTCCCCGGAGTACGGGAAGATAATCTACCTGGACGACAGAAAGCACGTGCTCTGGACATACACCTCACAGACCAAAGAATTCTTCTCATCGGTGTCTGCGGGCCAGGACAGGATATACGTCGGGAGCGAGGGGAAGATAATACGCTTCAGCCACACCGGCTCGAGGATATCCACGAACCTCGTGGGCGTTGATCTGCCTGAGGTGGACACCTACGGAAACTACCTGGTGGTGTCGCACTCCCCGTGGTTCTACCGGAGGGACGACAACGAGTACAGCAAGCTCTTCCTATTCTCGGGGACGTTCCTGAAGTCCACCAGGGAGTTCGACGATGCCGTCGTGGGCACGGCCATATCGGAGAAGTACTACGCTGCCGTGACGGGACTCCACCTCGATCCCAGCGGAAAGTGGACCGGCTCGGGGAATTACTACGTCTATCTCTACCGGCCCTCCGGGGAGTTCGTGTGGAGGTACAAGCTGGACGCGCCGGCTTTTGACGTCGATATCACCCCAACGGGCAGGGTAATCGCGGTGGGCGACACGGGAGGGAACGTCTACGTCTTCAACGAGAAAGGCTACCTGCTCTGGAAGGAAAACCTTGGTTCTCCGGTCTACGCAGTGGCACTCTCTCAGGACGGGAACTACCTGGCGGTTGGGACCAAGGACGGCACGGTTGCGCTCTACCGGGTTCCGGGAGTGATCCAGATACTGACCGACCCCAGCGACGCTAGGGTGTACCTGATGGAGAGCGGTGAGTACACCGAGATAGGGGAGACTCCTACGGCATTCACAGTCCTCCCAGGAACTTACACTGTAAAGGTCGCGAGGGAGTACTACCACACGAAGGTCGTCGAGGTGAGCGTTTCCTCCGGTGATGTCGTCAAAGAGTACATTTCCCTGCCCCTTGCCAACGGTACGATAAACGTCTACTCCAACGTAGATGGTGCCCAGGTTGTCATAGACGGGATACCCGTGGGCAAGACGCCCCTTCTGAACTACACGATTCCCGCAGGGGATCACAACGTCACGGTGAGGGCCGACGGGTTCTGCGGGGAGTACCGGGAAGAGGTGTCAATAAACTCGCCCGCACCGGTATCGGTGGCGGCCCGCCTGGAGCCCTGTCCGGCGAAGCTCGAAATAAACGGACCCTCAGGGGCGGAGGTTTACGTGGACGGAACCTACTACGGAACCGCACCGACGTCCATCTCCATTCAGCCGGGAAGCTATGCGGTGATGCTCAAAAAGGAGGGGAAGAAGGACTACACCACCACTGTCTCACTGGGTCCAGGCGAGATAAGGGAGCTAACGCCGGACATGCAGATGGATCCGGTTTACTACGGCATCAGGGTGGCGGCAGGTATAGCCGTCCTGATAGTACTGCTTCTCCTAGTTATGACATACCGGAAGTACAACTTCAGAAAGAGCTACAAAGAGCTACTGGCCACGATAGACTCCGTGAGGAGGGAAAACATCCCCGAAGAAGCCAGTGAGATACTAAACGGGTTGGAGGGAAAAAGAAGGGCGATAGAAGAAGCCTACCGCAGGGGGGACAGAGGCAGCCTCTCAAGGCTCAGAGAGGAGGTTGCTGCCGAGGTAGCACGTATCAAAGAGCTGAAAGGCCAGTACAGGAGCATGAAAGATAGGATCAGCAGGGACATTATGAGCCTGCTGAACCAGCCGGCAGCTGAGGCGCCTTCAGAGGGGGAAGGGAGCAATGAGAAGTAATACCATCCCCCTTTGGAGAAATAACAACGTTAATAAGTACTTTGCCCTAATAAAAGCGGGTGTTATGCCCCGCGTTGGGGGTGTTGGGGTTGGGCAGGATAGCTGACCTGAGGGAGATCGAGTCGTATCTCCCGAAAATTTCAAATTACATGACGCTTGGATTACCCGGCTCGAACATCGAGCAGGCTAAGGATTATCTTCAGAACGCGTTAAACGCGCTGAACGCCGATGACACCGGCACCGCGCTTGAGATGGTCAAAAAAGCCCTGATAGCAGCCCTTCCAGATAGGGATTTCCTTCTAAGCAACGCCCTCCGTCTGAGGCATGACGGAGAGAAGCTTCTAAAGGCGAGGAACTTTGAGGAGGCAATATCAAAGTTCGCGGAGTCGCTGGAGAAATATCACCAGGCCCTTACGGTTTTGGAGGTCGAAGATGGTACCCAGGAGGAGCTGATTCAAAAGCTCAGGAACACCATAGAGACCACCGAGAACCTGAGGAAGATAGCCAACTTCAGGAGGATATACCAGAAGATAAAGGACGCTCAAACCGAGCAGGAGCTCTGGGATGCGATTAGGGAGCTCGAAACCGTTGAGGTTCCGATGGAAGACGACAGGTTCGACGCCCTCATAGTTGCCCACAGGAAGATAATAATGCTCCAGCTCCAGGCGGTAGCGGACATGATGATAGAGGCCGCCGAGATGTACAGGAAGGAGGACTGGTTCTCCGCCAAGAAGAGCCTCGAGAGCGCGAAGAAAGTCCTGGAGAACCTCCTGGAGATGGCGAAGAAGCACGACCTGGTAGAGGAAGTCGCAATGATAAACGAGCTGATAAAAGCCTGCGACAGCAACCTCTACGGAATCACCGAGCTCCTCTACACTGGGGAGGTTCCCAAGGGCTGGCGCCTCCAGATCCCGGACAAGGACAGCTTCGTCCTCCAGGAGGAAGTCGTCGAGGAGGAGACATTCGACCTGTCGGTGAACTTCGAGACGAGGCTGGAGCAGATAAAGGAAAGGTACAGGATAATAAGAACCATCGGAGAGGGCGCGTTCTCCTACGTTTACGAGGCCAAGAATCCACAGGGACACAAGGTGGCACTCAAGGTGCTCAAATACCTGGACAAGGAATCCACCTCCTCGTTCATGCGTGAGTTCGCGGCGGCCCAAAAGCTCGACCACGAGAACATCGTCAAGGTTCACCGCGCCGACCCGAGGCTCGGCTTCCTTGAGATGGAGCTGGCCAGCAACAACCTGGAGAAGGTCAAGAAACCCATAAGCCCCTCCGTGGCAGGGAGAATAATATTCGAGATAGGCCGCGCCCTCCACCACGCCCACTCCCAGAAGATATACCACAGGGACATAAAGCCGAGCAACATACTCATATTCGGAAGCCTGGAGCAGGTTAAACTCGGCGACTGGGGCCTTGCAAGGCTCGCATCCAGAGCCACAAGAAAATCCTCTCTTGTCAGGCACAAGACCATACTCTACTCCTCCCCCGAGCAAATAAAGGATCCGGAGCACATCGACCACAGGAGCGACATCTTCCAGCTCGGCATCGTCTTCTACGAGATACTGACCGGCAAGCACCCCTTCACGGCCGAGTACGAGGGAACCATCATCAACAACATACTGAACAAGACCCCCGAGCCCCCCTCATACCTCAACCCCGAGGCGAGGGTCTTTGATGAGATAGTAATGAAGATGCTCGAAAAGGACCCGGAGAAGCGCTACCAGACGGTGAGGGAGCTGCAGAACGACATCAAGGAAGTTCTGATACGCATGGGGGTCCACGTCAGAGACAGCGTCAGCTCGCGGGAGAGGGCAAAGATCCTCGCTGAGAACGCCTACCTGCGCATCAAGGCGATTGTAGACGGTTTTGCTCAGGAGGTCTCATCCGAGCTGGCAAAGCTCGCGGCGGACCTCGATGCGCTCTACCACGAAACCGGCTATCCGGAACTCAAGGATCTCCACACGCAGATATCGCTCATGGCATCCGAGAACGCCCGCCCAACTGAAGACACGTTTAGAAGGGTGGAGACCGTATTGAAGAAATGGATGTGAGGGATAGAGATGGTTAACCTGAGGCGTGTTGTTTCAATATTCCTCCTCATCATTATGGTGCTTAGCGTGCCCGTAACTGCCGCGGACACCGGACAGACGACCCAGGATTCAACCCCGCAGGCTTCAAGTGACGTGGAAAAACTGAACGACGACATAAACATTGCCAGCCAGATTCTGAAAACCCTGAACGAGAACAAAACCGCCCTGAACGTGTCAGTGAAGGAGATCCAAAAGCTGAACCAGAGCATAACCACTGCAAGAGAGCAGCTGAACAGCGGGGATTTAGAGAGCGCCAACGCGACCCTGATAAACTACTTCTGGAACCCCCTTAAGGAGCTTATGAACAACATCACGAAGGACCTCAATAAAGAGTACACCCAGCTCTCAAAGGATGCTAAAGCGTGCAGCGATAAGAAGGTTTCAAAAGGGATCCAAAGCGACCTCAATGAGGTAAAATCGCTCCTTGATCAGATAGACAAGCTGATAAGCGAAGGCAACAATGATCATTCAAAATTCTCAGACGCCCTGTCCAAGCTTTTGGAGGTTAGATGGAAGCTGGACAAGATTAAGGGCGATATTGAAAAGTGCCCCGCCGCTTCAAACGAGGTCGAGAAGAAGATTACCTCCGCCGAAAGCGCGCTCCAGGCGATCAAGGAAAACAGGAAGTTCCTCGACGTGGACAACAAGACCCTAAGCAGCATTGAAGGCAATATTACATTTGCCAGGAAACTGTTGAACGCGGGCAACGTTTCCCAGGCCAACACCACCATTAACGAAGTCATGAGCCGCATCAGGGAGATAGTGTCTGGCAAGCTGAACGCACTTCAAGCGGATTACAACACATACAACGGCTACATCACTAAATACTGCACCGGAACGACCGGTCAGAAAACCCTCGAGAACGACTTGAAAACCGCCAATCAACAGCTAGACCGAGCGAAGGAGAGCTTGTCCCAGAATAAGATAGCGGAAGCAATATCATACGCGAAGTCCGCTTTCAACGCCCTGGAAAACGTCAAAAACCCCCTAGCGGAGTGCCTCGTCGGGAAAGCTGACGAAGAAATAAGGCAACTGAAGAGAGATTATGGAAAACTTCTACCAAAATATTCCGATTACTACAACACCATAATACCGCCCCTCGAATCCAAGCTCAAGAATGCTAAGACGGCGCTCTCAAAGGAGAACTACGATAACGCCATCTCGCTGGCGGTTGAAGTCATTGAAGGCGGCAAGTTCAATGCTATCAAGGAGATAATCCTGGAGCATATGAAGAAGAAGCTCGGTGCAAATGGGACCAATGTGGACGAGAAGAAGCTCAAAGAACTGGAAAAGAGGTACGAGCAGGTTCAGAAGAGACTCGAGAAGGCCAGAAAGAATAAGCCGGCCATATCGATCATAAGCGCGGACGACAAGCTAAGAGAAGCCGAGGAAAAACTCAATCAGGTTAATGCAAGCCTAATAGTTTTGAACATGCAACTTAAAGCTCAAAAAGCGTACCTCAAAGCTCAGAACGCCCAGGATGCGAATGGCCTCATAGCGGCCGTGAACGAGTTTGAATCCGCAATATCAGTCATCAGCAAAGAGACAGGGGGTCAGGGACAACCCACCGCCAGTGTGGCCCAAGTGGAGAGCTTGCTGAACGACGCCAGCAAGTCGATTGATGATGCCGAGAGCAGATACACCTGGAACAAGGTTCTCCTGGCAGTGATTGCACTGCTCCTCCTGGCTGGCCTGGGCTACGGGGGATACATCGGATACACCAAGTACCAGGACAAGAAGCGCGTGGATCGGGCGAGGGAAGCGGTTGAAATCATGGAAGATATCATAGAACGCCTCCAGAAGGAACTCGAATCGCTCAACCTGCTGACGGATGAAGGTGTAACAAGGAAGCTGAGTGAGATGAGGAGGCTCGTTAGTGAGGCCCGGGCGGCGTTTGAGAGGGGTGATTACAGAAGGCCCCTCACCCTGAAGGAGAAGTTCCTGTCAGAATACGAGGTGCTCAACCTCAGGATAGCTCCCTACAAGCAGACCCTTAACGTGGACATAACAAAGCACGTGGCGGCCAAGAGCTACATAGGACGCAGGCAGAACAACGAGGATGCCTACATTGTCGAGAAGGTAGGCGGCAACATACTCCTGGCGGTCGCCGATGGTATGGGTGGGCATCTCGCAGGCGAGGTGGCGAGCAAAAAAGCAACCGAGATACTCAAGGAAACTCTGAAGCACAACAAGTTCGCCGACCCCGAGGAGGTCTTCAGGGAGGCCATAAAGAGGGCCAACGAGGTAATCTACCAGATGGGACACGACCCGGCGCACCCGGAGTGGTACAACATGGGAACCACCCTGACTGCGGCTATAGTCCGGGGCAACACAGCGACGGTTGCCAACATAGGTGACAGCAGAACCTACCTGATACGGCCCGATGGAAGCATAAAGAGGATTACTAAAGATCATTCTCTCGTCCAGGAGCTCATAGACAAGGGCGAGATAACGCCTGAGGAGGCCAGAAAACACCCTCAGAAGAACGTTATAACTAAGGCCCTGGGCATTTCCCAGACCATAACCATTGGAAGGAACGACATAAAGAAAGTGGGCATTCAGAAGGGCGATTACCTGCTCCTGTGCTCTGACGGCCTCAGCGATGCCCTTCCGGATAGCGAGATAGCCAGAACCGTCCTCGCCGCCCCGTCCCTCGAAGAAGCCGTGAAGATACTGGTGGAAAAGGCCTACGGTTACGGAAGCGACGACAACATAACGGTGGTCCTCTACCGCCACTGAGGGGTGCCCGTAATGGGCATTTTTTCCTCCATTTTGCCATCGAAGGAAGAGAAAAGGCTCCGGGAGCTGAGGGGGCGCCTCGATTCTCTGAAGGACAGGGTTCCTGAGGAGGGCAAAGAGGGTCTCATAGGGGCGTTGGCACTCATTCAACACGCCGGGAAGCTCATCAGGAGGGGCAACAAGGAAGGAGCCTCAAAGATCCTCGAAAGCATCGAGGTGGAGATCTCGCGGCTTGAGGTTCTGACAGGAGAGTACATAGCACTGAAAAAAACCGTCACGGGCGCAATATCGGAGCTCCTGGAAACTCCAGGCCTCGGGGAAGTGACAGTGCCCGCCCCAAGTTCTTCGGCTATAGGGGCACGGCAAAAAGGTGAAAACGATGGGAAAGTTCACATTCTAAGATACATTGACCACGCCCGCAAGAATCATGTTGCGGTGCTACTCGATGAGGAATTTCAGCCCGTGGCGATAGATAGTGTGGTTTCTATGGTGGTAAGGCTCAACACCCAGCCGGTTACGGGGAGGGTTCTGATAGTGCCAACCGTCGTGACGGATGTCCTCGTTGAGCTGGCCAGGAGGAGAAACATCGGGACAGTGATCGGAAGAGAGGTGGATGGCGGAACTTTGGGAACAGATGGAGTTCGTGTCCTCACATTTGATACGTACTCCGGTGGCCGTTAAACTATGGCAACGGTGAAGGCGATGAAAAAGGGTATGGTGGTACTGTTAATCGTGCTCTCCTCCCTGTTCCTTCCACCTGTATCCCCCGAAACAACAATGGAAGAGTGGTATCATGTCGGGGACGCATTGATAATAAGAAACACGTACACGGGTGAGGATCTCTACAGAATTACAATTTATGACGTGGACCTCATCAACGAGAAGGTCATATTCAAGTTCCAGGCCCTACCCCAGGGAAGTCCCGTGATGTACACGGTTCATCTGAAAGAACGGCTGTATGGAGACACCTCCCACGGATTTGACGTGGAGCCTCTCGACGTGTTCATGGGGATCTCGGGAGACGTGTCAGTCAGGCTGCGCTTTTACCTCGACGATGGCTATACCGTAGTTAGCGACACGGCCACCCTGAGGATATCGTCAGACCCCAGTGATGCAGCCGTTTATATAGACGGCGAATATCGGGGAAAGACTCCCCTCACCGTTGAACTCCCCTCCGGAACCCACGAAATTGTAGTTGCTAAGGAGGGATACAGGCCCTACAACACAACGGTCGTACTCGAGACGGGGGAATACAAGACCCTATACGCAAGTCTAGAGAGGATAGTGGGGAAACTCAAGGTTGAATCAACACCATCAAACGCCAAAGTTTACGTAGACGGAGATTACATCGGTAGAACTCCCATAACCTACGAACTTCCCCCTGGAACATACCGGGTAAAACTCGTCCTGGATGGATATTTTGAGTACTCAACAACGGTCACCGTAAAGGCCAGTGACACTAAGGAAATCTCCGTCAATCTTAAACCAAAACCGGGCAAGCTCAGAATAAAATCAGAACCCTCCGGCGCGGAGGTATACGTAAATGGAACCTACATCGGCAAAACACCCATAGACGGGTACAGTCTAAACCCCGGAAAGTATTGGATTGAGGTAAAACTGCCCAAATATCAGGTATATGAAAAGAGAATAACAGTGGTTCCAGGTCAGGAATACCTGATACATGCCCAGCTTACCCCATCGTGGGGAGTATTAAAGGTGACATCAACACCCTCCGGAGCAGAGGTATACATCAACGACGAAAACGCTGGGAGAACACCGCTTGAGCTCCAATTAGACCCAGGAACATACACCGTCAGGGTGACCCTTGATGGATACGAAGAGTACGAGGACAGAATTGAAGTTAGGGCAGGTGAAACGACCGGGATTTCCGCGAGCCTTACACCCGTAGGGTACGTAACGGTGACATCTGAGCCGAGCGGGGCCAGGGTGTATCTTGATGGCACGTACATCGGCAACACCCCCATAACAGAGTACAAAGTACAGGCGGGAGCCTACGAAGTAACGGTAGAGGACGATGGATACCAGGCCTACAAAACGTCCATCAAAATTGAAGCAGGAGAGACAAAGGAGATAAACGTGGAATTAACACCCCTGGAAACGGTAAAAGAAACCAAAGAAGCTTCAGAAACGGAGGGAATGGAAGAAGCCACCATCAGCCCAAATTACGGAAACGCTACGGAAGGCACGCCGAGTAGCATTTACATAATCGGCGCTGCAGTTATGGTTCTAGGCCTGATGGTGGGAATAAAGCTCCACGGGAAGCCAAACGAGACAAAGCTCCTGGAGAGAGAATTCAACTCGATCCGTCCCTCCATGCTCCCCGAAGAAGCCGTTGTAACATACCGGGAGGCCGAGGCCGCTTTACACACATTGAAAAAGACCAAAGGCAGTGAAAGAGAGAAGGCAATTAAAGAGCTGTGGATAAAGCTCAGAGAATTGAAAAGGACAATGCAAGACTACCAGGACCTCAAAAGAAACCTGGAGGAAGACATTAGAAAGATGCTTTCACAGGGAATTTCCTCATCTGGAGAAACTAATGAATCGTCCGATGCCTAACATATGTTAATGCTGTGATGAATGATGATAACTGTATGGAGGATTCAAAATGGTGAGGTTTTGGAAGTCCAAAGAGGAAAAGGAAATCGAGCGCAAGGTTCGTATGCGGAAGGCCAAAATGGCCCTGAAGCAGTACATAAACAACCTCGAAAACCTGAAGCGTAAAATTTTCCTCCAGGGTAAGGAAGCAGCAAAGCTTGGCGATGAAGCACTGCTGAAGAGGAGCGCCATGAAGTATCTCGCCCTTGAGGAGCGGATAAAGCAGGCCAAGAGGCTGCTGCTCCTCATGGAGGAAGCCGAGATTCAGAGAGAACTGGTGAAGGTCTCTGCAAACTTCATTCAGTTTAGCAGGGACATCGTGGAGAGCATAGCGGAAGGGCCCGGGGCCGAGGACGTAGCCAAGATGCAGGTTGAGTTTGAAAAGGCCATGACAAAAGTGGAGGGTCTTGACGAGGCCCTCAGCACGATGCTCGACCTTACAAGTGAGAGCATCTTAACCGGTGAGTTCGACGCGGAGAGCCTCGAGGAGACCGCATCGTTATTTGAGGCCTCCGCATCCTCCGACCTAGAACCCAAAACCAGACTGAAACAGATAGAGGATATGATGAGGGGTTGAGATGAAGTCCCTCTATCTTTCTCTTTTTGAGGAATGCAGAAAGGAGTATGAGGCGGAGCTGGCGAGGGGCAACATAGAAGGAGCCAGAGAGTACGCCCTCAAGTGCGCAGGGATTCTGAAGGCACTGGCGGACAAGATGCCTGACAGGAGAGAATTCTACCTGGAGAAGGCAAGGCGCTGGGAAGAGGCCGCGGAGGAACTCAAAACTCCATCACCCCGTGGAACAGGGGGCAGCATCAAAGGGGGAGCATCCACCGATGAATACATGGCGCAGGTGGAGGGGCTGATAGCCAGTTCTACCGTCACGTGGAAGGACATAGGGGGGCTGGAGGAAGTCAAGAGATTGCTGGCACGGAACGTTGCCATAGCCTTCGCAAAGAGACCCGATGCCATAAAGCCGTGGAAAGGAATTCTCCTCTTCGGCCCACCCGGCACAGGTAAGACACTCCTCGCTTCCGCGGCGGCGGGGAGTTTAAAGGCCACGTTCTTCAACGTCAAAGCTTCGGACGTACTCAGCAAGTACTATGGTGAATCCTCAAAGCTGATAACGGCTTTGTACAGACTGGCGAGGGAGAAGGCTCCCAGTATAGTTTTCATCGATGAGGTTGATGCACTCAGTCTGAAAAGAGAGAGCGTTCACGAGACAACGCGGAGAACCCTGGCGACCCTCCTGTCGGAGATAGATGGCTTTAAGGGAAGAGCGGAGGGATTCGTCCTTACACTCGCATCCACCAACACCCCCTGGGACCTTGACGAGGCGCTACTCTCAAGGTTTCCACTGAGGATTTACGTGCCACTACCCGATAAGGAGGCCATCAAAGAGATTGTGAGGATACACACCAAGGGTTTGGACATAAGCAGGCTCGACCTCGATGCGATAGCAGAGGAGAGCGTTAGACGGCTGTACTCAGGGAGGGAGGTAGCGAACCTGTGCAACCTGGCCATTCAGAGTATGCTGGTTGAGGAAAACCCGGAACTGGAGGACCTAGAAGCCGTTTCTGAGATACTTGACGGTGAAATCGAACTGAGAACCCGGCCTCTTGAAATGAGAGATTTCGAGAAGGCCTTCAAGAGGATCAAGTCCCCACTGACGAGGAAGGAGATCGAGAGGTACGAGAAGTGGGCGGAGGAGTTTGGAGGATAAAAAATGGAGGGGTTCCGGATGAACCGAAAAAATGTTGTCCTTGGATATTTTTTCGTCCTAATTTTCCTCACAGTACTTGAGATTTTCAAAGAATTCAAAAGTTGGGGCATGACTTGGATGTCCCTTATGTTCTATTTGGCAACTGTTTTAATGTTCATCTTTCCGATTCTCAAACTCACTGACAGGGCAAAAAACACTTCGGGGTACCTACCGATATTTGCACTGGTCATAATCAACATACTGACAGTTTATGTATTACGGCATCTGTATTACTATTACTCCCCTTCGTATTTTGGACCACTTTTAGCCATGCTTTTGGCACTTTGGAATGTACTTTCTACTCCTATAGGCGGATTATGGCCTAGATATGGAGGCCATGTTATTCCCCTCGCTTCGTTTATGGGTATGTTTGGTTTTATAGCGTGTTACATTCTGGGAATTGGTTCGAAAATCAGGAAAATTGCCTCAATTCTTTTAGCCTTTTTTGCGTTGGCTTTCCAGATGCTCACCATCATCTCAATTATGAAATATCACGTATTGATATTTCCACCGTCTCCTCAATTTCCTCCAAATGGAAAGTTTATAATCTCATTTGCCTCGATGCTCTTGGCTTGGGAACTACCAATGATCGAGGAGGTCCTTCACTGGAAAGCTTTGAAATCGTCCACCAAGACCTTATCAGTCCTATTAATTGTTTCATTCCTAGCTTTCGTATTGTATATCACCCAAAGTCCTTTGAGATGGCATGAACTCACGTACATTCTGCTTATGATGCCCGCCTTCTCCATCCTCCCAGTTCGTAGCCCCAAAATAAAATATGCCACTATAGTTTTTCCCATCACATTCTTACTTTTCTTAATAATCTGTGAGGGATGGAACTTGTATGATTGGGATATCATGATTTTTGGAGTTCTTATGACGCTTTTACCCTCGGTTCTCCTCCTTGTGCTACCTCCCGACACGTTTACAATGTTCCAGGTGGAGGATTCCGGAGAAAGCGAGATGGACTTGAGTAAGCTGCCTCCCAAAAAACGCCTGAAAGTTCTCAGGAAAGAATACTCAAAAATCTCGCCGTCGGAACTTCCCGAGGAGGCTTTGCCCGTCTACGAAGAGCTTAAGTCGATGATAGAGACCGCAAACGAAAAGGTACGCAGGAAGAAGGAAAGGAAAGAGGCCGTGGAACTCCTCGAAAGCATCGAAAGAGAGCTTCACAAGATAATTGAGCTTAAAGAGGAATACCAGAGTACCAAAAATAGAATTATTAGCACAATAAAGGAGATGACAGGACTATAGAGAAACTATTGTTAGCATCATAAAATTTTCTAAAATGTTTTATTAATTGATAGATCTCACGTATGGCTGCTACCATAACAAAAGCTCTGAGTTCAATAGAAATCCTTATAAGAACTTCAATTTTCTCAAGTTTGAGGACTAACTGGAGGCGATGGTAATGGGGGCCTTTGCCGGAGCAGCGCTTATCGTAATTGGAGTGTTCCTTTTGATAATGCTCCTGCTGAGCGTGAAGGTTATCCGCCCGTACCAGAAGGGTCTCGTCGAGAGGCTCGGAAAGTTCAACAGAATCCTGGAGCCGGGAATACACTTCATAATACCCTTCATGGAGCGCGTCAAGGTCGTGGACATGCGCGAGCACGTCGTCGATGTGCCGCCGCAGGAGGTCATCTGTAAGGACAACGTCGTCGTCACCGTCGATGCCATCGTTTACTACCAGATACTCGACCCCGTCAAGGTCGTTTACAACGTCAGCAACTTCCTGATGGCCATCATCAAGCTCGCCCAGACCAACCTCCGTGCCATCATCGGTGAGATGGAGCTCGACGAAACCCTCAGCGGCAGGGACATAATCAACGCCAAGCTGCGCGAGGAGCTTGACAAGATAACCGACCGCTGGGGTGTCAAGATAACCCGCGTTGAGATACAGCGCATAGACCCGCCAAAGGACATTCAGGACGCGATGGCCAAGCAGATGACGGCAGAGCGTGAGAAGAGGGCCATGATACTCCTCGCGGAGGGTGAGAGGGAGAGCAAGATAAAGAAAGCCGAGGGTGAAAAACAGGCAGCCATACTCCGGGCCGAGGGTGAGAAGCAGAGGCAGATACTCGTCGCCGAGGGTCAGGCCGAGGCAATACGGAAGGTCCTCGAGGCGCTCTCGATGGCCGACGAGAAGTACCTCGCCCTCCAGTACATCGAGAAGCTCCCCGAACTCGGAAGGCAGGGCAACCTTATCGTACCCTACGACACCGAGTCCCTAATCGGACTGCTGAGGATACTCCAGAAGGTGAGGGACATCCCGATGCCTGAGACGCCGGAACCTTCCAGCGGCGATGGCGGGAGGGAAGTGACTCCCTCCGAGTCTGGTGAAGGTAACTCAGATTTGAACCCGGAAAAGGCTTAAAGGCCTTTTCTTAATTTTTGATGGTGGTGGGCATGGAAGCGCTCCCGATTTCCCTTCTTATCCTCGGCCTCCTCGTGATAGCCCTGGACATGATGGTTACCGCGTTCATAACCCCGATCGGAATAGCGATGGTCGTCATGGGGCTCCTGATGGGGTTCGGGGTGAACTTCACCGAGAGCTTCGTCGCGGCCCTCATAGCGGCGGTAGTATCGTACATAATCGTTAGCCGCTACGTAAGAAAGGACGTCCAGGACGCCGGAAAGGGCAAGTACACCTTCGAGCTGAAAGGCAAGCGCGGGAAGGTGGTTGAAATAGGAAAAGACCACTACATCGTCGAGCTTGAGGGAGATAGGTGGATAGCGCTGGCCGAGGGAGACGAGAAGCCCGGAATCGGCGACACCGTTGAGGTCGTCAATGTTGACGGCGTCAAGCTCATGGTCAGGAAGGTCTGAACTCCGCCCACAGATCCTCCATCCTTTTTCCAAGTTTCGTGAACAGGCCGTTTCTGTAAACGACCTCTCCGTTCACCATGACCAGCTCGACATCGCTTCCCCGGGCCGAGTAAACCACATGGGAGTGCGGGTTCTCCCCGGGGAGGAACTGGGCCTTTCTGGCGTTTATCAGGACCAGATCCGCAAGGTAGCCGGGCTTTATGAGGCCCGCCCTCAGTCCGAGGGCATTTGCACCCCCGACCGTGGCCCAGCGGAAAACCTCCCTCGCAGAGGCGACGTCGGTTCTTCTCCTCCAGACCTTGTTCAGAACCGCCGCGAAGCGCATCTCCGTGAACATGTCCATCAGGCCCACCGGATTCGGGGAGTCGTTTCCGAGGGCAATGTTCGTTCCCCTCTCAAAGAGTTCTATTATCGGGGCTATCCTTCCCTCAAGCTTTGCCATGCTCAGGGAGCAATGGACGAGCGTCGCACCGCTTTTCGCGTAGAGGGAAACCTCTGAATCGCTCAGATAGATGCCGTGGACGCCGATAAGGTTGTCCCCAAGTACGCCGGCCCTTTCGAGGTATTCCGCGGGAGAGAGGCCGTAGCGGTGTTTGACCTCCCGCACCTCCCCCATGCTCTGGGAGAGGTGAACGTGAATCAGGGCGTTCCTACCGCGGGCGAACTCGCCGATTTCCCTCATCAGCTCAAGGGACACCGTGTTGGTGGCGTGGGGCGCGAGGGTGGGGGTCACGAGCTCATCCTTCCCCACCCAGTCCTTAAAGAACCTGAAGCCCTCCTCGGGCGCGGCTATGGGGAAGTCAATCGTATCCATAACGGTCTGGCCGATGAAGGCCCTTATCCCGAGCTCCCGGGCGGCCTTCGCTATTTCGTCGGCGAAGAAGTAGTGGTCGTTTATCGTCGTCGAACCGTTGGCCAGCGCCTCAGCCATCCCAAGGAGCGCCCAGCGGCGAACGTCCTCTGGTTCCCACTCCAGCTCCGCGGGCCATATGACATCACTGAGCCACCTCTCTATGGGCACATCCTCACCAAGGCCCCGGAACTTCGACATGGCGGTGTGGGTGTGGGCGTTGACCAGGCCTGGCAGGATTATGTAGCCGTCTCCCCCGTAAACTTCATCGACGGCGTATTCACCGACCCTTTCCCGGGGAACGACGTCCCGGATGAACCCGTCTTCCACTATGACCGCGACGTTCTCTCTGGCCGACTCGAAGTCAACGGCGGTTCCAACCAGTGCTCTCATAGGCTCACCGGGGGAAGTTGATTCACGGAAATTATAAGGTTTCACGTTACCTCTCCTCCAGTCTGGCCGCTATCCACGCAAGGAGGAGTATAAAGACCATTCCGGCGACAAAGGAACCGACCGCGTATAGGAGCTTCCCCCCGGGGGATATCCCGGTTTTTGCCTCATCCCCACAGGTGGTGTTTGAGGTAACAGGGACAGTCACCACTTTGGTAACCACCTCCGGCTCACAGGTCGTGTTGGTGCCGTTTCCGAACGTCGTTGCATTCCCTGGGGCAGGGGGTGTGGGGACATCCTCCGCAGTATCAGCACTAGAGGTGGGCTGCGGGCCCACGACTATTCGGGTTGAGTTGTAGAACACATTACCACCACTCTCAACGCCGGCGGTTATCGTGTACTCCCCCGGGGCCAGGGGGACTATCTCCATTGAGTACATCCTGCTCTCCCCGGCGCCAAGACTGTCGCTTCCCCTCAACCACTTCCCGTTAATCGTGAAGTTCCTGGCGATGGCGGCGAAGCCTTCGGGCAGGGCAACTGTGATGTTGAAGGGAAGACCTGTGTTGCCCGTGTTCGTCACAGTGATGTTCAACGGGATCCCCGTCCCGACGGTTCCGTTCAGGGCCTTCACCGCGACCGCGTATTTAACCTCAGCATTCCTTACGTGCACGACCCTTCTCTCCGAGGTGAACGTCATCTCCCCCATCCCGTAGCAGGAGAGGTCGTAGGGTGCGTGCCCGACGATGGCCACGTCGCCAAGGGTGAGGTTGCCCGCCTTCACAGGAACGATGGTCATGGAAAACTCAACCCTACCACCTTTCGGGATGCTCGCGATGTATTCCGGATAGTCACTGAGGATTCTAAAGCCCGACGTGAAGTTCGGGATCACCTCAATGTACCGTACCTCCCCGGGGCCGGTGTTCGTTATCACGATCCTCGCCTCGAAGGGCTGCAGCTGTGTTGCATTGTCTGGCGCGTCGAGGGAGACGTTAAGCATGGCCGCATCGCCAGGCTCAGGAACATCTGCGTCGTTGAGGAAGGCAACGATGTGGAGCTCCCGCGTGCCCCCGCTCAGTTTGGTGCCTGTTGCGCCCAGAAGGAGGCCGCCATAGTATATTCCGGACGAAACGTTGCCTGCGTAAACGAAGCCCGAACGCAGAACCCTGCCGCAGGGGTTTCTTATCGAGACGTATCCACCGTCATCGAGCACTTTCTCCACGCGGATGATGTACGGACCGAGCTTTTCCGCCTTGCCCTCACTGAGCCAGCCCTCAAAGGACGGAAGGACGTCCACATCGAGATAAGCGCCCCTGAGCCTTAAGCGCACCTTCAAATACTCGGAGCCCACGAGGTCGCCCACGTTTATTACCAATCCATCCACTTCTATCGTGTCCCCCGGTTCTGCCAGATATCTCTTCTTGTTTACAAAAACCTCAACGATCTCCTCAAGCTCACCTCCCCGCGAGGTCACGGTGTAGTTGCCGAATTCCACGAACCATCCTCCCACCCGAACAGCCCTGCCCCTCCTGAGATAGCCGTCGAAGAGAACCGGCATCAGGGTGGCGGATATCCGAAGGTTCCCGATGGACGCGTCTTTACCCTGTGTGAGGGTGAGTTCGGCTGACCCATCTCCGAGAGAAACATTCAGAGTGGCTGTCTTCTCATCAACGGACTCCAAAACCATCCTGTAGCGCCCAAAGAGCAGCTCTTTTCCTTCTAAGAGGTACGGAAAGAGGTAAGAGACGTTGAGATACGTGAAGTCCCCCGAGTAGACGCCCCCATGAAAGTCAAACTCGCGATCATTCCACGCGAGACTCTCCCCAACGTGAAGGACACTCATACCGGTGGAATAGCCCCCAGGGTACACCAGCACCGAACCGTCATCCAACGATACGTCACCAACCCGCACTTCCCCAGTCCCGGGATCTATGGTGAATGGATAGCTGAACCAGCCGGTTATTGAAGAATCCGCCGATACGCTGGGAAGAAGAAGCACAACGAAGACCAGGATAATGAGCTTTTTCACAGCATCACCCCCAGAGATCCTGTCAGGACCGCGACTAAGGAGGAGAAGGTCATCATCTTGCCCATGACCACAGTACCGAGGTACTGGCCGATGGCGGAGAGCCATACCAGCACGACGAAGTAGTAAACGGTGATTCCCACATGCCCCCCATCGGCAAACTTTATCGAAAGGGCCGAGATGAGGGAATGGACGAGAAGGATAAGTATCAAAATGTACTCCGTCAGCTCCAGCCCCGCCTTCGACGGCACGAAGATTATGCTCTGAAGGAGATCGCCCTGAATGGACAGATTGGAGAACAGCTGGTTCATGTAAACGGCGACCTGGAAGGCGGAGGCCACGGAGAAGGCAAATGCGCCCGTCACACCATAGATAACACCCCTAAAGCTGGCCACGGTCTGTGCACGCTTCCGTCTGAGCCTGATGAGCCGTTCAAAGTTCCGTGAGATGACCATTCCAACGTAGTCCGGTTCGGCGCCCAGCTTTATACTCTTGTTGAATATTTCCGAAAACATACCTATCAGCCAGCTCCCGGTGTCAATCGTGAAGTAGCGCCACGACCTGTCGTTACTTATCCTCATTGACACCCTGCGGTAGAGGTTTCTTATGTCCCGTGTGAGGACGCCGAAGTCGTGGGCGCTCAGATACTTGAGGACGAGCGGAAGGGCCGCCCCACTAGCCGCAAGGGAAGAACTCAGGCTTCTCATGAAGGCAGGAAAGTTTTCATCCTTCAGAAGGATGTTTTTCTCCTCCCTATCCAGAACCTTACCCACGTACATCATGGGGGTCAGACCCACGGCGATCTGGACGAGAAGCGGGACATCAAAGCGCGGCCGCAGGAGGAGCACCACCGCGATGGAAACCACCAGGCTCCCCCCAAAGGACACCATAGCGGCCTTCAGGAACCTGCCCCTCCGTTCGGGCGTCATAGCGTATTCCGCCCATATCCTGTCCTCGGGCATCTTATATTTTATAACCAGCATTATACCGATCTCCGTTGCCAGGACTAGGACGAACATGAAAGCACTCAGGCTGACTATATCCTGTCCGGTTAGTATCGGTCCGATGATGATGAACGTGACCATGAAAACGACGGATATGATGAGGGATGAGTACACCTCCTTGAAGACGTCGAGGTCGTAGAGGGCACCCTCGTAGAAGGTCTCGTAGTCATCCATGACGGTCTTCTGCTCCTGAAGGAGGTACTCCTTGAGGTCAACACCGCTGTCCAGGGAGTAAGCCAGCCTGTCAAGGAAGTCCGCGAAGACCTTGCTGGGCGTCCTCCTGGCAAGGAACCTCAGGGCCTCAGGCATTCCCCTGTGGAGCCTGGCTATCAGGTAGTAAACCTTCTTCATGTCGCTCGCTATCGGCTCCAGAATCTTCTCGGTGGCCAGATTCCAGATGAGCTCGCTCCTGCTAACGTCACTCGTCGAGAGTACCGCAAAATACGTTGCAAAATACGGTATCTTCGAGTTTATCTGGACTTTCCTGCCGCTGACCTTGGCGTAGGGATATCCTATGGCGTAGAGGAGTGGGAGGAGGGGGATTGCGTAGAGGGCGAAGAGAACCGTCCTCGACAGAGACGCGAAATTCCGGAGGGCCGAGACCGCCACAAAGAGTACCACCGCCCCCACAAGACTGGGAAGAAGCACCTTCCGGAGGTACTCGCGCATGGTGACGCCCGACTGCACCAGGATTCCCGCCTTCTCCCCCACCATCCCAATCACCTCACAGCCTGAAGCTCAGCCCCTCTATTCCCTTCTCATAGAACGCCTTTATCTCGCGATGGACATCGTGGTAGTTGGTTATCCCCAGCTCGGCCATCCTCTTGATTATCCTCGCCCTCAGAAAGAGCTCGTTGTATATCTCCTTAGGATCCTCGTAGCCGGCAACTTCAGCGATCTTCCTCTCCAGGATGTAAGAGTTGTTCATTCCGCGGAAGATGTGCCTGTCCGTCACCGAGTCCCACTCGAAGACGTTCCTCGTCGCAACACCGCCCAGCTCCTCGTAGTAACCCTCAATCTCAACGACGCTCAGAACCCTCCTCAGGAACCTGCCGCGGACGTAGACCGCCTGCTGGAAGAGAGCTATGTTGAGGTTGTCTATGAACGTCACGGGGATGTTTATCGGCGAGCCGGTGAAACGCTGTATCATCTTCCTGACGTCGCCCGCGTGGAACGTCGCCATAACAGGATGACCCGTCTGCATCGCCTGAAATGCTATGGCACCTTCGGCTCCGCGTATCTCACCGACAACTATGTAGTTCGGCCTTGAACGCAATGCCGCCTTCAGGAGGTCAAAGAGCGTAACTCTGCTCTCCTCCGGCCCGCGCTCCCTGGTGGTGAGCCTCTGCCAGTTCTTGTGTGGAACGACAACCTCGGGGGTGTCCTCGGCGGTGTAGATTTTAGCGTCTGGTTTAATAAACGGGATGATTGAATTGAGCGTCGTGGTCTTTCCGCTCGCCGTCTCGCCGCAGACGAAGACGCTCATACCGTACTCAAGGGCCAGCCAGAGGTAAGCAGCGACCTCCGCCGAGAAGGTGTTCCACTTAACGAGCTGGACGACGCTGAGCGGCGTCGCCGAGAACTTACGGATAGTTGCGCTCGGGCCCTGGATGCTGATGTCGGGCGAGTAGATTATGTTGATACGCGAGCCATCCGGCAGGGTTCCGTCAACGATCGGGTTCTTGTCGCTGACGGGCCGCCCCATCCTCTCGCTGAGGTTCTTGAAATAGTCCGCTAGGCGGAGGTTGTCGCCGAAGGTTATGTTGGTCTCCATCGCGTCGAATATCTTGTGGATGAGGGAGACGTAGTTGGCACCGATGATGTGGATATCCTCGATGTACGGGTCGCGCATGAGGGGCTCGAGGGGGCCGATTCCCACTATATCCCTCTTGAGGAGATAGCGGAACTTCATTATCTCCTGGGGGGTAAATGAGGTCTTTTTCCTGAAGGGGAGGCCCCTGGAGAGTTTTGAAACCGCATCATCAATCAGCTCATCCAGAAAGCGCTCGAACTCCTCGCTGTCCTCCGGTATCTTCCTTTGGGGGGCAAGCTCGAGAATTTTGTCCTTGAGAATCTCGTATTTTGCCTCCTCCTCAGGGCCAGATATTCTGGGTTCCACGACCAGGTACCGCCTCTCGGTATGCATATCCCCGTAAATGTGGATGAATATCGGATCGCCCACCGGGTATATTATGTTGGGGTACTTGATGTCCCCCATGTCACGGGTTATTTGCGGATGGAAATCGGGCATTTTACCCGTTCTCTTCATAAAGCTGTCTATATACGCCTTTAAATGAGGATTTCGGGCAACGGCCATGTCCAGAGTGTCGCTGACGTCCTTCTTAACCGGCATCTCATACCACCGCAGCTATCTCGACAATGAACCCCACCCGGGGCTCCACTCTGAACGGGATTATCTTCTGAAAGATCCCCGGGGCGTTGTTGTATTTCACGATGGTTGCTGAGTTCTTCAGGTCGCCTCCGAAGACCTTCACACTGAGTCGTATCAGCATGGTGGAGGCCTCTTCAAATACCCTCAGCGCGTCAGATTCGATGTCGGATGGATTCACCGTCAGGACTATGGCCTTTCCCAGGGCACTGACCCTCTTGAGATGGAGTGAGAACTCGCGCGCTTCATCTTCACCGATATCGGATGATAGGAGTGCCGACACGGAGTCAATTATGATCACGTCAGTTTTCCAGAGCCTCGGCTCTCCAACAAACCGGTTCAGGAATCTCTTCCTCTCGGAGAGCCCAACTAGGAGGGGATAGAGCGACACAAAGAGGAGGCGTCTTTTTATCAGCTCGGGGACTATCCCGTATCCCAGGGATTCCATCTGGTTTATGAACTCCGGTGTGGTGTACTGGCTTGAGACGTAGGTGGCGCTGTGGCCGTTTTTGAGGAAGCCGTAGAGCAGCCTCTGAGAGAATATGGACTTGCCAGTCCCCCTATCTCCCTCAACCAGGACTATGCTGCCGGGGGGTATTCCCCCACCAAGACGCCTGTGGAGCTCGTCGTTGGGTACCCGTATTTCAAGGAGCGACTTCATTGGCCTCACCCTATCCTAAATATAAGGGACCGCCGGTTTCCGCTCTCGGTAACGACCGTTATCCTGTGATATCCCGATGAGAGGAAGGACGTGGGCACGTGTATCTCACCAACATCGTAGGGGGCCAGAATGCCCGAAGGTGTGAAGGTCAGGTTTGAGGGAGGGATTATCACGCCGTCTATCATGACGATAACCGAATCGGGGGTGAATGTGATGGAGGATTTCCCGATGTTCCTCACGTAAAACACGTATGAACCGCCCGAACTGGGTATGTTCTCAGGATCGTTTATTATCTCGAAGTTCGTTCGCAGGGCCGTGGCCACAGAACTGCCCTTCACCACGATGCCGTCGGAGATATCCTGAGTAACCAGATAGAGTCCCCCCGCCACCATTCCCGCCACCAGCAGCGAGGTTATGAAAAGTACCAGTTCCGAAGCCACGGAGCCCGCCATCGTCATCCCTCCACGGGGCAGTACCAGGCACTGCCGATCACCCTTGGCGAACCGTTGGTTCGGTTTCCGACCCACTCCCATTTGACCTTGAGGGCGCATCCCACTTCCGTGCTGATAACGAGTGAATGAACCTCCAGCTCGACTTTGGGAATGTTCTGCACCGTCACAGTCATGGAGTCCCCGGGAAGGAGGTACTCATCCCCGGATATCAGGACATCAGAGTCGTCGAGCCGGCCGTCGTAGATGAAGGCCCATCTGGCCGGGGAGAGAGTGGTTCCCCCGTTGGTCAGGTTGAACGTTATGTCATAAACTAGCACGGTGCCATCCGTCGTGTAGTTGTACGAAGACAGAGCCAGCTCGGCGGTCTTCGCACGGAGCACCATCTGGTTGTAGTCCTCGCCGGCCTCGTGGATCATGGAGTAAGCACTCTCCCCTGAGGTGTAGAGCAGCCCAAAGGAAACCAGCGCTGCCGTGACTATTACCGCGAAAGCCGCAGGAACGCTGAGTCCCATGGGGATCCCCTAAACCCCGTACATATCGTCCAGCACCTTTCCGATTAGTCTCATCTCCCTCTCCACCGCGTCCAGTACCTCCCTGGTTATTCTGACCCCTCTCAGCCTTTCAATGAAGAGCAGGGACACCAGGTGGTCCTGGATGGTGAGCCTCTCGTCCGGTCTCCAGTCGGGTTCCCTGTGGTGCGGCCTTATACCCGCCGCGTACCTGAGCAGGGTGTTGAGCACCCCCTCCGATATCCAGCCTATCGAGTAATAGAACTCCAGCACGTTCTCGAGGTTCTGCATTCCCACGCGGTCAATGAGAAAGCCGAGCCACTTCAGGGCCATCATAGTAGAGATCATGTCGTTCGGTATCCTCTCAAGCCGGGCAGGGGTGCTGGGGGCGCTTATCAAAACATCCCTAATATCCGGAGGTATCTCAAATCCCCTCTCCATAGGCATGACCTCCACAGTTCTGGGGGTAGCGGTATTCAGGGGCACGGAAACATCGCCCGCAGACTCACTGATGGGAGACCCCTCACTGACTTTTGTGGCAATACCCGCACCATTCGTCTCGAAGGCTTCGCCTGTCGGGGTCCCCCCTCCTGGCTCCTGTGATACTCCCCCAAACGTCCGCTGATTACTGGGATCACCAGAAAAGCCCATCAGGTGGTTGCGTATCTCCTCGAGGTAACGACCAATCTCATCAACACGGCTGTCGAGCTTCGAGATCCTCTCCAGCTGGCCCGCGTAGGTCTGGAGCACCCTGTCGACTATTTTATCGACCTGCTCGGGGGTGAGTATGTCCCTCTTCTTCATGAGCCTCTCCTTCAGGTCATCAACCAGGAAGTTCGGCACCTTTCCCCTCAGGCGCTTCAGTTTTTCGTCAATCTCGATCTCGGTGATCATAGGCCTCCCTCCGAAAGGACGTCATATATGAGGTCGTCGAGATCCACACCATCAACCACGAGAAGCTTCATGTCAGCCTTTATGTGAGCAATCTCGGTCTTCAGATTCTCAATCTCCTCACTCAGCTCCTGAATCTCGCCCAGCAGGGGGTTAGCAGAGTCGACATCTTTAAACGGGTTGATCTGCTGTGATACAACCTCGTAGAGGACCATGACATCCTTTATAACACGATCAAGGCGCTCTATCTCTTCCCTGAGCTCATTAATCTGGGACTTGAGGGTGTCGATACTCACCTTTATCCTCGGGATATCGTTTTCAATCTCATTCACACGGGTCATGACCTGGGTCAGGAGCTCCTCTTCCTCGTTTTTCCCGGTGGCAGGTTCTTCAAAGATCTCCTCCTGAAGCTCATCCAGCGTTATTACTTCCCTGTTATCCCCGGAATCCGCCGAATCCCCCCCGTTTTTCTTTTTGAATTTATTTTTGAGGTACGAAAACGACATCCCGATCACCCGCGAGGAGAGTTGTGGAAAAAGGAAAATTCGGAAGACACCTCACTTGAGTTCTATGATGGTGTCGGTTCCGTAGCTGGCGGGGGTGACGACCTTGGCGTAGCCTGGAGCACCAAACTCCGGCTTGAGTTCGATGGTGATCTCCGTTCTGGGGCCGACTCCACTTCCACTACTGAAAACTGCGTCGGCCTTGACGGCGAGTATCACTATGTCCCCTGCGTTGAGAGTTGGAGAAGTACCAGAGAGGGAGTTGTCCTCATCCCTGACTATTATCAGTCCAAAGCTACTCCCGTCAAGGCTACTCCATGGATCTTTTCCAGAGTCAAAGAGGTTTCCGTTTAGACCCGTATTGTCATTGATACTCACTGCCTTATCCCCGTATTTAAGGACGGCCAGCTTGGTACCGTTGCTTATGGTGAGCTTGGCCTGGCTGAGGTCGATTCCCTCACTGCCGGCATTCGGTGAAACCTGGATCGCAAGCATGGTGATCTTTCCACTGCTCACGTATCCCGTGACGCCCTCTATCTTCAGTCCGCTGGCGACTTCCTGGGTGGTCTGCCTGCCCGTAGCCTCAGCCCTCTGCTGGAGATAG